>JBASRM010000291.1:0-3112 GCA_049273835.1 Blastocatellia bacterium | reverse complement strand
GTGGGCGGTCGCGCAGCGTTTGATCGACGCCATCCAGATCGTTACCGGACAGTTGAATGGCGTGATGTTTCCGATAATCGTGGATACCGCGACACTCGGCCAGGCGGACCGACTTAGGCATTTGTTTATCCAGGGTACCCGAATATCGCTGGCGATGGTCGTTCCCATTGCGACCGGATTGAGCTTATTGGCTGAGCCTCTAGTAAAGGCCTGGGTCGGTCCGGACTTTGCGGCCAGCGTCCCTGTAATCTATGTGCTGGCGGTTGTAGTTGTTGTCCGCGTGGGTAACTCAACGGCCACAACTCTGCTCAAAGGTGCGGGTCGACACCGGCTCCTTGCGACCTCCAACCTAGTAATCGCTCTGGCAAACCTCGCGATAAGCGTTGTTCTGGTTCGCCACATGGGGCTGATCGGCGTTGCACTCGGCACCCTGATAGCGGTGGCTTCAGTATCAATCTTCGTGCTATTTCCCGCTGCTTGCCGGAGGGTCCAACTGGAGATGCGGGAGGCGCTGAGGACCGCAATTTTTCCGACTCTCTGGCCGTTAATCGTAATGGCGTGCTTTCTGGCAATCACTCGGAACCTGGCAGGCGCGAATCTTGTCGCGATCGCGATTCAGGCCATAACCGCGGGCCTATTGTATCTCACCGTTTTTCTAATGCTGGCCATCGATGGCGAAGAAAGGCAGTGGTACATCAACAAGGTCAAAGATCTACTAAAGCGAGCGACTGCGGCGGCCGCCGCCTAGGAGGTCATAACCAATATGAGAGCAATCATTCTGGCAGCGGGGAAAGGGACGCGTTTGAGAGGAGTCGCCGGTGATATTCCGAAGTGCCTCGCGACCGTCGGAGAATACTCATTGATTGAACGCCAAATCTTTGCGCTGCGCGCTGCCGGAATCGATGAGATCGTCGCAGTCGTCGGGTTCTGCGCTGACAGAGTGCAAAGACTATGCGGCCCGGACATCGAATATGTCGAGAATCCCATATTTTTCCGCACCAGCAGTCTCTATTCGCTTTGGCTTGCGCGGCATACCCTGGCCGACGGGTTTGTAGTCCTTAACTCGGATGTGCTTTTTCACCCGCAGCTGATTACTGACATCCTGACAGCTCGTTATGAGGACGCGCTTCTGCTTGCATACAAGGATGAAAAAACTCCGGCTTTTGGAGCTGAAGAGATGAAGGTCAAGGTGAGCCGAGGGCGGGTGGTCGACATCAGTAAGATGATCGATCCGCAGGAAGCAGACGGTGAAAATGTTGGTATCGTAAAGTTTGGTGCGTCAGGTGCAGCTCTGCTGATCCGGCAAATGGCGTTATTGATCGCAAAGGGAGCGCAACGAGCCTGGGCGCCGCGAGCCTTCCGCGAATTCTCCCGAGTGCGCCCGTTGCACGCCATCGGCACGCGTGGTTTGCCGTGGATCGAAATTGATTTTCCTGAGGACTACCATAGAGCGATCGAAGAGGTCCTGCCAGAGATCGAACAAGATGAATTGTCTTTCGATCGCCCGTACTCACCCTCTCTGGCGGCGGTAGGTGAGCTCGTTTAGAAAACACAATGGCACTGGGCAACATTACGAGATGGGTGCAGCAAACGGATACGCGATGGCAGCGGCGAATCAATCCCGGCCGCTCGGTGCTGGTAGATTCCCGCACAGCGATGAACTACGCCGTCATAGCCCCAATTTACCGGGCCATGCAAGACCCGCGAGTGACATTCTTCTTTACCGCAAGCGAACAGACCACCGCCGCAAAGAAAATCTATGAGGAGATCGCGGATACTGCCAGGGTCATAAGTCCGGCCCGCGCAGCGTTGATGAAGTTCAGTGCCTATCTCGTCGCGGATATGCTCTGGGTAACACTCCCAAGGGGCACCAAACGCATTCAAATGTTTCATGGCGTCGCCGGCAAGTATAGCCGCATCTACGACACTCCTGATCGATCGATGCGCGAGTGGGATCGGCTTTTTTTCATCAATCGACGAAGACTGGAAAACTATGTGCGTGTCGGAGCCATCGACGCTGATAGCCCGGCGGCGAGGCTGGTAGGTTATCCGAAGCTTGACTGTCTGGTTGATGGATCGCTTAATCGCAACGACGTTCTTAATCAGATCGGAATCGATCCAGCGCGGCGCACGGTGCTGTACGCGCCAACCTGGTCCCCCTACTCCTCGCTCAACGCGATGGGCGAAGACCTGCTGAAGGGACTGGTAGCCGCCGGGTATGCAGTTATCGTCAAGCTGCACGATCGGTCCCGCGATCCACAGTACAACCACTCGGGCGGCATCGATTGGCCGGCTCGCCTCGAACCAATCCTTTGTCGAGGCGGCGGGTGGCTGGTGGATTCCAGTGATGCCTGTCCCTATCTAGCGGCAGCCGACGTTTTGATTACCGATCACAGTTCGGTCGGATTCGAATACTTTTTGCTGGATCGTCCGCTGGTGCGAATCGATGTGTCCGAGCTTATCGCAAAAACGGATATAAACCTGGATTATGTAAATCTATTGCGAGAAGCATCCACCACCGTACGAAACGTTAGTGAAACGATAGCCGCAGTCGAAAAGTGCTTCAGCGATCCAGGGTTTCTATCGGCGTCGCGCCGCGCGGTCGCAGCAGAGCTATTCCACCAGCCAGGCACGGCGACGGCGCGTGCGGTTCGCGAGCTATACGACGTAATCGAGCTGGATCCTCCGGATGCGGGGGTTACCGCCAGGATTTGATCAACCCGATGTCACTTATGACGGTCGCGAAGAAACAAGCCATCGAAGCGGTCGCGGCCGAGTCGATCGAGGATTCATATCCACTTTCTCCGCTGCAACAAGGGATACTCTTTCATTCGCTTTATGATAAAGAACCGGTCGTCGATGAGAAAGGTAAACGAGTAAAACACTTCCAGTGGCTTGTACAAGCTGCTGACTAGACGTGGATCATCCTTCGCGGGCGCCGAGAGTGCTAGGGTCCTACCGTTTTCCCCGCGTTTTGTACATCTGACCAAGTTTTGAGTATCTGAACTGAGAGTCGATCTGACTCCGACGAATAAGCGAATGGAGTAGTAGTCGTTACGTCTCGTTTTCTTGCGCGTACTAACGGGAATTCATCTTCGTACGACCGTTGAGC
>JBASRM010000281.1:0-7382 GCA_049273835.1 Blastocatellia bacterium | reverse complement strand
CAACAGGAAGGGTTCATCGCCGATGGCGCGAGATTCACGGCGCGGCGACATATCCTCTACTGGGCGAAGATGCTCAGACCTGGGTGTCGCGTACCCGGCGCGATGGAGATGAGCATCGAAAGACCTAGTTGAAAGCCTGGTTGGGGCTCGCGAAAACGCGGCTCCGTTCTCCGCCGGCGTTTAGCTGTCCTCGTCATCAACTTGTTGCTCGCCTTGCTGGATCTCCTCGGGCGTTGCCTTCAGGCGAGCGCTGTGGCGAATCCTGAAAATCCTGACAACGTCTTCACCAGTTGAATCGTCGTACCCGATCGCGAACAAGATTCGATAAGCGTTACCCTTCTTACCATAGAGTAGTTGCCTGATCGTTATCCCGAGATCTTCGCTTTCAGGCGCAACCGGACATCGAGCTGGCATTCGCTCAAGCCCATTAATTGCTTTCAGCAGTGCCTCATACCAGGTAGAGGCGCGCCCTGGCGCGCGCCTCTTGATCCAAAGATAAGCATCTTCGGCATCTTGAAGAGCAGAAGGCGAAATATCAACCCGATATAGCATGCTTCCGGCGAAGCTCCTCTAGCGCCTTTCTTGCCGGGCGACCCTCGCCTCTCTCAAACTCTTCGATGCCTTGCTTCAGAGCAGCGACGGTTTCGGCTCTTTCAACCCGTTCGAGCATCTCCTGGTAAGCCCTCGCATCTTGCACAACAATCTCGGCCCTTCCGTTAACCGTGAGCACGACCGGACCTTTGCTTCTCTTCATCTTCTTCAGGAATTTCGCGGTGTGGCGCTTGAAATCCGTCAGCGACTGTATATCGTCCAAGTTAATCATATGCCAATACTCTAACACACTATTGAATGCTAATTCAATGCGCCTTTCTGGACAGCCACACCAGCAAGCGATATCTGCGCCGATGAGTTGGAGCATTTCGGGGCGCGCAGGGCGCGTGCTCCTCGGGTGCGATCAAGCCGGCGACGCACGGTGTCTGGCGGACGCGCCGGGCGCGAGAAACCATGAGGTCTCTAAAAGGTCTGTCAAAGGGAGCACAGGTTTCACGGCCATACGCCTGAGAGTCTCCCGTGATGTGTAGCTGTGTCGGTGATAGAAGGCCGACACTGATGCGAACAGAACGGACGAATGGTTGCTGAGTTATGCAGATGAGATGTTTTGCTAAGTACAGGCGGCGCGCGGCGCTTCCTAACGGCGACCGCCCACAATAGTTCGCAGTTGCCTTAGCCGGGCATCCAGTTCTTCAGGTGTAATCGAAGCGTATTTAGCTGGTAAGAGTCTGCGGCTGGAGGTTTCAAAGACGGCGAGGAGTTCCATGTATTGCAGCAAATCTGCGTCGCGACTGGGAAAATAGTCGATTGCCGCGCTCAAGAGATGGTCGCTTAGCACCGGCGCATCGCCACCCGTCGCCCGCGCCGCTTCATCGTTCGCCAACAGCAACACAGCTTCAATATCGGCGTTGCTGTAACCAACGAGTTTGCTGGCGAAACCGTCACGAATCGTCGGCAGGTCAACGTCCGTGTTGATCTTGTTCTTGCGGACGAGAGCGCTTGCGACAAGTTCCACTTCTTCAGGCGTCTGGGCGTAGAGAAAGGGAATCTTTCGGTCCAGACGGCCGGCGCGTTTGAGATCAACGTCGAGCTTGTCTGGCCGGTTCGTCATCACAAGAAAGAGGATGCGGCCGCGATTCGAGGTGTCGGACATAAACTCTTTGATGCGCGCGATGACGCGCGACGATGTGCCGCCATCGCCTTCGCCATCCGTATTGCCGAACGCACGGTCGCCCTCGTCCACAATTACCACGACCTGTCCAATGGCGCGGATCACGTTCAAGATTTTCTCAAGATTGCCTTCGGTTGCGCCGACCCATTTGGAGCGGAAATTCTTCAGCTTGATAGTCGTCAGTCCGCATTCTTTCGCGAACGCTTCGGCGACAAATGTTTTGCCGGTGCCCATTGGCCCGGTGAAGAGTATGCCCATGGGCACGCGGCTCTTGCGTCCTTCCCGAATGCTCTCGGCAATGACCAGCAAATCTTTCTTCACCGCTTCCATTCCCCCAACAACTTCAAACCCGTGCACCGGCTCCACGAACTCAACCAGCCCGAAGCACTCCCGCTCGAGTATCTCGCGCTTACGTAGTTTGATCAGCCGATCTGTCTCTTTGCGGGCGCGTTCAACCGGAGATGGGAGGGCAGCGTCGGATAAAGGCGCGGCAGCCGTCGGCGCGATCAGTTCTTTTATCTCGTCGCGGTTCAGATTACTGGTAAGCGCGGCGAGTTTGTGAGCGCGACCGGCAGCGTCAGAGCCGCCGCCGAGCAGACCGGCGATGAAAGCTTCGCGGTCGGCCGACTGTTCTTCCACCGCCACCGGTGGCGTCAAAATCGAAGCTATCTGGATAGCCTTGAGACCCGCGGTGATTTCCGCATAGCGCTCGCCATCCCTTTCGGTCAAACGCGCGTCGGCCAGCATCGCGGCTTCCCGGCGCGTGTCGCGATCCGGCATCGGCACTTCGACAACAGCGACCTTCGGATTGGAGATCAACTTGGGCGCAAGCTCGGTCAAGTTCTCCGCTATTAGCAGTACGACGTTATCGCCCCGTTCGATCTCCGGGAGCGCCGACCAGCGATGCAGCGTCACAATCGCGGCGCGGTCCGAGTCGCCTTGAAAATTTGGATCGCCCGCGGGTGCAATCGCTTCGGCATATTCCATAATGACGGCGGTTTTCGTAGCGCCGATGAGTAATCGTTCGAGGGCGGCGAAGACCCGGTCTTTTTCGGTTGCCAGGATAACGTCGTCGATAGTGGTAACATTGTCCGCGCGCTTGCTGAAACGCGCGCCCGTAGCCACGTTATAAACTACGATCGTCTCCTTAGATTCTTTGAGTAGCACGTTGGTCAGGAACTCTGTGAGCGCCATCATCTGCTTTTGACAAAGAACAACGTCGTAGACGTTGCCATGCAGGACAAACATCGAGGCCTCGCCGTGCAAATAACGGCGTCGCAAATCCTCAGCCCATACGGGAAGCAGCCGCGGCTCGCTCATACGTTTAGATCCCTCAGGCCCAGGGGATTCAGCAGCCGCTCGGTATCGGCTGCGGTTTGTTTGATTGATTCAACGCCGTCGAGCAGTTCATCCAGCTGCCCGGTCAACTCCTGCGGCGACTGCATAGTGACGATCTGATCGGAAATCAACTGAAAAGAGTTTTCGATCAGATCAAGTTGCCCGCGGGCAAGCGTCAGGTAGTGGTGAATTTCTTTCATCTTGTCGATGCGCTTTATGATGATCGCAAGATTCTTGCGCGCGATTTCGGTTTCCGAGTCCTGACCGCCACGCGCCTGAGTGATAGCCTCCCAGCGCCGCCGGTCTTTTTCAAGCTCGCTCAGATCGATCGACCTTAAGTAGGTCTCATAACGCGCGCAAGTCGTAGCCATATCCATGAACGCTTCTACAAGGCGATCCGTCTTGATGAGTTCCGTGCGCAACAACTCGCCGGTGAATGACGGATTCTGCGCGGCAAGACCATTAATTTCCTGTTGGCGAGCGAAGATTGAGACCACACGCTCCCGATCCGCTTCGTCAAGATTCTGCATCCGCGCGGCGCGTTTCTTCTGCTCCTCTGCGAGTTGTTCCTGATTGAATCGCGGGTCCCACAGCAGTCGTTGAAGCAAACTCGAACCTGGCGCATAAACGAGCCATAAGACTTCCAGACAGCTCACAATCAAACCAAGAAAAGGGCTGAAGGTTAGCACCGCGGCAGCCAGCCCGCCAATCAACAGCGAGAGGTTATAGGGATTAGCAAACGCGGCTTTGAGATAGGGCCGCTTTTCATAAATCGCCTGTTTGGCGTAAGCCTCGCTCGCGGCAAGGGTGTCGCCGCGCAACGTCCTGGCATTTGCGGCGAGACTATCCTTCCGCGCGGGGGTTTGCGGCTTCGTCGTCAAGCCCTTTTTTCCGGTTGTCCCCATATTGGAATAGTAAACCGTGAAGCATAAATCGATGAAGGCCTGCTATTCTATTTACGATTTACTACCTGGCGCGTAAATCAGATCGAGCAACTGTTTCTCGACCACTCGAAACTCCGGCGCTGACTTGAGCGCGATGTCGTGAACGGGGAACGCGGGCACGTCTACTTGATGCAGAATGCGCGCCGGTCGCTGCGATAACACGTAGATCGTATCGGCCAGGTAGACGGCTTCGGACACGTCATGTGTAACGAACAGAATCGTATTGTTGTCCGCCCGTGAAACATCAAGAAGCAACGTCTGCATACCCCAGCGCGTCTGCGGGTCGAGCGCGCCAAACGGTTCGTCCATCAACACCACACGCGGATTGTTTACCAGCGTGCGCGCGATCGCCACGCGTTGCTTCATGCCCCCCGAGAGGTCTTTCGGGTAACGATCCGCGAAATCAGCCAGCCGAACCGATTGCAGAATTCTGTCCGACACCTTGCGCCGCTCTGATTTGGCAACACCTTGCAGCTTGAGGCCATATTCGACGTTCTGGCGCACTGTGAGCCAGCCAAAGGAGGTGTAAGCCTGAAAGACCATGCCGCGATCACGGCCCACGTCAGTTATCAATTTGCCATCTACGAGCACATCGCCTTCGGTCGGTGGCAGGAGACCGGCGACAGCCTTCAGGATTGTCGACTTGCCACAGCCCGATGGCCCTAAGAACACGATGATCTCGCCCGTTTCCGGCTTATCGTACACGTCGAAGGAAACGTCGCGCACCGCCTCCGTGCGTGCGCCCTTGCGATCAACGTAGGACACGCTCAAATTCTGAACGCGCAGCTTGGGCGGCGCTCCGCTCTGATCGGGTGCATAGGTAACATGCGGCCGACGCTTGTGCTCGCCGACGTCAAGGGCAATCGTACCGGGTTCGCCGGATTGGGGAAGTGTTTTTGGACCCTCGTTTTCAGCCATATCAATTTGTGCGTCTAGTTCGCCTCGCGCCAACTGAACAGCATCCTGGAAACAACGCGGATCAGAAAGTCTGTTAAGAGGCCGATGCCGCCGATGACGAGCAGTCCGGCGAAGGACCATGATGCTTTTTGATGCGTCCGCGCAAGTTCGACCATGTAACCAAGCCCGCGCTCCGGGTTGACCGCTTCGGCGAGAATCACGTAAGTCCACGCGATGGCGTTCATCACGCGGAAGCTGTCAAAGATGTCCGGCAGCGCGGCCGGCAACAGCACCGTCCTGACTACCTGAAACCTTGTCGCGCCAAGAGTCAAAGCCGTTTGCACCAACTCTTCGGGGACGAGCCGGATAGACGAGACGACGACCGGCAAGAGATAGACGAACACACCGAGAAACAGAAACGCGATCTTCTGCTTCTCGTAGATGCCGAACCAGAGAATCAACAGCGGGATGAACGCCGAGATTGGCATGTAGCGCAAGGGCGCCATGATCGGCTCGAACAGGCGATTGATGGGGTCGAACGTGCCCATCAGCACGCCAAGCGGAAGCGCTATCGCCGAAGCCAGGAGAAATGCTATCGCGATGCGCTGCGTAGAGACCAGGATCGCCGTGCCCAGGTCGTAATGAACGAAAAGTTGCAGCGTGCCGCGAACCACTTCGGTTGGGTTCGGCAGAAAGTCGGGCTGCACCAGGTCGCCATACGTTGCTATACACCACGCGCCAAGCACCAGCGTCGGCGCAACAAACGCCAGAGCAAACGCCGTCTTCTTTGGCAGTGGTGAGCGAATCGAAAAGAGAGTGCTTTTACGTCCAGCCATAAATAGCAAGGATGAAGATGACAGGAACAAAGCGTGCTGCTTCAGAATGAGTCATTGTGCTTTTCGGTCCGCCGGCTTTATCCTTCATCCCTGCTTTACTGTGTCGCTAAGATCACCTTGATATCGGTGCGGCGGTTTTGCTGGCGCCCGGCTTCGCTGGTGTTCTCGGCAATTGGATTGCTTGAGCCACGCCCGATAGTTTGGAAGCGCGTCGGCGGAATGTTCGGAAAGTTTTTAACGACATAGTTCTTGACCGATAGCGCGCGACGTTCGGATAGGGTCATGTTAGCGGTAGGCGAGCCTGTGCTGTCGGTGTTACCTTCGACGCGGAGGATGGTGCTGCCGAAAGAGGTCATCGTCTCGCCCAGCTTGTCGAGCAGGAGATATGAGCCGGCCATGATCTCATCGGAGCCCGGCGTGAACTGAATCTGAATCTGTTGATGCAAAATCGGCACATCTTTTGCCGAAGGCGCTTTCGCCACCACAGGAGCTTCCTCTACTTTCTGACCCGGATAATTGGACGCTATCGCCTGCAAGAACCGCGTATCGACCCAGCCTTTTGCGTCAACGCTCTTGGTTACCAGGCCCTTTTTGCGCCAGATGACGAACGCCGTGTCAAACAAAGTCTCGTAGTGCGCCTTCGCGTTCGTAAGTCCGTAGAACTGCGCGTTATCGGCGTAAGGCGTGAGCTTCAAACCAGACAACATGCCGGAGACGGTATCGGTGTCGAGCTTGAGGGCCTTGGCTACTATCTCGTACGCCGGATTCGGATCGTTCTTGATCATCTCTATGCCGTCGAGCCAGCCGCGCACAAAATCACGAACCGTCTCCGGCGCTTTATCAATCAGATCCTGCCGCGCGCAGAGCGTGTCGGCGATGATGTTGGTGGCAGCTTGTGTGGAGACGAGTACATGCGCCTCGGCGCCGCGCGCGGTAATCGAACCTGAGAGATCAGGCTCCCAGGTGACGGCGGCATCAACTTGTTTTGCTTTAAAGGCGGCTGCGGCAGCTGGCCCGTCAGTGGTGAAGATGATGTTCTTTTCCACCCCTGCCTTTTCTTCCGGCGTTAGACCGGACTGGGACAACAGGTAAAGGAGCAGAAAGTGGGACGGCGTGAATTGCGTGCAGGCGACCTTGTGGCCTTTCAAATCTTCGACTGACTTGATCGAGGCGAGCGAGGCGATTCCGTCGCCTCCCCGCGACCAGTCTTGCATGATGATGGACTTGGCCTGCTGGTTCTGCTCGGCGAGGATGGAGGCTTCGCGGGCCCAGTTGTCCACCGTGTTCCACATGATGTCCACCTGGCCGCTGCGAAACGCGGCGAGCTTCGCCGCCGGGTCTTCGAGCAGCACGAACTTCACATCCATGTTGAAATTCTTTTTGTACAACGAAGCGGCATTTGGCTCCATGCCGTAGTTGAAGACGATACCTGGTGAATGGCCGGCCCATGTGTTGATGCCGACGACCAGCGGCCGGCTAAGCCGGCCCGTGCCGACTGAAGCGGAACTAACGCCGGCTGAACCAGCGCCCCGCGCGGGATCACCCGGCGCGCCATTCAACTTATCGAAGTCGCCCTTCGAGTCGCCGCCGGCCGTCGCTTCACCGCCAGCCCATTGCTTTATCGCATCGCCTTTGTAATACCAG
>JBASRM010000274.1:0-5275 GCA_049273835.1 Blastocatellia bacterium | reverse complement strand
CCCACGCCTGACGGCTGTGGGCATCCGCCGATGCTCAGAGACCACTCTTAGCGTTGCACTCCACCAGGTGCTGTCTTTCCGCATGTAGTAATAGAAGAACCCATTGCTCCGTGGAGCATACTCGGTCGTGACCCACTGCATAAAACTGTTCAGGTAAGGTGTCTGGTCGAGCCTGTCGACTACGATGATCTTGGGGCGTTGCGCCTTCAATCTCTCGAGCCATCCTTTGAAGCCCCCCGGCTCAACCCGATCTAGATACTCATCCTTGCCCCTGTCAAGAACAAAATACTTGCTGGCATTGGTCATGCCGGACAGCACTAGAACTTCACTGCGACCGTAAACGAAGATGCTGTCACCAGGCTCGAGGTGCGAGACGATTTCTTCGACCGCCGGCTGCTGATCTCTAAGAGTTGGAAACCCGCGGTCGAACGAGAAAGCGCCGCCGACGCTGCGATACAGAATAAGAGCCACTATCGCGACGATAGCCCAGTCCTCGATGTGAGCTGGTTTTTTCTGAGACCGGAAGCGTTGGAATAGACCGATTGCCTGTTCGATGATAAACACAAACGCGACGCCGGCGAATATGGCTACCAAGGGCACAAGTGGGATCAGATCCGGACCGCTCTGAATGTTAACCATGCAAAACGCAAAATAAATGATCGGCGCAATGATCACAGCGTGCCTTGGTGCGGAAGTTACGAGGTAGCCAGCTCCTTTCTTGATCGCTCCCATCGTCTCTCGGCATATCGCGATAACCAACCCGGCTAAAGCGACATAAAAATATTCTCTCGATCTGGAATACACTCCATTCATCAATCTGGACAGGTGAGTGAAAAAGTCCTCGAGCTTGCGAGATTGACGTGGGGCGTACACAGTGAAATTGAAGTGAATGCTCCAGCGGTAAAAACTTTCAAGAGCGCCGGAAGCCCAGAAATACGCGAGCAGAACGGCGAGGGGAATCGTGGCGCCGATGATCAATCGGACCACTTTCATATCGCGCCAACTGGTGAAGTAGCGCGAGAAGCCGAGCCCGGCCACGCCGACGAACAGCAGACCAGGCTGCCAGCTCAACGCCGACAACATGCCAACAACGCCTGCAGTAAAGGGACGATCTTTGAGGATTGCCCAAAGGGTCAATAGCCCGAAGAGCACCATAGGCGTCTTGGGCTGAATCCCGCCGCTGTTAAAACGGGCGAACGCATCAAACGTGAGCATGATCACTGCGGCAAACAACGCCACACGCGGGCTGTTGAAGTAGTCCAGCGCGACCAGAAACGTTAAGGCCAGAGTCAGGCAGGCGAGCAGAAGAAATGTGATCCTGATAGCAAGTACATCGCGCATCCCGAAAGGTCGAGCAATGACGATGGCCGTCGCCCCGATGTAAGCCGACAGCGGACTCTTAATGTTCACCACGTCTCGGTACGGCACGCCGCCACGTGCGATCACCTGGGCGAAATAATCCCAGTTGGCTCGATCGCCAACGCTTGGCTGGTTCCAAAACTCAGCTTGCGAATAGACCAGCGCACCTACAAAGAACGCAACCAGAAACATCCCGCGGCGGTCCAGCCTCGTGAATCGTTCCCGAATTGTCAGACGCCTGGTTATTGCCGCCTCCGCCGTTTCCATCACACTCATGCGAGGCTTGCTCCTTCGAGAAATGCAACTCACACTGCACTGGCTATTGTTTTGGATTGCTCTTTTGTCTGAGTGTTTCGATTCGAGCTTTGATTTGCTCGGCAGACGCGCGCTCAGGGGCTTGCTCGGTGAAAGTCTCCCATGCCGAAATTGCTTCTGAGTATCGATTCAGTTTCTCATAGACGAGAGCAAGCTCCCGGTGACAGTCAGGGCACGGTCCTTCAGTCCTCCCGATTGCGGTTACCAGCTTGACTCGCGCCTTCTTCAACTTACCCGCCTGTGAAAGATCGCGCGCAATTGCAACCAGTTCCTCGACGCTGCGCTTGAGGTTGGGTCTGCTGTTGCGCATCCGTGCCATGATTTTTAGAACAGCAGATTCGTCGTTCGGGTCTTCCCCCTGGGCTCTCGCAAGAATCGAGGCAGCTTCAAAGGAGAAGGGATCAAGTTCAAGGGCCAGCTCGGCTTCGCGCTCGGCCTGCTCGTGGTTACCGCTGGCTAGATGAGCCTGGCCCAGCATTATTCGCGTCCGCGAGTTGTTTGGGTCCAATCTTACGGCTTCAATCGCGTTCTCACGCATCCTCACCGTGTTCCCGGACGACTGAGCGAGCGAGGCAAGTAAATGGTAGCTGAGATCGGGCGCGAAAGTGTGATCTATAGATCGCTGAGCATACTCGGCGGCAAGCTCTCTGGCGTGAACAGAGCGCTGAAAAACACTCGGGCTATCAGCTCCTGATTGCCGGGTGGCATTCGAGGAGGCTTCCAGTCGGCTTGAACAGATGCCGAGCGCGCTGGCCAGGACAAAATCATAATCACCTGTGGGCTCGGGGCTGCCGGTTGCGCGCTTACCCGCTTCAATCACGCCATCCAGATCTCCTGTTTCTGCAAGCGCCAGGGCCCTGTTGATTGCGTGGTCCGCGCGCAAAACCTCCGCTGAATACCAGATTGCTGCCGCCACCAAAGCGCAACCGGCTGCGATGATCGCCCATGCGAGCGGCATACGCGTCACTCTTGTATCCTGTCTCTTCAGATCCACTGCCGGGTTTTTATTCGACTCCGCCACGTTCAAAACAACTTGAGCCAACCCGACTAACGCGAAGAAGTAGAGACCCGTCGGGATTTGATCGAAGATAAAAAAGTTGTGGGTTGCGACGGCCACAAGGGATCCAAACAACCCCGTGACTGCCAGCTTCAGATAAGAACTCGAAGCCTGGCGGCGGGCCCGCAGAAAGAGTCTGAAAGCGGATGCGATCACCGCGATGTAAAGCACCGCACCGGGCAGCCCGTATGTAATTGCCGCATCCAGATAAGCGTTATGCGAGCTCTCCTGGTTGAAGCCGGTGATTGCCGCAAGCTCTTTTGATTTATAGGCGAGGAATGCCAGGCGAAAGCTATCGGGACCACTGCCAACAAGCGCAAACGCCGGAACCATTTTGATCGAATCGCGCCACAACAGCGTGCGGCCGGATCCGCTCAACCCGTCCACGACGACTGACCGCGCGCGAGCGACGACGCCGTGAGAGGCTGGGCTCAAGCTTAGCGCCCCGGCCGAAGCCGCGATAATTATCAAAGCCAACCCGAGCCGGCGAAGTGCCGCGCGCCCAGTCACCTTCGCCCACAGTTTGTTGCCGCGCCCGGCTTCAATAAACAGAGTAGCAACCCCTGCCGCCACGATGCCCGCCCATGCCCCGCGAGTCCCGCTGACTACGATAGCGGCAAGAGACACGCCCGCGGCAAACAAACTCAGCAAGCGTACCCACCCGTTCGCGGCCAGGCCCATTGCGACGCTGACAGGCGTTGTGTACATCAATATATTTCCCAAATAGTCCGCGTGCCCTAGCGTGCCAATCACGCGCCGCACCGGACCCTCTTGAGAACTGTAAGTATAAAGGCTTGCCTGAAGAAACGGGTCGTGGCCGAAAAACTGGATAATCGCGTATGAGGAAACGATAAAACCCGTGAGCATCATTGCCCACAGTACCTTTCGGAGCCTGGACTCTTCGTCGCTGATTCCGATGATCAAGCCGAAAAAGCAAATCAAAAAACAAAGCTTGGGCACAAGTCCCGTCTGAGTATGAAAGAAGCCGAACAGCGATGTGAGCGGGTCCAAACCGAAGACCGTGGAAACTGCGATGCTGGCAACGAAGAGGCTTACCAGGACGAGGTGCGCCGGGTTAAACAGGCGAGCCACGCTTGATCCTTTGCGCGCGGCTTCCAGAGCAGCCAGCGCGGTGAGCGGCGCGAGCAGACTCGACCCGACAAGTAACACCGCAAGCTTTGGTGTGACGTAAGCCCGGTGCGCTGATACGTCAAATACAAGGGGGACCAGTAGCAAAAGAGATAAACAAGCCCACAAGATGATGTTGTTAAGGCTTGGGTGCTCGAGCGTTGAACGTGCCCGTCTAGGCTTCTTCATGGTTTGCCATTCCGGCTAAAGAACGGTTTCGCACTCATGAATGCACATGATGCTCGGGTTCTGGCGGGGGAGAGCACTGCTTAGCGGCACGTTTTTTCAGTCCTGCCGGGACTGGTCAATCGAATACTTCTTGAGCAACCCGCGTGCGATCACCAGTCGTTGAAGCTCGTTCGTGCCGCCGCCGATGATCAACAGCGGAGCGTCGCGATAATACCTTTCAACCGGAAAGTCTTTCGCGTAGCCGTTGCCGCCGAATATTCGCATCGCCTCAAGCGAGCATTCCTGAGCAGTTTCGGTCGCAAACAGCTTTGCCATTCCGGCTTCGAGGTCGCAGCGTTCCCCGCGATCTTTTTTCTCGGCGGCGGCGTAGACCAGCAGCCGAGACGCTTCGATCTTGGTAGCCATATCCGCGAGCTTGAGCTGGATCGCCTGATGCTCGCAGATGGGTTTGCCGAACGTGCGCCGCTCCTGTGAGTACTTGATGGCCTCTTCAAATGACGCCCGAGCGACCCCAAGTCCTCGAGCCGCGACGTTGATTCGTTCGCTTTCGAGACCGGTCATCACGTGCTTGAAGCCCTCGCCCTCGCGCCCTCCAATCAAGTTTTGAGCAGGCACCCTGAAGTCTTCAAACAACAGCTCGCAGGTTTCAAGGCTCTTGTATCCGAGCTTGTCGATGTCGCGGCTGACTGTCAGCCCCGGCTCACCCTTTTCCGCGATAAAAGCGCTCATTCCTGCATACGCTGGACTGGCGTCCTTGTCGGTCTTGGTGAGCAGCAGCATGACTTCAGCGCGGCGTCCGTTGGTGATCCACATCTTAGAGCCGTTGATGTGGTAATAATCGGCGCGCCGATCCGCGGTTGTTCGGATCGCCTGGAGGTCAGTGCCGGCGTGCGATTCCGTTAAGCAAATGGCGCCGCGCTTTTCGCCGGTGGCCATAATCGGAAGAAACCTTCGCTTCTGATCGTCGGTGCCGAATCGCGAGACTACATCTGCAAGCACGCAATGAGTGCCCAGTATCCCGGCAAGCCCCATCCAGACTCGCGATATCTCTTCGAAGATCATCGCGAATACGGTGTAGCTCAAGTCCAACCCGCCGTACTGCTCGGGGATGTTCGCGCCAAACAGCCCGAGCTTTTTCATTCCTTCGACAATCTGGGTTGGATATTCGTTATGGTGTTCGAGTTCGGATGCAACCGGGGCTACTTCCTTGTCGAGAAACTTCTTGAC
>JBASRM010000267.1:0-12268 GCA_049273835.1 Blastocatellia bacterium | reverse complement strand
GTGCCCAGCCTTGCTGGGCATAGGCGGCGCCGCACATTGCAGCGGCCAACAATCCCACCACGAACCCCGGCGCAATCTTTTGCATCTTGATCATCCGATTTCTCCGCTTAACTACCGATCTTCCGCGCGTAACTTGTATCTTTGAATCTTTCCAGTCGAGGTGCGAGGCATCTCTTCGATAAACACGATCTGGGACGGTACTTTATAATGCGGAAGCTGGGAGCCAACGAACTTGCGCAGCTCCTCTTTGAGCGCCTCGCACGGCTCATCTTGTCGGATGACCACATAAGCCCGCGCCGTTGCCAACCCGCTTTCATCAACAGCCGAGATCACTCCGGCCTCGGACACGGATTGATGCGAGACCAGCACCGATTCGACTTCTATCGGGGAGACCCACAGCCCCTTCACCTTGAAGCAATCGTCCGAGCGTCCAATGTGGTAAAAAAAGCTCTCTTCGTCTCGACGATAAACGTCTCCAGTGTGCACCCAGCCATCTTTGATCGTTATTGACGTCAAATCAGGCCGATTCCAGTAGCCCGCCGTCGCGCTCGATCCTAGCACCCAAAGATTGCCAAGTTCGTTTGGACCGACCTCATTTCCGGCGTCGTCTATGAGTCGCGCCGCGTAGCCGTTGACAACAGTGCCGCTTGACCCGCCCCGCGCGTGACCTTCCCGGTTAGAGATAAAAATGTGCAACATCTCGGTCGAGCCGATGCCGTCAAGAATAGTGAAGCCGAATTCGCGTTTCCAATCGTCAAACATCGTTGCGGGTAAAGCCTCGCCCGCGGATACACACAGCCGCACTGAACCCAGGTCCACCTGACCTCCGGTCGCGTGAAATTCCAAAAGCGCGAGATAAACCGCAGGCACGGCGAAGAAAACTGTTGGAGCGCGTTCCTTAATGAATGTGACCAGTTGTTCGGCGTTCATCCGATCAGGTTCGAGCACAACCGTCGCGCCGGCCGCCAATGGGAACGACAGGCTGTTGCCCAATCCGTAAGCGAAGAACATCCGCGACGCCGAATAGATTCTATCCTCACCTGTAAGGCTAAGCACGTTTCGAGCGTAGGTTTCTACCGTATCTGGTATCGAACCGTGAAGGTGAAGCACCCCCTTCGGAGTTCCAGTGCTGCCTGATGTGTAAAGCAAGAAAGCAGGCGTCTCGCGCGTAGTCGCTGCGATGGCAGCCGGCAAGGTCGCAGCGCATCTGTGATGTACATAACTTTGCATCACGGCATCCACTGTCAGGAGCACGCAGTGGCTTGAGTTTACCTTTGCTTCCAGTCCGCTTGCTGCAATCACCAATCGCGCACCCGAGTCCGAGAGGATAAACGCTATGTCGTCGTCCGAAAGGAAGGTATTGATGGGAACACAGACCGCTCCCATTGCTGTGGTTGCAAGAAAACACGCGATAAACTCGGGCGAATCGTACAGCAACAACGCGACTCGCTCGCCTTCAATGACAGCACATTCAAGAATCCGGTCTGACCAGTAGTTTACCTCGCCGCAAAGCTCTTCATACGTGATGCGGGTGTCGCGGAATTCGACGGCGGTGCGCTTGCCGATCTGTCGAAGCCGGTCTTCTCCGAGAAAGTAATCAGCGAGATTGAAAGATGAGGGAGCGGCGGACATTTAATCGCGATTATATGCCAGCCATTCGACCGGATCAATTAAGCCTTTCTGGATTCCACATTCAAACGTTACGTTTCAACAGTACATGAGCCCTACTTACCCGCTCCTATGACTCAGGGCAATCGATAGATTTCCCGATCTCCGTCTCTCTCGATCGTGAGCCTATTCTCTGCCACTGCATAGTCAAGATGCGCAACGGTCTCTGAAAGCGCCAGGAAACGATGATACCCGCGAGCATCAGGGAAGAGCAGCATCGAAGTCTCCCAGGCGTTCGCCCCGTTTTTCGAAAGCAAGGCTATCAGTTTTGACTGACGCTGGTTTGTGAAGCGATACATCCGATGAAAGTGTTCGTCGTAATCGGTTACATCATCGCCGTGCCCGCCTTTCAATACCGTCGGCGCAAGCGAACGGATGCGCGCAAGCGATACCAGGTATTCCCCAAGCGACTGGAATCGCCGCTTCGGATTGATCGGATCGGGGCTGAGCACCGGATTGGGCGTGATCGTCTTCAACACTGTGTCCGACGCGAACACCAACCGGTTGCTGGTTCGCACCAAACAAATCGAGCCTGGAGTGTGCCCGGGCGTGTGAAGCACCGTCAGACTCTCGTGCTCAAAAAGAATTTCGTCCTCATCTTTTAACCGTTCGACGCGATCCAGTTGAAACGCGAAACCCTTGAACTTTTCGTAACCCGATTCCATTTGATCGATCGTCTCACGCGGCACTCCGGCGGCAGCCAGAAGCGCTCGATACGCCTGGTAGTCGGTGTCAGCCGAAACCGCGGGCGCGTCCCACTCGTGTATGTACGCGGTCGCGCCCGATTCTTCGACTATCAGTTTCGCTAGCCCATAATGGTCCGAGTGAGCGTGAGAGATGATGATTCGCTTGATGTCCGAGAACGTATAGCCCAAGGCTGCCAGCCCCGACCTCAGCGCCTGGATTGACCGGTCGTCGCGGGGTCCGGCGTCGATCAGCGTAAGCGGGTCTTCTTCGATGAGGTAAACATTGACCGGACCAACGTAGAAGGGGGTGGGCACGCTGATCCGATGTATTCTCATAAACAGATTGGGGACGTTCTGAGTTCAAGCTTCAGCTTGCGCGTTCAGCAGTAAGAAACCCGCAAGCTAAAGCTTGAACTCAGAACGTTACAAACTCAGAACGTTACAAACTCAGAACGTTACAAACTTTACAGATTGTATTTCCCTGCCTCGATGATCGAGTCGGCGATTCGGCGTCGCGCGGCAACGGTATTCACCGGAGTGTACTTCATGTAGCGGCGAAGAACCGCCAGCATCGTGCGCAGTTCATCCCCTTCCGACATCGCCGCAAGCGCCGTCTTTGCGTGCTGCTCGACTCGCGAGATTGAATCGTTGACAAACACCCGCGTTGCATCGATGTGATTCGCGCAAGCAGCCTCGCCGCGGCCCGAGATAAACTTCTCGGTACGCAGTATCGCGCTTTCCATGCCGTAGATCTCCATGATGATATCGCTCGCGGCAGCGAGTACCTCCTGCTGCTCCTGCACCTTGTCGCGATACTTCTGCGCGGCCGATCCCAGAACTGCAACCGCGGCTTTTTTGGCGTTGCCGAGGGCGACTCTCTCCTGGGAGAAGACCGCCTCGGCCGGCTCTTCGGGCATCGACGGCGTGAGCATTTCGTCCATCAATTTCTTCGCCGCGGCGAACAGCGGCAACTCGCCCTTGACCGCCCGGCGAAGCAGTTGACCAGAGATGATCAGCCGATTGATCTCATTCGTGCCTTCATAGATCCGGCTGATTCGCGAATCCCGATACGCACGCTCGACCGGGTAGTCCTTTGAATAGCCGTTGCCGCCGAAGACCTGCACCGCTTCGTCCGCAACGTAGTCCAGCGTCTCGCTCCCGACAACCTTGATGATCGAGCACTCGACTGCATAATCCTCGATCGCCTTGAGCATCTGCGCCGGATCGTCGCGATCGATCGTCGCAAGCGCGTCTTCGATCATCCCTACCGTGCGGTAAGTCATCGAGTCCGCAACGTAAGTGCGAATAGCCATCTCGGCCAGCTTGTGCTTTATCAAGCCGAACGACGAAATCGGCACGCCAAACTGAATTCGTTGTTTCGCGTAGTCGGTCGCGATCGTCGTCAATCGCTTCGAACCCGCAATTGTGCTCACGCCAAGCTTGAGCCGGCCGAGGTTCAGGATGTTAAACGCGATCTTATGACCTTTTCCGATCTCGCCCAGCACGTTTTCGACGGGCACCTGCGCTTGTTCGAGATTGACGGCGCAGGTTGAGGAACCCTGCAGCCCCATCTTGTGTTCTTCTTTTGCGATCGAAACACCCGGAAAGTTGCGCTCGACGATGAATGCTGTGAACTTCTCGCCATCGACTTTGGCGAAGACGTTATACACATCGGCGAACCCCGCATTCGTAATCCACATTTTCTGACCGCTGAGCACGTAGTGCTTTCCATCTTCCGATAGCACTGCTTTGGTTTTGGCGCCGAGAGCGTCCGAGCCCGACCCCGACTCAGTCAACGCATAGGCGCCGATCATTTCGGCGGTTGCCAGCTTTGGAAGGTATTTTTTCTTCTGTTCTTCAGTCCCGAAGTAAACGATCGGAAGCGTGCCAATCGTGGTGTGCGCGCCGAGCGATCCGGAGAAAGACGCCTGTCCGGACATCGCTTCAGACGCGACCAGCGAGCTGAGCAGGTCAAGCCCTGCCCCGCCGTATTTCTCCGGAATGTCGATCGAGAGCAGGCCCAGCTCGCCGGCTTTTCGAAGCAAGCCTCTGGTCAGCTCGTAGTCTTTGGATTCGATCTCCGCATCGAGAGGCATCACCTCTTTCTCGGTGAACTCCCGCGCAGTCTGCGCGATCATCAAGTGTTCGTCGCTGAGATCATCCGGCGTGAACACGTCCGATGCATCGTGGTCTTCTAGAATAAAGCTTCCGCCCTTTATCACCTTCTTTGTTTCAGCAGCACTAGTCATGACTTTATCTCTCCTTCAAAGTTCGTAGTACCGCCTTCAGCCGAAAGTTCGTAGTTCGGCTTACGGCGGAAGTTAGTAGTTCGGTGTTGGGCAGAAAGTCCAATAGCGAAGTCTGCAGCGAAGTTCTCTGGTCGGATACAAACTTCCGCCTGAAGGCCGAACTACGAACCTTTCATCCCTGTATCAGCTCAAAAATTCCGGCGGCGCCCATTCCTCCGCCGACGCACATCGTTACCATGCCGTAGCGCGCGTTTCGCCGTTGCATCTCGTGCAATATGGTCGCTGTGAGCTTCGCGCCAGTGCACCCCAGCGGGTGACCCATCGCGACCGCGCCGCCATTTACGTTCAACCTGTCTTGATTGATGCCCAACTCTTTTACAACCGAAAGCGCTTGGGCGGCGAACGCTTCGTTAAGCTCGATCAAATCAATGTCTTCAAGCTTCAAACCCGCAAGCTTCAGCGCCTTCGGTATCGCGGCCACCGGACCGATTCCCATGTAGTCCGGGTCCACGCCGGCGGTTGCATAAGCGATCATTCGCGCAATCGGTTTTGCGCCAATCTCCCGGGCCCGGTCCGCCGACATCACCACCGCCGCCGCCGCGCCGTCGGACATTTGAGAAGAGTTGCCGGCGGTGACCGTGCCGCGAGCATGAAACGCAGGCCTGAGTTTTCCGAGCGCTTCCATAGAGGTGTCCCCGCGCGGTCCTTCGTCGGTATCAAACACCAGTTCCTTGACGGCTCGCTTCCCTTTCCCATCAAGCTCGACTGTCCTGACGGTCAGGGGCACAACTTCGTCTTTGAACCTCCCCTCCTTGATCGCGGCAACCGCTTTCAGATGGCTTCTAAGCGAAAACTCATCGGCTTCCTCTCGTGAGATTGAATACTTTTGCGCCAGGTTTTCCGCGGTCAGTCCCATGTTCAAATAGAAGTCCGGCGAGTTCTCGACAAGCGTCGGGTTGGGCACAATCTTGTGCCCACCCATCGGGATGAGGCTCATAGATTCGGTTCCGCCGGCTACGATGCAATCCGCCCAACCGGCCATGATCCGCTCGGCGCCAAACGCAATCGCTTGAAGCCCCGAAGAACAGAAGCGATTGATGGTCACCGCCGACGCTTCTTTGGGGACTCCAGCCAGCCACGATGCCTGTCGAGCGACATTCATTCCCTGCTCGGCTTCGGGCATCGCGCAGCCGAGGATAACGTCTTCGATCATCGAGGGCTCGAGTCCGGACGTGCGCTCTACCGCGGCTTTTATAACGGTTGCGGCCATGTCATCAGGCCTGGTGTCCTTTAGAGTCCCGCGCGGCGCCTTGCCGACCGCGGTCCTGAGTGCTGAAACTATCACTGCTTCTTTCATTGCTTTGTCTCCGTGTTTGTTTCTGGATTCTGGTTTCTCGTTTCTGCTTTCGGAGATGCGCGGCGTGACAGGAACCAGAAACCAAAAACCAGAAGCTAATTCCTCAGCGGTTTGCCTGTCTTCAGCATGTGCTGAATCCTCTCTTGCGTCTTCTTCTCGCCGCACAGCGACACAAACGCCTCGCGTTCGAGATCCAATAGATATTGCTCCGAGACCAACGTCCTGTGCGAAAGGTCGCCGCCGGTGATTATGTAAGCAAGCTTCTTTGCAACATGCGCGTCGTATTCACTTATGAATCCGCCTCGCACCATCATATGTACGGCAAGCTTGATCGCCGAAAGAGCCGGGGCTCCAAGCACGGGAATGTCCGTTCGAGGGTGCGGCTGCGTGTAGCCCTCGCGCACCATCGACAACGCCGTCTGCTTTGCGTCCTCGATCAAGCGATCGCGGTTCATCGTTATCGGATCGGTCTCACGCAGGAAACCGAGCTCACGAGCCTCCACCGCCGACGTGGACACTCGAGCCATTGCGATAGTCTCAGATACTTTTCTTATTCGAGGAAACAGGTCTTCGTCCGGCGTAGCGTCTTCAACCGCCCGCACGACCAATTCTTTCACGCCACCCCCGCCGGGTATCAACCCAACTCCGACTTCAACAAGACCGATGTACGCTTCAGCCGCGGCGCGCGCTTTGTCCCCGTGCATCGTGATCTCGCATCCGCCGCCGAGCGCCATCCCTTGCGGCGCAACAACCACCGGCTTAGCCGAGTAGCGCAGGTTCATATTCGCGTTCTGAAATTGACGAACCGACATCGCGATCTCATCCCACTCGCCCTCTTGAATACCGAGCAGCAGCATCATAATGTTCGCGCCAACTGAAAAGTTCTCGGCCTGGTTGCCGATCACAAGCGCTTCGAAGTTTTCAGCAACCTGTTTCACCGAGTAATTCATCATCGAAATGGTTTCCGCGCCGATCGCGTTCATCTTCGAATGGAACTCGAGACAGGCCACGCCATCCCCGATGTCGACCAACGATGACGCCGCGTTCTTCTTTATGACCCCCGTTCGGTCCTTGAGTGATTTTAGAATGGTGACGCCCGATCGCGCAGGCACCTCCCTGTGCTCGCCCGTTGCAAAGTCAAAGTAGAAGGTTTGGCCGTCCCGATGCTCATAGAAACTTTTTTTGCCCGCATCGAGAAGCTTGCGCACAAGCGGCGGGATCTCGAGTCCGTCTTCGCGCATCTTCGCGACCGACTTTTCGACCCCTATCACGTCCCATAACTCGAAAGTGCCGAACTCGTGGTTGAACCCCCATTTCACCGCGTTGTCGATGTTGACGATGTCATCGGCTATCTCGGGGATCCTGTTTGCCGCGTAGATCAGGTTTGCGCTGATCGTCTTCCATAGGAATTCTCCGACGCGGTCCCTCCCGTAGACCAGCGTTCGGACTCTCTCGGCGGTGTCTTCGATCGTCTTCGCTGCGTCCAGCGCTGGAAACCGCACCTTCACCGCGGGTTTGTATTCCATCGTGGTGTAGTCCAGTACTGCGTACTCGGTCTTGCCACCTTCCCCTCTTTCTTTCTTATAAAAGCCCTGCCCCGCTTTGTTGCCGGTCCAGCCCCGCTTAACCATCTCGCGCATGAAATCGGGTGGGACTAGAAAGTCGCGCTTCTCGTCATCTGGCACTGCGGGGTAAAGGTTCTCGGCGACGTAAAGAGCGGTATCGAGACCCACGATGTCTGTAGTCCTGAACGACGCGGACTTCGGCCGGCCGATCACCGGACCGGTCATCACGTCCACCTCTTCAATCGAATAGCCCCCTTCCAACATTGTGCGCACGGTGTTCAATGAGCTGAATGTCGCGATCCGGTTGGCGATAAAGTTTGGAGTGTCTTTGGCGAAAACGATTCCCTTCCCGAGCCTGCGGTCGCAAAAGTCTGCGATGAAGCTCACCACTTCAGGAAGAGTGTCGGCCGTCGGTATGACTTCCAGCAGTTTCAAGTAACGCGGAGGGTTAAAAAAGTGCGTGCCCAAAAAATGTTTGCGGAAATCCTCGGACATCCCTTCGGCCATCGCTTTGATGGGGATGCCTGAAGTGTTTGAGCTGACTATCGTACCGGCCTTGCGAAAGTCCTCGATTCTCGAAAACAAGTTGCGTTTTATATCCAGTCGTTCGACGATCGCTTCGACGATCCAATCCACGCCTGAAACTTTGTTCAGATCGTCATCGAAGTTCCCGGTCGCGATCAGACCGGCAACCTTCGGCGCAAAGACCGCAGCCGGCTTGATCTTCTTTGCTGCTTCGAGCCCGGCGTTGACGATACGATTCCTGACCTGCTTGCTTTCAAGAGTGAGCCCGCGAGCTTCTTCTTGTTTCGTCAGTTCGGTGGGCACGATGTCCAGCAGCAACACTTCAAGCCCCGCGTTCGCGAAGTGAGCGGCAATCTGCGAGCCCATCGTCCCTGATCCAAGCACGGCAACTTTGTTGATATTGTTACTCACGATCCTCTCCCTCTTGTAAGTAGGATGCCCCCCGACCTGCTACACAACTGCTACTCTCGGACTCTCCGACTCGTAAAGTCTGTCTATCACTTCCGCGTATTTCCTTTCGATCACGCTTCGGCGAGGCTTCAGCGTTGGCGTCAAATCGCCTGATTGAATGGTGAATTCATTCTCGAGCAGCGCCACGCGTTTCACTTTCTCAAATCTGGCGAGCTCGATCGTGTATTTGTCCACCTGTCGCTGCATCAAATCTATGATTCTAGGATTTGCTAGAAGCGACTCGGCATTCTGATATTCAATTCCTTTTATCTCGGCATATCCGCGCAACATCTCCATATTGGGAACGATCAGCGCCGCAGCGAACTTACGCGCGTTGCCGACGACAACCGCCTGGGAAACGAACCGGCTGGATTTGATCAAGCTCTCCAACCGCTGCGGCGCGATGTATTTTCCACCGCTTGTTTTGATCAAATCCTTTTTTCGATCGGTTATCACAAGGAAGCCGTCTTCGTCGACGTGTCCAATATCGCCGGTGCGAAACCATCCATCAGGAGTGAACGCGGCTTCGTTATCGACCGGTCGATTGTAGTAGCCCTTCATAACCGTCGCGCCTTTGACAAGTATCTCCCCATCTTCGGCTATGCGAACTTGAACACCATCCATTACCGGTCCGACGGTGCCAATACGGTTTCGCGTTTCGGTGTTACAGGACACCGACGGCGAGGTTTCAGTCAATCCGTATCCTTGAAGAATCGGCAATCCAGCGGCGAGAAATTGAAACGCGATCTCAGGCGCGAGTGGCGCGCCTCCTGAAATAAGGGTCCTGATTTTCCCGCCAACAGCCTCACGCCATTTCTTGAATACCAGAACATCGGCAATTTTGTGCTGCAGCTCCAGCAGAAAACCTATTCGGTCGCCACGGTCCTTTGCCTCTGCCCATTTCCTGCCAATCCTCAGCGACCAAAGAAACACCTGCCGCCTGGGGAATCCCGCTGATAGACCCCGCTCCATTATCCTCGCGTAGATCTTTTCAAACATGCGGGGCACACTGGTCATAACCGTGGGCTGGACTTCGAGGAGGTTCACGCCAACGGTGTCGATACTCTCGGCATATGCGATCGTTGCGCCAGTATGTGCGTACAGGTACCAGACCGCGCGCTCGAAGATATGCGCGAACGGAAGGTAGGTCAGCGCTCGTTCACGCCGATCATCCAGGTGAAGCCACCTCGCGCTGTTCAATACGTTCGCCGTGAGGTTTCTGTGGGTGAGCATGACGCCCTTTGGATCACCGGTCGAGCCGGAGGTGTAAAGGATCGTCGCCAGACCTTCAGGGGTTGCGGCGCGCCAGAGACTTTCGTATAAGCCGGGCTGTTCGCCAGAGAGAACACGCCCCTTGTCCACCAACTCTCTGATTGGAATTACGCCACCCCGGTTCGTCTCGCCGTTGACGGGTTCAAACGCGATCACAAACTCCAGCTCGGGCAGCCGCGCCTTAATAAGCAGCGCATCTTCCAGAAAAGCAGGCGACACGAAAATGGCTCGGGCAGCCGCATCCGCGAGTATGTATTCAACCTGCGATCTGGCTTGGGTCGCGTAGATCGGGACATCGACTGCTCCAATCGCGAGCGCGGCAAGATCGGCGAGATTCCATTCGGGCCGGTTCTCGGACCATATCGCTACCGCATCCCCGCTCTTGAGCCCGAGGGCGGATAAACCCAGGGCCAGTTCCCTGGCGCGCCTCGCGACCTCGCCGAAGGTCAGAGAGCGCCATTCGCCCTTAACCTTGAAGCGCAGGAACTCCGAGTCGCGATACTGATCGACCGCGAAGTTGAATACCTCATTTAATGTCGCGGGCTGATTGCCCATCTTTCCCATCCGATTAACTAGCTCGACTCACGAGCCCGTTTGTTGCCCGTGCGGGCGATCCCGTTCAAGAAAACATCGAGCACTGGTTCGGCGGTGGACACCAGGCTGTAGCGCTTCCGGCTCAACACCCAATTTGTGGCCATTTCGTCCAACGCGCCGAATAAGACTTTGGCAACGACCTTGGTGTTGAGTCCGGAACGGAACACGCCGCGCCGCTGCCCGGCCTCAATGACCTCGCGGATCAACTCCAGGTACTCGGTGACTTTCGTTGCGGAGAACTGCTCCATAAATTTAGTAGAAGAGCGCAGCTCGACTTGAAAGACTACTGCGAGGTTTCGATCTCGACCGAGCCCTTCGAGGTGTGCGTGGACTATTCGTCTGAGCTTTTCCACGGGGTCGCCGATCTCGGCAAGCGCAGCGCGCCCGCTTGCAAGCGCCTCTTCCATGTAATCGTTGAATATGGAAACAAGGATGTCATCCTTGTTTTTAAAGTAAAGGTAGACGGTGCCGTCGGCGACTCCGGCCTCGCGCGCGACGTCGGCCACCTTTGCGTTGAAGAACCCGCTGCCGGCAAAGACTTTGATTGCAGCACGAAGTATCGCTTCGTACTTGCCGTTGGCTCGTTCCCTGAGTTCAGACACTCTTCGGACTGATGTCATTGCTGGTTGATCCAAAACAAACTGAATGATGGTTCATTCACTTTTTACGTCAAGAAATCATGAATTGCAAGGACATCTGGGGCTGAAGATTGGTTAATCCCTGGCGGGCGTTCTCACCGGGCGCGGGGAACGGCGAGAAGCAGCATCATTTCAATCTACCATAGTCCTGGTCAAGCATCCGCAACAAGTACTTCCCGTACTCATTTCCCTTCATCGACTGCGCAATTTGTCCGATCGCCGCGGCGTCGATGTAACCCATTCTATATGCGATTTCCTCTACGCAGGCTACCATCAGACCTTGCCGCTCCTGTAATGCCTGAATAAAGTTCGAAGCCTGGATCAATGACTCGCAAGTGCCGGTGTCCAGCCACGCCACTCCCCGTCCAAGCCGTTCGACACGCAACAGCTTTGCCCGAAGATAAGCAATGTTGACATCGGTGATCTCAAACTCGCCTCGCTTTGAGGGCTTGAGGCTCTTTGCGATCTCGAGCACATTGTTGTCATAGAAGTACAAGCCGGTGACTGCCCACGAGGAACGCGGCTTCTTTGGTTTCTCTTCAAGGCTGATTGCCTCTCCGTCTTTGCCGAACTCGACCACCCCGTAACGTTCCGGGTCCTTCACCTGATAGCCGAAAACGGTCGCGCCTTTTTCGCGCGCGGCGGCGTCCTGCAAGCTCTGACTCATATGATCGCCGTGATAGACGTTGTCCCCCAGGATTAATGCTACGTTGTCATCACCTACGAAGTCGCAGCCGATCACGAACGCCTGAGCCAGACCTTCAGGCATCGGTTGCGCGGCGTATTGAATCTCGAGCCCGAGATGGTCGCCGTCTCCCAGCAGCCGCCTGAATTGGTCCTGTTCGTGCGGCGTCGTGATGACCAGAACCTGCCGGATGCCTGCCAGCATAAGCGTCGAAAGCGGATAATAAATCATCGGCTTGTCGTAGATCGGCAAGAGCTGTTTGCTCACCCCGCGGGTCATGGGATAGAGGCGGGTTCCGCTTCCACCGGCCAGTATGATTCCTTTCAAAGGAGCACCTCCGGCTGCGCGGTCTCGGCGGGGTCAACACTCTCCCGGCCCAAGCCGAGCCGCTGTCTATCGTACTTCCCTGCTTGCACCTTTGCGCACCATTCTCGATTTTCCAGATACCAGCGGACGGTGTTCACGGTGCCGGTTTCGAAGTCATGATCCGCGGTCCATCCAAGCTCATTCCGAATCTTGCCGGCATCGATGGCGTATCGCCTGTCGTGACCCGGCCGGTCTTTTACGAATGTCTTGAGC
>JBASRM010000263.1:0-2727 GCA_049273835.1 Blastocatellia bacterium | reverse complement strand
CAGTTGAAAGGAGTTGTCCTGATAGCTCGCACCTACGGGTGTCATCAGCCGGCGGACGCAAAACTGAGCGCGACCGCCGAGGGGCTAATCAACGGCAAACGCCGATCCATCCCTCTCGAGTTGCACGGAGTCGGCTCGGGTGTCTATGCCATTAAGCAGGAGTGGCCCTCGGAAGGGGCGTGGGTGATTGCACTTACAGGTGACTACAACAGTATGACTAGCAGCGTTCTCGTGCGGTTGGGAGAGAACGGGCAGGTGATGCCGGGCACAAGTCTAAAGGAAGGCAATCTCAAAGGAGTTCACGCTACAGGAGCGCGGCGAAAGTGGATCGCCCAGGAGATCGACTCGGCGCTTCGGACTCCAGCTGGTATCACGAGCCAGGCTGGCGATGCAGACAATCCCGTCTTCTCAGCCTTCGGGCCAATAACCTGGCTGGTAGCTGGCTTGGGAGCGTCTATTTTTACGATGGGTCTTGTGAAGCGAGCTCGCCACCCGCGTCCCTCGAACGAAACCGCGGAATAAACAGTCTCTAACGCGTATTTGCAACTTCAAGCCAGGTATCACTAAGAAGTATTGATGCCTGGCTTGTGACTTTCTCATCCTCGTGGGATACAAGGTGATTTCAATGGGCTCGCTTGGAGTAGCTGTAGAAATCTACCCAAAATCCAAGTCTTACCTCCCCGTTCGCACACGAGGGCACGAACGGGCTTGGTCCCCAGCCCAGTTCGCGCGGAACATATCTAAGGCTTTGCGGTCCACCCTCAATCACGTGCTCGCACAGAAATTCGTTTGAGTGTTGACGAAAGAAAAACCGAGGCTAGATTGGTCAATCACGGTTGGAGCGCGCCGAGGATGCTTGATGGCTGGCGGGCGAATAAAAAAACGAGGGAACGCATGCAGGTCGGTTGTTCCTGGGTTGTTCCAACTTCTCTGCAAACGCTCCCTCTGTAGCCGCTAAAGGAGAAACCAAATCGTAAGAGTTGAAGACTGCGTGTTCGCCGTCTACGGCCGCGCGAACGGGTTGACCTGAGCCCTAACTTAACGGTAACGTGTATCACTCAATAATCACGTCACAGGGTGTTAAAAACCACACACTCGCAAAGAACACGAAGGGAAACGTTCGCCGGTGATACTAGTTTATAATTAACTCAGTTGTCAATCGGTATTATGAAACGCCTAACTTTCAGACTAAAGTCGGATTGAGTTGTCGCAAAACAAAGCGACTTGCCTGACCGAGAGTACAGATATCAGAGGGACCTGGATGGCCGACCCAATGTGCGGGTCAGTCAAGCTTCTCGTCTCGTCGGTTCAGGACGATTTCTTCGACTGCTTCCAGAATCTTGTCTATCATATCTTCACGCGTTTCGTCCTGGGATATCAGGTCCATCAGCCGTATCAACTTCTGCCCGGTGGTCATGCGTTTTCGCTCATCTGCGGTAACCGTCTTGGGAAGCAGAACATTCGGTCCCTTCAGTATTGTCTTCCACTGCTGAAAATTGAACACACGCGCCGGCGAATCTTTCGGAAGGTGTTTGGTCAGCGGTAATCCGCCAGCCGGTTCCGGAGCAGTCAGCCGGACGAGGTTGTGAATAGCACTAACCTGCGGCCGTACTGCTACGAACGAGCGAGAAGCTCGTCTCTGCTTCGCATCGATTTCGCCGTAGGTCTCAGGCCAGTTGGGGTACACCATTGCAAATGGAGAGGCACTGGCGATCTCAGACGCCCACCGAGCTTGAGCGAGCCTCCCTACTTCACCTAGTTCCACGGCCAGAGCATTCAGGTAGTCGTAATATAGATCGGGTTGCTTAGAGTAGGTGAGTCGAGCAATGGGAAACAGCTTTTCCAGATCAGCCACCGCCCCCTGGTGATCGCCTCTCATCCCCGCGATCAATGCCATCATACCAAGGGCGGTATAGATCGCCACCGGCTCGAAATGTTTGCTTCGCGCAAGAATGCGCAGCACTTCTCGATAAAACCACGCCGCAGTCTCATAGTCGCCGATGTCAAAAGAGTTAGTACCAAGAGCCGCAAGGGCCCGCGCCCGGTATTGAAAGGGACCATTGTTCGCGGCTTGCTCAAACAGCACAGACGCCTGTGCTGTGTCGCCAAATCCGCTACGGTTGAGACTGAGAGCCTCATAGTAATGCGCGATGTGCTCAAAAGGCCCTGGGAGCGGCAGATTAAACAAGAGTTGACTCGCGCAACCGACTACTTCGAATCGTCGAATACCGTGCGCGTGATCGGCGACCGTAGCCAGGCAGGTGGCGATCCCCGCGAGGGTCTCTTTTGTGTGAAGGCCTCCAATCAGCCTCCTGGTGACACCCTGATACAATCCCGCCTTCCTAACTCGACTATCGAGTTCGGCCAACCGCTTTAAGGAGGAAAATTTCGTGAAGATGAGATTGTTACTGACAGCCGTCTGGGTGCTTGAGTTACCGATGTTTTTTTCGCCTTCCAATGCTGACAATTCCACCAAATCGGTCCCGTGTTCCACGGTCGCGCGCCGGGCACAACTCAGTAGGTAATTGGTGCGATTGCGGCACAGCCGGCTGCATTTGCGACCCCGGCGAAGAGGAAACAGGTCACACCGCTCCTCCCGTCTCAGGTGGGTTCATCGAGTCATCGTTCCAAACCGGATCGCGCCTTAGATCTCGACTTCGGGAGCTGGACGTTCCTTATCGGGCTAGCGTTGTTCATGTGGAGCAGATTGTGCTTGTAGCCTCTTAG
>JBASRM010000701.1:0-1718 GCA_049273835.1 Blastocatellia bacterium | reverse complement strand
GTTCAAGCTTCAGCTTGCGCGTTCTGAGTTCAAGCTTCAGCTTGCGCGTTCTGAGTTCAGTCTTCAGCTTGCGGCGTTCTGAGTTCAAGCTTCAGCTTGCCGCGTTCTGAGTTCAAGCTTCAGCTTGCCGCGTTCTGAGTTCAGTCTTCAGCTTGCCGCGTTCTGAGTTCAAGCTTCAGCTTGCGGCGTTCTGAGTTCAGTCTTCAGCTTGCCGTTCTGAGTTCAGTCTTCAGCTTGCCGCGTTCTGAGTTCAAGCTTCAGCTTGTCGCGTTCTGAGTTCAAGCTTCAGCTTGCCGCGTTCTGAGTTCAGTCTTCAGCTTGCGGCGTTCTGAGTTCAAGCTTCAGCTTGCCGCGTTCTGAGTTCAGTCTTCAGCTTGCCGTTCTGATAATTTGTGGTGCTTCAACTCAACCCTACGAACCGAGCAGCCCGATTTTCTCCTTACCACCGGCAGAATCGCGCCAACCAAAGTGTCATGAGCGCTCACTGACGCCGCGCCATCTTCCGAGTGGCAAGTTCGAGGCGCTGGCGCGCAAGACCGGCTTCTGACACTGTTGGAAAGCGCCTGATGATTTCGCGGTAAGCCCTGCCGTCATAAACGAACTCTCCCGTTGAATCGTTAAAGTCGAAGACCACGCGCAGCCTGCTGTATCGGTCGAGGCTGGCGTCGCTCAGGTAGTAGTCCTGTAGGCCGGCATCAGAGCCATTCACATCCGCGAGGCGCCTTCGAGTTCTTTGGCTTAGAATTTCCGCTGCCCGCTCGGCCTCCTCGGCCAACAAAAATAATGCGCGCGGAACCAATCGCGATTGGCCAAAACGTTCGATTAGAATTTCACACAGCACGATCTTATCAACGCCATCGCGGGCGGCTTCGATGAGTTTTAGTATGCGTCGATCCTCGCCGGCGCGGCTTTGAACGGCGAGTGCCGACTCGTGGATCCATCCGCGGGTGCGTCTTGTCACTGCTACCCGGCAGAACCTCGGCTGGCCGCCCTTGGACTTGCTGCTATTGACTATGAAGACGGTGTGCCCCAGTCGCAGCCGGCGGATTACCTCGGACTTCAAGCCAGGCTCGCGTCTTAGCGCCGATAGACGATCGTCTATTACGAAGGCCTTCAGGAAGAAGACGCGTCCCGCAGATTCACGCACCGCAGCACTGGCTGCTGTGGAATTGACACGTCTTGGATCTCGTTGGGCCGTTAAGTCGGGAGCATGAATTAGCAACAGAGCAACAATACCGGCCGCTGCTGCCGCCTTATTCGTGACTCGAGATAGCCAACTCATAGGTTTCCTCCTTTTGACTGTTCATTGAGTATGACGAAAACGGAACGGCGAGCGACTCAGAGAAACCAAAATATATTCAGGCGGCAACGTTGATGCAAGCCTTGTCGGCAAATTAGTGAATTGGGCCCACGGGGAGGTGCGACCGAAGCGGCTTATGCCGCTTCAGAAGCGGCTTATGCCGCCCGCTGTGCCGATGGGCTCCGCCCTCGGAGTATCGAGCAGTTCCCCAAGCGGCTACGCCGCCCGCTGTGCCGATGGGCTCTGCCCTCGGAATATCGAGCAGTTGTCCAAGCGGCTACGCCGCCCGCTGTGCCGATGGGCTCCGCCCTCGGAGTATCGAGCAGTTGTCCAAGCGGCTACGCCGCCCGCTGTGCCGATCGGCCTCTGCCATCGGAATATCGAGCAGTTGTCCAAGCGGCTACGCCGCCTGCTGTGC
>JBASRM010000225.1:0-1775 GCA_049273835.1 Blastocatellia bacterium | reverse complement strand
GCACTAAGTCGACTTCACAAGACGCCGCGTTCTGGAATGAGCTTAAGCACGAGTTAGACGGATTACGAAAGCAGGCACAAGAAATCCAGCAGGAACTCAACGTCGAGCCTTCCGGAAACAAAGCCTCGAAAGAACAACTCGCCCTGATTCACCTGCTACTGGCGCGCGATTACGTTCAGCATCTGGTCGCGCACAATGGATACCGGCGTGCAGCGATGGGAGGTAAATGATTATGTTCTGGACTGGAAAACTGAGGGAGCGTTACTTGATCACTGGGCGGCTGGTGACTCAGACTGGCTTGCACATAGGCGGTGGGCGGGACACTCTCACCACAACCGACAGCGCAGTGATGAAATACATCGATGATCGCCCGTTCATTCCCGGCTCTTCGATGAAGGGGGCGTTTCGCAGTGCCGTCGAGCGCGTGGTGCTCTCGCTGCCCGGCCTGCGGAGTTGCCAATTATCCAAAGGCATCGATCCCGACTGCCCAACGATGAACCCTCCCGACGATGAGGAACTGGAAGCGGACGAGAAAAAACAACTAGCGATGATGGAGAAGCTCTGCCACACGTGCAGGCTCTTCGGCGCGCCGAAACTCGCCGGCAAGACTCGCTTCTGCGACCTCTCTGTCATACCCGCGACTTGGGCAGGACTAACGGAGGTTCGCGACGGAGTGGGGATCGACCGGGACAGTGAACGAGCCATGGAACAGATCAAGTACGACTATGAAGTCGTGCCTTCTGGGACAGAGTTCGACTTTCGGCTCGTCGTCGAGAATCCCGATGACACTCGAAAGGAGATGGGGCTGATCGCGGTCGGGCTCGGAGAGTTGGCTGCGGGGATGATTCCGCTCGGCGGAATCCGCACTCGTGGGCTAGGCCGCTGCAAACTTGAAGGTCTGACGATCCACCATCTTTCTTTCGGTGACAGCACGAAGTTCAAGGCTTATCTCAAAGGCGGCCGGCTCGATTCTGATGAGTTTAAGTTGTCGGAGCCACAAGTGAAGGCACTGCTTGATGAACAGATTGACAGGCTCTTTGGGTGAACGGAGGCGTTATGCTTAAGAAGCTGATAAACGAGTGCTCGGTCGAGTTGAGACTCCACACTGTTGATCCGATTCTGGTCAAATCGGGAATGGCTACGGTGAGTGGGCCGAACATGGCCTTCGTCGAGACGTATCGCAATGGACATCGTGAGCCTTACCTTCCGGGGAGCTCGTTGAAGGGTGTCATTCGAAGTCACGCGGAACGCATTGCGCGCACCTTGAAGAGCCCAAGTGCGTGCGAGCCATTCCTGAACGACGACATCAAAGCCGCCCTGAAACGGCGATCTGATCGGGCTCAGACTCTCTGGTGCGGCGAGAAGCTCAGGATTAGAGAAAAACAGCTCGATGAACAGGTTGACAACCGGATCGCCTACAAGGACTCGTGTCCAGCATGCCGGCTGTTTGGCTCGACCTATTATGTCGGACGCTTCTCCGTCAGTGACGCGTACCTCGTTCCGGGCTCCCATGCATACAAACAACAGCGTGACGGGGTAGGCATTGATCGATACACAGGGGGTGCAAGCAAGAGGGCAAAGTTCGATCTGGAAGTCCTTACTGACGCGATCTTCAAATGCACGATTAAGATTCGCAACTTTGAGCTCTGGCAACTCGGCTGGCTGGCCTATGTCATTCAAGACTTGAAGGACGAGTTGATTCACATCGGTTCGGGGAAGTCACGCGGCCTCGGCCGCGTGCGCGGCGAAGTCGAGAGCGCGGTCGTAAGCTACCT
>JBASRM010000186.1:0-3933 GCA_049273835.1 Blastocatellia bacterium | reverse complement strand
CGGTATAGGTCACCGTGGCGCCGATGTTTCCGAGCGTTTGATTCAACCCGTGAGCGAGCGCGTGCACAACCGGTGGCTGAGACTCACCGGCGATCACGATGCTCGAACCACGACGATCGCGGAGATCTTTTGCAATCGCGTTGAGCCACTGTTCCTTCTCGTCGTCGAGGAGAAGCGCCGGCGGACCTGTTTGAACGCCGAGCGCGCCAGCCAGCCCACGAGCGAAGGTTTCAATCTCGGTTGGCCGAAGCGGTAAGCGGTGGTCTGCAACCGACCCTGTGTTACTCACACTACTTTCGACTGAGTACAGGCGGCTCATCTCGCGCTTGCCATCCGTCAGCCGGCGTCTGGACGCAAAGTCCCGGGCATAACGCACGCTTGCCGGACCGGCGGCGAGAAAATCCGAATCCAGTGACAAGACCACGTCCGCCCTGTCGAAGTGATAGATCGTGTTTGCGTACTGCCCGAACGCGACCCGCGATCCTTCGCGTATATTGTCACGTCCCGCCGGATCATACTGATGCCATTTCGTCGTGGGCAAACCGGCGAGCAAAGTCTTGAGCTGATAGCCCAGCGTCGGCGACGTAATGGTATCGGTAAGAATCCGCAAACCTGCTTTAGACGATTGGAGTGTAGAAACCGCGCGCTGAGCTTCCAGGGCCGGACGTACAGCTCCCAGGAACGCAGACCAGGTCACGATGTCTCCAAGATAGGTCAGCGTTTGAGAGCGGTCGGGATCGTACAGGCCCAGCACGGATGCTTGTGAGAAGACATCTGTTGCGCCCAGGCTTGCGGGATGGTCCTTGTTGCCTTCGATTTTCGTCGGGCGACCCTCGTGGCTTTCGACAAGCACTCCGGTTGCAAAACCATCGATAGGCATTGCGGTAGCAAAAAACACCGGCTGGCCCGGCACGAGTTCCTCCGGCTGACGAACATATGGCGCTATGTATTCCGCAGGCTGGCGCGTGCAAGCAGTGAGTCCCGCGAGGGCAAACGACGCACCCATCAGCTTCAGGAACTTGCGACGGCCCAAGCCGTCTATCCACTCACTCGCGTTTTCAGGAAATTCCCGATGAAGCAGCTCCTGAAACTCCTGAGTGTCAGCCAGCTCTTCAAGGCTGCGCCAGTAAAGCTTTCCGCGAGCCTCATTGATTTGCTCCCGAATTGAATCGAGCCCGCGAGACTGGGAACTGAGGGCCGGCGACTGGGTATTGAGAGGTTCCGATTGGATATTGAGATCTCCGGACGGAGCCGGGAACTCGCCGCGAGCGGTTTGCCGTTCACTCGCCCGGTGATGGTTAACCGCACTCCTCAGCTTCACGAATTCAGTCATCCTGAGAAGATCTCCAGTTCTTACCTGTGACACGTGCTGCAACTGGTGAGCACGCCGGTGCTCTGAATGTTGTACTCTTTCACAAGCTTTGGTCCTTCGATCTCTTGACGCCACTCCGTAGTGTCACTTCCTTCTGAACTCGAAGGCGGCCAATCCATGGTGAACACTTCTTTTTTGGGCCTGATGAACTGTTCTGGGTTGCGATGACACTGAAGGCACCATTCCATTTGAAGCGATGCCACCTGATAGGTGAGCGGCATCAAATCAACCCTTCCGTGACAGGTCGAGCAGCCCACGCCCTTACTCACGTGTATGCTGTGATTGAAATAGACGAAGTCGGGCAGATCGTGCACCCTGGTCCATTTGATCGGTTTGCCAGTACGCCAGCTTTCCCGCACCGGCTCGAGATAAGGACTGGTCGACCAGATTTGCGAGTGGCAATTCATGCAAGTCTTTGTCGGGGGGATGCCGGCAAAAGCAAGCTTTTCGACAGTGGTATGACAATACCGGCAGTCAATTCCGTCATCGCCGACGTGATGCTTATGGCTGAATTGCACGGGCTGCTCGCGCGGGAAATACGCCTGGGTGTAATAGGAGGACCTGTTGAATTCTAGCAGCAGCCAGATGATTAATCCGATAAAAAACAGCGCGCCGAAGATCGTAACCTTCGAGATGAAATTCGTGCTTCGATTGAAGATCTGGCCCATCGTCTCCTAAGCCCCGAGAGGAGTTAGAAACTGAATGAAACAGAGCTGCATGACTTCCTGGACGTACTTACTGATTCTGCTTGGCGCAACGATGCCAACTTCTCGGCGCAAAGCCCGCCTCTAACAAATACTGCGTTGATTTGTCCGTTCGACTTGATCACGATAGCTCGACCGCGAACCAGGAACGTCTTGAAATGTAGGAGACCTGAGTTCTCAGCGAACATTGAAGGTTTAACGACCTTCGGAACTACACGCAAATGTGAAAAGAACTCAGTGAAGACCGAGGGTGATATTCAAGCACCCAATCTGACAAAGGTCAAATTCGATTCTCAGACACTTGGCAAAAGGTGTGATTTGGAATGTGAGTTTGGCCGTGCGCTTACCGTCAAGGCTTGATTAACCGCTGGAATTCGCTGCCTACGGTTCGTCGATGCGCGCTGATCCGCGAGAATCAGCGTTACGAAGTCAGCGAGGATCAGCGGCAATTGCTACCTTGTCCACTGTGACGCGCGCCTTTCAAGTCTTGATTAACCGCTGATCTTCGCTGGCTACAGTCGCCGATTCGCGCTGATCCGCGAAAATCAGCGTTACGAAGTCAGGATCAGCGGCGATGAACGCATCTGCGCTACCCACTCTGACGGGTCCGTTGCGACGATGAAATAGGCTGTGTATACTCAAGCTCGAAGTTTTGCACTTTGCCGCTATAGTGTAAGTGGTTAACACGCCGCCCTCTCAAGGCGGAGACTACGGGTTCGAGTCCCGTTAGCGGTACTTTTCCCTTCAACAGTTACGTCGTTATCCGGGTTCGAGTAGTTTTTGGGCGGGGACGCTGTGGGGACGTAGATCCCCAAAAACGCCATCCAGTCTACCTGCCGCTTCACCAAGAAAAGCAGGACTCAGGTGCTGATACCGAGCAGCCATCCGCAGGTCTTTGTGACCGAGTGCCAGCGCAACGGTGTGAATGTCTGCGTCACTGATACGCAGCATTCAGGTTATTCGGCAGAGGCGATCGACTCGAAAGCACGGCAACATGAATCCTGGAACCGTCCTCGACTGACATCGCAGGAAACAATCGAGACCGCATTGATGATGGCAGACAGATTTAATCGTTTGTTCTTGCGCACGCTTCGGCAGATGCGGGACTTGAGGCGATATTCGGCACCACTTACGATTAATAATCCAAGTCAGTTCAATATCGCGGCCGCCGGGGGACAGCAGGTCAATGCGATTAAGGCGGAGTCCTAAGAAAAATGCAGTAATCAACCTTCCGCTTGACACGGTAACTACGGTTCCGTATGATCGGGCCGTTTCAAGTGCCCGTGATCCAGGGTCTTAGCGTTCCACCTCACAGCGAAGACAAGAAAACGAAAGGCAGTGACTAGCTGCGGTCTCCCAAGTCACTGTCTTTAAGCCCATCAAGTCGATGCCCTAGCGCGCAGCCAAGGCTTAGGCTTTGCGAGGAGGGTTCCCGATGTGCTCTCTTCAAGCTCCCGATCGACCTCGCGTCATTGGCTTCATCAAAAGAATCATCAGTAATTTCTTTCGCAGACCTCGCCAACGAACAGTAGTTTGCGTCGCGGTCACGTTTAATCTTTTTCTGTGGCCTGGCCCCGGTCTTCTGACGCAACATTCTGTTGCCTTAGTCTCGCAAGCGCTCAACACGCGAGTTGGTTTCTACAGCTACGAAGCATTCGTTTTCAGACGAATTTTCTCACCGACGACGAGCAGACCTCGTCACGAGACTATGGCGGACCGCGCGGCTGCAGTTGCGCACATTCAAATCAACCCAAACAAGTTCGTCGGATACGAGGATGAAGGAACGAAGTTTACTGCGACGCCTACGGACTTTTTTGATCGCACCATACAAGGTGTGAAGTTTACCTTCGAATCTTC
>JBASRM010000181.1:0-5857 GCA_049273835.1 Blastocatellia bacterium | reverse complement strand
CCCTGCCCGTCGGCGGCGCGGACAGTTATCTCTCGAACGTCTTCTCGACCGCGGATGACGGCGAGTTGCGCGCTACGGTCGTCGCACGAAGGCTCGCGATTATGGCCCCGGAAGTGTCAGTCACAGTCCACACGTCTCGCCCGGAGAATGACGACGAAGTGTTCGCACTCGTCGAAGGCTCGGACTTCGTGATTAACTGTCTCGACGCTGGAGACTCTTCGCTCGTATACAAGCTGAACCGCGTCTGCCTGCGAGCCGGAATCAAGTGGACTTCGTGCGCTTTGTCGGGGCCGGAGGTCGTTGTGGGCCCGACCATCCATCCTTCCGAAACCGCGTGTTACCTCTGCTACAAGATGCGCGCGGTCGCGTGCGCAGGCAACCCCGAGGATGAGTTCGCCTTCGAGAGTTTTCTCGATCAGAGGAAGCAGGACGACAGCGCGAGGCACGAGAACCTGGTCTGCGGCGTCGGCATAGCCGCCGGCCTCGTCAGCCTCGAGGCGGTGAAACAGTTATCCGGTGCTTTCTCGCCTTCGGCGGTTGGCAAGATCGTCGTCTTCAACCTGCTCGACCTCACTTCCAGCAAGCATGTCGTGTTGCGTAAACCGTGGTGTCCCGCCTGCTTCAAGACGGAGGCACGGACGAGCGGCGGCGCGGCAGCGGCAGCCTCTTCAACCGACCCAGGTGAGAACAGATGAACACGAATAACGTGGAGGCGGATGTCCGACGCCTGCTGGACCTCGTGAGTCCGAAAGTCGGCGTGATACGCAGCCTGACGAAAGTCGTGCGCGGGGCGGAAGAGCCGAACCCTCCGATCATGTATCAAGCCATCCTCTCGCACTTCGACTATCGCATGACCCCGCAAGTCGAGCGCTCCGCCGCGGGCAAGGGGAGCACGGACAGCGAGGCTATTCGCGCCGCCCTCGGCGAGGCCGTCGAACACTACTGCGCCAGCCACGTCAACAAAGGGATCACGAGGCTCGCGAGCCTGGAGGGGCTGCCGAAGGCCGTCGCCCCACCCGAGTGCGTGCTCTACTCCGACGCGCAGTATGCGCGCAAAAAATCCTCCTACCACCGTTGGCAGCCGCAAGACGTCCTCACCTGGACGCCGATGCGTGAGTTGCCAACGCAGTGTGAGGTGTTCGTCCCGGCACAACTGGTCTATCTAAATTTTGTCGCCCAGAGAGAGGAAGATTTTCTCACGTCTATAACATCGAACGGGCTGGCGGCCGGGCCTGACCTTGAGTTCGCCATTCTCAATGGCCTGTACGAGTCCGTAGAGCGTGATGGTTTCTTAATCACATGGATGAACAAGCTTCCCGCGCCGGAAGTCGATTTCTCCGGGTCAAAGGGGCTTGCCGGGAATATCAAGGCGCATTACGCGCAGCACGAGACGGAGATTCGCGTCTTCAACGTCAGCACGGATATTCCCATTTACGTTATGATGGCCATGGCGCTGGACAAGACGGGCGAAGGCCCAGCCGTCCTTATCGGACTCGGCTGCCACCTCAACCCGCAGGTCGCCCTCATGAAGTCGCTGCTGGAGATATGTCAAGTGCATCCGGGCGAGGTCGGTCGTTACAAGGCAGAGCCGCCCGCGCAGCGTCTGCGCTCTTACCAGGACGTGCGCACGCTGGCAGACCACAGCGCATTCCTGACGGTGCCGGAGAGGATCGGCGAGTGCTCTTTTCTTCTCGACAGCGGCCGCGTTCAGCCCCTCAAAGAGCTGCCCAACCGCTCGCAAGGGAGCGTCGCGGCAGACTTGCAGACGTGCGTAGACGCGCTGAGCCGGGCAGGCTGCCGCGTCCTGTATGCAGACCTGACAACGCCGGACATGGCTGACTACGGCTTTAGCGTCGTCCGCGCCATCGCCACGGGGCTGCAACCGATACACTTCGGCTACGGCGAGGAGCGCCTCGGCGGGCGCAGGCTCTTTGAAGTCCCGCATATTATGGGACACGCCGCAGGCGTGCGGGACGAGAGCGACCTCAACCCTTGTCCGCACCCCCTCGCATGAGGAACGAGATGATCCCAACCGACGACGCCAGCACGCTCTCACTGCTCTATCACATCAACTCCGAGCCTTGGGACAACACCGAGGCTTATCAAGCGGCGAACGATTACGAGGTCGAATACAAAGAGATGGTCGTCGCGGGCGATGTACTCAAGCTGCTCGCGCCGTCAGCGACGCCTTTGTCGCGGCTCCTGCAAGCGCGCGAGTCGTGCCGCGAATACCGCTTGCGCCGCATGCCCGCGCAAGTCCTCTCGAACATCCTCGCGAGCGCATACGGCATGACACGCACCCAACGCCTCGACGGCATCGGCAGCATCTATCTCCGAGCGACGCCGTCAGCCGGCGGCCTCTTCCCGCTCGAAATATACGCGCTCGCCCGAGAGGTCGAAGGGGCCGCGGACGGCTTGTACCACTATAACGTGCGCCGTCACGGCCTGGAGTTGCTCAAGACCGGCGCCTGGTTCGAAGAGCTTGATCACGCCCTGCTGATGGCCCCCCTCGTTCAAGGAGCGAACCTGATACTGTTTTTGAGTGCGGTCTTCGCCCGTTCGCAGAAGAAATACGGGCCGCGGGGCTACCGCTACATTACGCTCGAAGCGGGACACGTGGCGCAGAACGTTTGCCTCAGCTCCGTCGAGCAGGGTCTCGGCAGTCTGTGCATGGGCGGCTACCTTGACGGCCGGCTTAACAGCTTCCTCGGACTCGACGGCATTCAAGAGGCGGTAGTCTATTCCGTAGCCGTGGGCTACAGCACTTAAATCCCGGCGCGATGATAACATCATTCGACTTGCACGTGGGCGGCCTTCTCGATGATCGCGGCTACCGCGGTGAAGGCGGCGGTGAACTAAGTCCAAAAAGCTCATTGTTCTACCCCGTCGAGCTTCGCCGCGTCAGCAGTCAACTGAATGGCTTGATCGCTTCTTACTCCGCTCGCGCGGTCGTGTGAACGCGAGTAGCGACGTCTGTATTGAAGATTGTCTTTGGAACGAATTACAAAGAAAGCGAGCGCAAGCTGGATGCGATACCTCTGCGCGGCTTGAAGACAAGATGCTCATCCCGGAACTCATAGGAGATCTATTCTATCTTTCGCGGCGTGCGTGATTGGGTTAGCGCCAAATAGGCGGCGATACTTCTTCCGCAGACCATAAGTGGAAAGGCCTAGTTGCCGGGCAGCTTTGGCATAGCTGCCCAAAGGGTAAAAAGCTTTGCTCCCTTAAGGACGAACCGCTCACTGTGCTTGGAACGACTGATCCGGTATAGCAATCGCTCGATCGCGTATTCACTCAAAACGAACTGAAACTCTTCGCCCCGCTGTTTTGAAATGTTTGTTCGCTTCTGCCTGACAGATGCAGCAACGTTCTTTGGTTTGGTCGGGCTCATCCAAGAGCCTCCAGATATGGCTGCATTACTCTCGCCACCCGGACAACCTTCGCGTAGCGCCACAGTTCATCCATACCCGAGCGATACTTCCGCCGGTAACCGCGAAGTGCTTCTAGTGCGACGTCAGTGCCTATTTTGTTTCGAAACTTAAAACAGTCGGCGACCGTTTTGGCTGCGCAGTAGACGCGCACGTTGATCCCTTCGACGCGATGATCCTCGATCCCACTTGTGAATGCTTTGCCGGACAGATGAATGATTCGCAGCGGAGGATAGGACATCGCAGGCCGCCTGGCATTCTGATCAACTGCAATCCAAACTTCAAACGGGTTCTGGGTCGTAAGCCCATGGAGCCGAAGCGCCGACAGAAGGCAGATAACGCCATGCGGGACTCGTTTGCTGGCCTGAGCCAGACTGGCCTTCTCTCCCAGGTCGGCGTCTACAAGGGTGTAGAGTCCGCGTCCGATGCGCTCGAGCTGTCCGGAGTCTACGAGCCGCTTCAGATATACACGCGAAATTCCGTGACTCTCAAGCTCGCGGGTTCGAAGCACGCCCGCCTTGCGAACCAGAGCGAGGAGTTTCTTTTTTGGAGGTTGTGCGCCCATCTAAACGAATCGTCGGTAGTTGTTGAGAAGTACCGACGTTTTGTAACATGCATCGGGCGCCGCTGGCAAGTCAATGCCGTGGGTTCGTGTCGATTGATTCTCCAGCCAAAACAGTTGAGTAACCAACTAGACGCTTCCTTATTCGAACGAATACAAGATAGCTCCCGTTATCGTGCGTTCACAACATTGAAGCCGTTCAGAGCTATGCAGAGTAGGCGCAGTTAGGATCTATGTTCTCGATTTCGAAGCTATAATAGCCTGCTCGGATAGCCTAAGCTACCGACTATTGACAGTAGTTTTATGCGTCCCGTATCCTAACCAATCTAACTCAAAAGGCAAATATGAAACTACCCAGGGTAACGTTGCGCGGATTCCGGCCGACGGCTCGCGGCATCAAGCAGGTGCTTGGCGAGCTTGAAGCTGACGTGATCAACGTGCTCTGGCAACAACCCAACCAGACCGTTGTCGAGGTTGAGGAGCGGCTGCGTCGGAAGCGAGAGATTGCGCATACGACTGTCCTGACCACCCTCGATCGTATGCATCGTAAGGGATATCTGTCCCGCGAAAAACAAGGTAAGGCATTCGTCTATTCGCCTCGCTACACGAGAGAGGAATTCGAGCGAGCGCTGACTCAGGAGGTCTTGAGCGGGCTCCTTGGAGGGTTAGGCGAGCCGGTGCTGTCTACCTTCGTCGATCTGGTAGGTGAAGACAGCGCGAAGCTGAATCAGCTTGAAGAATTGATCAGGCAAAGGCGTGAGGGGCTCAAGTGATGGGGAGCTACTGGCCGCTCTTGCTCATGAGCGCTGAGAACTTCATGCTTATCAGCACCGCGCTATCTATTGCATCGTTCGGCGCGGCAGCAGCAGTTCGAGCGAACAAGCGGACTCGCGCGTGTCATCCGCTGATGTTGTCGCGAGTTTATGCCTCAGCTTTGATAGCTCCACCGCTCGCAGCAATGTGGCTGGTGAGCGCTTCTCTCTTGCCTGTAATGTGGCTTGGCCCAGAACGGTGGTTACAAGAGCATCGGGCCGTTCACACAGATCACTTACTCAGCGCTCTGACTGTTTCACTGGACCCGGCACTCAGCTATGCTGCGATCTCGTTTGCCTTCGTCGCGTTGGTCGTTGCGGCCTACGCCGTAGCGAAGGGGTATTCCAGAATCGGCCGCGTTGTGCGTCGGTTGGGGCTAGATTCGGAGCCGGCTGCGCCTGAGCGAATTCGGCAAGTCGAAGATGCCTGTGGACGCTACGGACTTAGTATTGGTCTCGTGGTAAGCCGCTACCCTTTTTCATTCGTCTGGGGCTACTTCAGATCCAAACTAATTGTATCAACGGGTCTACTCAACGCATTAACATCAGAAGAGCTATCAGCGCTGCTCGAGCACGAAGTAGCGCATCACAGTCGGCGCGATAATCTTTCAAAGTGGATTCTTACTATTTGTCGATACCTCTCCCCTGCATTCCCTTTGACGGGCCTGCTGTATCGGTGGTGGAGCGAGCAGGTTGAGATGGTATGTGATGAAGTTTCAGCCCGGCGCACAAACGATCCGGTAGAGGTCGCGGGCGCGCTGGTTCGACTCACTCGACTGACGCTTGGTGTGCCGCACAGTCCGCAAGTAACTGAATCAAACTTCTTCGGCGAGCACGAGGCTGTTTTGGAGCGACGTGTGGAGCGCGTCCTTTCTTTGAGCGGCGTTCAGACAATTGAGTCTGTTGCCCTGTCACGATCGTGGGTGAAAGCAACGACACTGTGTGGCGCAGCATTTGTGCTAACTCTAGCGACGCTGTTTGCCGTATCACCTCTCTCGATTCATCGTTTACTCGAATTGCTTTTGCACATGTTTTAGCGTTAGCCGGTTACGTCC
>JBASRM010000176.1:0-3721 GCA_049273835.1 Blastocatellia bacterium | reverse complement strand
TCTCAATGCTGGTGATGTTCACGTTAAGCCGAACATTTGTTATCCAGGAAACGCGCTCCCATAACCGCTGAAAACCCAGGGTAAAACGCTTTGGCCACCTTCCTACGATCCAATCGACAAATGGAATTTGGCCGAAAACCATGGGGAAGAATGTCCGGAGTGACATATAACGTAGTGCGTAAGGCGTTGCTATGTTTGTAAGGTCTCCATATCCCATAATTGTTATTGGGAATTGAAACAGGGTTGATAAAGCCATCAACTTATTCTGCTCCAACCATGACTTGAAAGAAACACAGAGTTCCTGGTGGTTGTGGATTTCCGCCAAATAATCAGGGACATCAATAATGCGGCTTAAGTTCCAACGAATGACAAAATATCGAATTGACGCGATGACAAAAGCAAACAACGAGATTTTTTCGTGTGTATAAGCGTCAAAGAGAATAGCTTCAGAAAAAGGTCTATATTTGAACTTGGTTTCATCATCGCTGAGTTCAATTGAAATATAAGGTTTCTCAGGATAGGTGCGCGCGCCTAGTTCCTTTGCAATCTTAAGCGTTTCTCGATACGCCCACGTAAGATAGTTAGCGCCTAAATCAAAACTCATTCCATCTACCGTAAGACTTTTACAAAGTCCGCCAACCCGGCCGAGTTTTTCAAGGACGGTGACGTTATGAAATCCATTCTTTGAAAGAAACCATGCGGTTGAGAGACCGGCGGGGCCTGCTCCTACAATCACAATTTTGGCGTTCTTAGCGATTTGACCATTCTTGTTTTTCATCATTGCTCCTTCGATAGCCCAACGCCAGCGTCACCGGGCCGCGCGTTGATTCGATGGCAATGCAAGCAACAGGACCGCTTCATAAGAAACCAACTTGCGCGGCTCCGGTGCACGCAGAGTTCGACCTTATCCCGCTTCAAAATGTCTTTTTCGCGTAGATGATTTTTACACCGCCACTTGAGTCGGCAGAAAGGAAGATGCCTGCCCGATAGTCATGTGTGATGAGCAAAGAGTCATTACCCTTCCATTCGATTTCAACTGGCGGCCCGCCTCCAGGACCAGTTGGCGCTTTCCCGTGATCGGTATCGCAGGCGAAAACGTTGCCGCCTTCTTCTGGCAGTCTTGTGGTTCCGGGCAGAATGGAGACTTGCGTGCTGAAGCCGGTTGTTGCGCCGCAGTCACGCTGAAACACCACAACTCTATGTTTCTTGTCTGGAGACTCGATCTCCCGAATCACCTCGTTGCCACAGCCACCAGCAAGACTTAAGCAACCGGTTCCTAGTACCACGGGCGTTACGAGGATGATGATCAGCGCAATATTCTTTTTGCTTCGCTTCATTGGTTTCGCATCAGCCGAACGTCAGGCGCACGGGCGCGCGACGTAGCACTCGAATCACGGCGAACACCGACTCGCGCGCTGCACGCCGGAGTTCGACCTCGGACTTAGAAGATTTCGTATGTTGGTCACGCGTACATTAGGCGACCTTTCGGCTCCGGTATGGCTCGGCCCAATTCTGTTGCGGTTTCAATCCACTCCCGAATAATTACATCGACATTGGCTAGAGCCTCAACATGGGTCGAACCATCTGCAGCGCAACCTGGCAGCTCGGGCACTTCGGCGATGAACGCTTCGTCTTCCTCGCTCCAGTAAATGACTATTTCGTACTTGTAATTATTGTTCATAGCTCTCACCGGCCATTTTATAGCGAACGATTATTTGGCGGACTTGCTTCACCTGGTATGGTTTCGCTTTCGCGCCTCTTGGCTGAAGATTGAGAATTTCCAGGATGCCCTGTTTCGTGAAGATGTGATGGCTGCCGCGAATTCGTTCATCAAATCCCAAGTGTCTAAGCAGCGCGCACAAATCTGCGAAAGAGACGTTTGCGTCGGATGCGCCTCGCAAAACCTGAAGCAGAGTGCTTTCGGGCTTACCCACGCCCGCAACCTTACCATATCGCTCGGCCAGTACTCCACGACGGCCGAACATGAATTAGCGAGAAAACTTAATAACACATTTATCCAGACGATTCCTTCTGCACAAACCAATCTCAGCTTAGGCGATTCAGACCGATTATCGCCTGATCGTTGAACCGGTTGCCCTTTAAGCGCTGATGTAACCTCTCAGAGGCGTTAGCAATATGTTTCTTTCTGTATAATCCGATCATCATAATCTGCGTTCACTCATCTATAGTTTATCCGCCGGGCTGCGGACACCTCGCCCGCCATTGTTCAACACGTGCGTATAAATCATCGTGGTATTGAGATCGTTGTGGCCCAGCAATTCCTGAATCGTACGAATGTCGTATCCATCCTCCAGCAAGTGAGTCGCAAACGAATGTCGCAACACATGAGGCGTGGCCGGCTTGCCGATACCCGCCTTTAGAACGGCTTGCCTCATCGCCTTCTGCACGACAGTCTCATGAAGATGATGCCGGCGCTCGAACCTTGCTTCCTTATCAAAGTAACGAGTCGGCGCCGGGAACGCCCATTGCCATCCCCATTCGCGGTCCGCGTTAGGGTATTTTCTGGCCAATGCATATGGCAGTACGACTCGGCCGAAGCCTTCACGCAGGTCTTTCCGATGCAGTCTATAGACGTCTCTCAGGTGAGCAAGGAGCGGTTCCTTAACCGAGGTCGGCAAAGTCGTGATTCGATCCTTTTGCCCCTTGCCGTCACGAACCAGAATCTGATCCTTGGTAAAATCAATGTCCTTGAATCGAAGCCCCAAACATTCATTGAGGCGAAGGCCGGCACCGTAAAGCAGAGTTGCTACTAACTTCGGCCCTCCCTCCATCAGTTGGATGATTGCTTTGACTTCCTCTTTGGTCAAGACAACCGGGAGGTGCTTTGGTTTCTTCGGGCGCACCGCCGGATCGATCCACTCGAGCGGTTTCTTCAGCACGTGCTGATACAAGAACAACAGCGCGCTCAAAGCCTGGTTCTGAGTCGAGGCGCTTACTCTCTTGTTAACAGCAAGATCGGTTAGAAACTGATTGATCTCGGACTCACCCATCTCCGATGGATGACGCTTGCCGTGAAAAAAGATGAACCGCTTGATCCAATCTGCATAGGTCTTTTCAGTACGTTTGCTGTAATGCCGAGCGCGAATCGCCTGGCGCGTCTGATCAAGCAGCTTCGGTCGAGGCACGGGCGTCTTTTCTTGATGCTCTTCAAGCTTGGGTGGCACGCGTGAAGGGATTGCCATGGTGCCTCCGTGCACGCGCGACTATACATTGAGATCACTTCACAGACAAGCGAAAAGAGTAAAGAGGAAGGAACAGAATCAGTCGGCCAGAGACATTTGCATCACCGATCCTTAACTACGAAAGCCTCGTCATCCGGCCTCACTGGGCGTGAGAACCATCGCGGGCGACGCAATCCGCCGGGGCCAGGCGCAGGGCGAGTCATCTCGAGCCACTTGCGATTCACCTCGTGTGAACGGTTCGTGTCGACCACCACGTCTCCGTACTTGTCATCTGATTCCGCGCGCTCGACTCGGACTCGCTGGTGCCAGCAGTGCATTCCGCTTACCGGATCAGGATGAACAGGAAAGGTCAGGTTCTGATGCACGCCGCCTTCTTGCCAGAAGATTCGTTCGGAATCCGGATCGTCGCTCTTGAATGGCTTGACGCCTTCGATCTGCCGAAGCCGCCATCGCTCGTCGCATCCGTTCATTTATGCCGTTGCCTCGTGCGACACTGTTTCACCGCGCCGCACTCTGAC
>JBASRM010000175.1:0-3815 GCA_049273835.1 Blastocatellia bacterium | reverse complement strand
CATAAAGCGACTCGATACGAACATAAAGCGACCTCGATACGAACATAAAGCGACCTCGATAGGGAGTTCGGGCGTGTTGTGCAGATGGGCTTGTCCTCGGGAGCGTGTGCTGCGTCTCGGGAGGGTTGGGCGGCCATCTTCTGCTCCGCGGCTCCGCCGCCCTCTTTGCCGATGGGCTTTGCCCTCGGGCGGGCGCGCGGCCATCTTCTGCTCCGCGGCTCCGCCGCCTGCTTCGACAAACATCTCCCAACTGAACTTAAGAATTTCCCTGAGTCTCAGTGCTGCACGTCGGGAATCAATAATGAGTGCTAAAAGGTGCTACGTCGATTTGCGATAAGCGATTTTTGAGCTGAGCCCCAACGAGTGAGGTGCGCGCGATAGGCCGCAACGCGTTCCGGGTAGAATATCGAGAGGTCCTTGGATTCCGAACATTCCTGACAAAGGTCGAACAGCTTCGAACGCCCCGAGTCCATCTCGTAGATATACTTCCAGCAGCCATCGCGAAGCCCCACCAGACTCAAAGAATAGTCAGTGCAGAAAAGCGCCATCTTCGACCGTGCTTCCAGAGCGCTCGATCCCTGATATCCCGCCGGTGAGGGCAACCCGGCCAGATCAAGGATCGTCGGGGCGGTGTCCAGCAAACTGATCGTTCGATTCACGCGAAGCTGCTCCTTTATCAAACCCGGTGCCGCAATCAGATATGGAACGCGAATATTCTCGTCGTAAAGGAACAACGAATGTCCGTAGTTTCCTTCGTGTTGCCCAAAGGCCTGGCCGTGATCGCCAAAGATCACAAACAACGTTTTATCGTACAGACCGCGCGACCTAAGACCTATAACCAAACTCCCAAGCGCGGCATCGGCATAATGCAACGCATTCAAATAACGATCAGCATCCGCCTGGTCGGGAAACGGGCCCGGTTCGGGAGTGTCGTAGGGATGATGCCCGGCAATCGGCAGATAAGTCAGACAGAACCGATCGTTGGGCTCAATCGAGTCTATCCACGACAGGGCTCGCGCAACTGTCGATGGTTCATCCACGCCGAAGCTTGACTCATGATTGCCCCCGATCGCGCCCGCGTCCTCGAGGGTCTCGAATCCCCGGTTCGCTACCACGTCATACATCCCCAGGTACATAAAACGTCCGGAGTGGAAAAGCGCGCTGCGGTAGCCAGCTCTGCCGAGCACCGCCGCAAGCGAGGGAGTGGTGACCCAGGAGTAGCTCTCGCTCGCGGTCTCCATCGCAGGATACCGCGAGCAAAGCACCGAAAAAAGTTGCTTGATGCTTTCCGGATAAACCCCGTAGGCGTGATCGAATACAATGGACTCGCGAGCCAGTTCCGTGAGATTGGGCATTGGATCGCGGCTCGCGCCATACGGCCTCAAGTACTCGGCCCCGGCCGATTCTAGAAGAATCAGCACCACGTTGCGACCATGAGCTGCGCCGCGTAGATTAGTGAGATCTTCGGTCCGGGATTCAGACGCAAACGGGCTCGCTCGCCAGTCTTCACTCGCTTCTACAACGCCGGAGCGCCACCAAATGCGCGGCATGGCGCTCCAGGCGATTGCGATGATCGGGTTACGATCCAACCCAATTGTTTCGACCCGCGAACTGGCAAGCGGACCAATCGTAACCAGAACCAGCGCCGGAACAACTGAGGCTCTCGTCAACTTCCAATCAACGTGAGGTAGCAATCGTTCCAGTAAGAATGGAAGCGCGATCCCGGCCCCAACTACAAGCGACATCAACCCCAGATTCGCGGGCGTGGCATGACGCTTGATCGAATCCGAAAGCGCCGCGCCGGCCGCTCCCAGCATCGGCCAGGTGAGCGGCGTCGAAAGCACTAACGCTACTGGAACATTGATCGCCACATAAGCCACGATTGACGAGTATACGGTCCAGCCAAACCAGTCCCGCTGGATCAGCCAATCAAGTAACGCGAATACCAGAACAACAAGCACGTCCTGCCATAGGTATGCCACTGGAACCCACGCTGAATGATCGATCGGGCGTCCCGCTAGGATCACCAGCTTCGAGATAATGAGCACTCCGAGCAGGGCAAACGCTCTCATTGCGTCACCAGGTTCATTCGCTTTAACAGCAACCACGAAACGATCGCGCTCGAGCCACGTCTCCGCCAGATCCAATCGTGGACAACGACTAAGGTAGCTGGTGGCCGCTGGTAGATGGTTTCCCGATTCTTGTTGAACGCGAGCGGGATGACGAGCAAATCAAAGTCGCAGGTGTTGTCGGGCTCGAAGCATTGATTGATAAATTCAGCCTCTGCCACAAACCGACGCGCGACTGCGAGGTTGTCAGCGCTTAGATCGATCAGCGCGAGCTTTGCATCGGGGAACAGTCGACTCAGAATCATCGCCGTTCGCGGGAACAGGCCTCCGCCTACGATGCCGACCCGTCGGACGGATTGTGAGTCAGCCAGCAAGCGGCGGAACGCGCGTTCGTGGCGGTTGAGTACGAAACGTTGTAAAGCCGGCGAGCGCAAAACCAGCCGCTCAAGCGCGCAAAGGTTCAAGCATTCCAGCCATCGCAACACCGCCGGCCATCGGCTGACGCATCCTTCCACGGCTCGCTGTCGAGACAACTCTCGCCAGTGAGCTCCCGGTCGCGCGTGATGTTCTATGTGATATCCGTCGTTGAAGAACATAAGATTGTACAGTCGACCGTAGTTGCTGACCGTCCCCCGAGCGTGCTCGTAGTGTCCTTGCAAATAGCAAAGCGCCAAACCAAGAAGAAAGCCCGGGAGATAAACCGTCAGCATGAAACCGGGAGCAAAGCCGAGTAGCCCGGCCCACAACGCGATAACCGCGCCAACGTCTAACGGCTCAAGTTGAATGCTCCTCGGACTGCCAACACCGCGCCGCCCCTTTCCATCTGACTCGGCCTCTAAGTCGAGCTCATCGAGCCGCCGCCTTTGCGCGCGCTCCCGGGCGAGATGATGCGCGAGGTGCCGCGCACGCCAAAACGATTGCGGCAAGCCCAAAACCACGGTGAGCAAACACGAAAATATCGCATTCAGCTCGCGCCTTCTGAAAAAAGGCCGGTGGATGAAATTGTGAGAAATACTGTTCGCGTTCCACCACATACCGATTCCGATGAGCGGAATCGAGGGCCAGAGCAGAAGGAGACCGCCATGAGCCAACGCTAGCGCTATCAGCAAGACGTCCCAACTCGCCCATTGCTCCTGTCGAACCAGGCGAGCGGCGATCATTTTTGCTCCCTCGGAAGCGACCTCAACTCCTGAATTGGAGCGTAATCGGTCGGGCGGCGGCTCATCTTGAGCAACCCGAAGCCGACCGGATAAACGTCGGGATCACTTGCTTTTTCGTCCGCCTTGCGGACACGACCCTGCGATACATCGCGGCTGCCAAACCCGATCACCTCGCCGGTGCCGGCAATCGCCTTGAGATCGGTCCATTCCTTCCGGCAGACCTCTTCCTTACCAGGCTTTAGCGAATAGTAGAGATAGCCGCGTTTGGCAGAGTCGTAGCTGTTGCGATCCTGCTTGCCCGCAAGGGCGAACGCGCCCCAGACCTGAATTCGATCGGGCGCGTTGGAATCGGGTTCCAGGATCACCTTGTCTATGCGAGCGTAGATGCCGATCCAATCGGAAGCATCGGTGTTGAGCGTGAAGAGAGAAAGCGCGAATCCGGTGATCAGCACCGCGACTATGGTTGTTCTCCGAGCCATAAACGAGTTCTCCTTTCGGTGATTTGCCTGTTAGACGGAGATGAGGGCGGTCTTCTTCCGTAAAATGGTTGGCACAGAGGGCGGCGGAGCCGCGGGAGGAGAGTGGG
>JBASRM010000696.1:0-2827 GCA_049273835.1 Blastocatellia bacterium | reverse complement strand
GAGGAGAAGAATAATGATTTGGCAGCCACGTCATTGGCGGTTATTGACTGCCAGTTCCCAAAAGCTCCATGAAAAAAGCGTGTTTGCCGCGAGCTCAAAGTTCTACGAAACTTGAACATATCGGCGCTGCAAATGGAGTGTCAAGCGGCTGTGGAGGCTCGGTGGTTCGACGGCTGAACGAACTTCTCTGCCTACTATAGGAGTCGCAGTGGGTACCATTCAGATGACCGCTCATGTTTTGACCAGGCAGCGCGGAATCGGACAGATCCTAGCTACGAATACCAACTCCATGAACGCAGTGTGTGGCTCCGAAGGTCGGCACGGGGGCCAAGAAACAGAATCCACACGAAACCTGCAGGTCGATCGGCAAGCGTCGAAGTATCGATGGCCTGCCGTCGAGCCCTTCAAGCGGAGTGTATGGGAAGCATTGCGGGTTTAGGATCAGGACGGCGCTAATTCCAAAAAAAAGAGGCGACGCAGCGTGGGAAGACTGCGTCGCCTTTGTTTCCGGCTACTGTCCTCACCACAGTAACCGAGAATCGAGAACAGGAAGTGATGTTGTCATCACCCGTATCTCTTGCCCCACTCTACTTGAGCAATAAAGGTGCCAGGCCAAATAAAGACTAGCTCCGGTTACGTTCTTTAGTCTTTTTCGGGAGAATTACTCATCGCTCGATTGAGAGCGAACCTAGATCACATAACCGTCACGTGTAAAAAGTACATAAGTTGGTAGAAATATTTACCGTTATCCTTTGCCGCGCCAGCGCTTCGGTTAGATTCGTCAGACGCAACATCATCCCGGATTAAGTCTGGCTTTTCCGCGCAAAAAGTCGGCCCCAAATAGTTCTAACATTGAACCGGAACTATCCTGGCGACCTGAGATAAAGACCCTTGTGATGATATACTCAACCCGTGCGAGTTCTTTTGGCCACCACCAATCGATACAAGATCGCCGAGTTGAAACGAATATTGAGTGACAGCGGTATACAAGTGATGGCCCTTGCCGAATCGGACTCTACAGAGAAGATTGAAAACGGCTCCTCCTTTGCGGAGAACGCTTTACTAAAGGCACGTTATTATCAACGGCTGCAAGAAAGTCCCACCATAGCCGACGATTCAGGGCTCGAAGTGAAAGTACTTGGCGGAGCACCCGGACTCCACTCCGCACGCTATGCAGGTCCAACTGCAACCGACGAGGACCGTATCGCGAGACTGCTTGAAGAAATGAAGGATGTGGACGATTCTCAACGGTGGGCGCGATTCGTTTGCGCTGCCGCGATGGTATGGGAAGGTGGGGAGAAGGTCTTTCTTGCAGAAGTCCAGGGTAGTGTGCTCAGGAAACCACGCGGCGAAAATGGGTTCGGCTTCGATCCCATATTTTTCTACCAACCCCTGGGGAAAACTTTTGCAGAGTTGACAGTTTCAGAGAAGGCGACTGTGAGTCATCGCGGTCAAGCTTTTCGGGCGCTCGTCGCGTGGCTTACCGAGTCAGGCGTGCTTGACACTCCTAGGTCGAATGATAGAATTGTGATTACCGCGGATTAGACCTCTGCTTTTCTGACTAAGAGGTGACTTATGAGACAATTAATAAGACTGTTGGCGCTTCTTGCTTTTGTCGCACTAGGCTGTGCCGCCCCTGCGCACGCGTCAGCCGGTCGCGGCTCCATTCGTGGCGTAGTCATGGATGCGAGCGGCACGCCGCTAATCGGCGCAGATGTTGTGGTGCTTGCGAGTACGGAAGCGGTAAAGGCCGACAAAGTTGTAAAGCGCGCCAGCACCGACGGCGAAGGGAAGTTCAACGCCGCAGGTATCGCCCCGGGCCGTTATCGTGTGAAGGCTGAGGCGGACGGCTTTAAGCCCGTTGAAATAGCGGCAGATGTAAAACCCAACAAGGTCACCGTCTTTGATTCGATATTTTTGCGACGGCTTACGACGCTCTCCGATGATACCAGCCTGCATCCTGATTCAAAGTACGCGGCACGCAGTATTCGCGGAACTATCTTCCACTATGATGAATCGAAGAAGGACTCGGTTGGAGCGGAAGCTAACTCGACAATCGCGCTAACCGGACGATCCACTGAGTTGCATGGTGCGGTTAATGCGTTTGCTCAGAGCACTGCAAGTGAACGCGTAGATCAGAGATTGTTCGGAGGCGCAAATTTCGCTGTATCGGAGCAGATCGCGAAGGATGCCAATCTAGTTGTAAGCGGGCAGCTGGGCTACGGTGAGGGTGCGCCGCAGAGTCTAAGAGCTATGACCAGCGCACACGCTGGCGACCGGCACCGAGTCTCGATCGCGATGGGTTATGCGCGCTTCACGTTTTCTCGTCACAACGGCATTCCAAAGCTTGGTCAGTTCTCTCTTTCAGCAACGGATACCTGGCAAGTATCTGGCCCGGTTCTGATCGTTTACGGGCTGGAGTTCGCGCGCTTCGCCGAAAAAGAATCAGGCACTACGGTGTTGCCAAGATTCGGAATTGCTCTTGATGCAGGAGCGAGAACCCGGCTTTTCGCGGGCTTAGTGCCAGGGTCATCTACTGATTCACAATCGAAAGTGAATCTTGAATCTGGTGAAATCGAGTTCTCGGAGCCGAAGCCGGTCGCGATTGCTGGAGGAAGCCCGGTGATGGAACGCAGCTATCGGCTCCAGTTTGGCGGCGAACAAATACTATCAGACAAGTCATCGGTTGAAATGATGGCGTTCTTCGATACCGTGTCTGGTCACGGAGTCGGGCTAGTTTCGATTCCAACCCAAGCGTCCCAAACCGTACTCCGCACCGAAGAACAGTCAGGACGGACGCGCGGAATGCGAGTCGTTTATCATAGAC
>JBASRM010000169.1:0-6116 GCA_049273835.1 Blastocatellia bacterium | reverse complement strand
ACTCAATGGGTCGTACCACCAAAAACCAAGCGCAGCCGGAACCCGTAGCTCCGCGGGAAACGGACGACCTGGTGATGGTGGCAGCGCGCGCCGCAAATGAAAAGAAGGCGACTGATCTGGTCGTACTGGACCTGCGCAAGATAGCCTCGTTCACCGAGTTTTTTTTGATCTGCACCGGGTCGAGCACGAGGCAAGTGCAGGCCATTTCTAACGCGGTAGAAGAAGCGCTGCTCAAAAACGGCAAACGTCCGCTTCACATCGAAGGCTATAGCAGCACTGAATGGATTCTGCTAGACTACGGCGATTTCATCGTGCATGTTTTCGGCCAGGCATCGCGGCGGTTCTACGATCTGGAACGGTTGTGGCGAGACGCGGGCCGCGTCGATCTCAAGGACGAAGGCGTAGAGCTGAAGACCGAGACTAAATGACTCGCATTGATCGAGACGGGTGGCGCGGGAGATGAAGCTTGTTACGAATTCGCCGGCGATGCAAAGGGTCGCGGAATTGATCGATCGGGTCGCGGCCACCGAATCCAACGTGCTGGTCCTCGGCGAATCGGGAAGCGGCAAGGATGCCGCCGCGAGGCTGATACACGACCGCAGCGCGCGTCGCGATAGACCATTTGTAAAGATAGATTGCGCGGCTCTACCGGAGGACCTTCTCGAATCGGAGTTGTTCGGTTACGAGAAGGGAGCCTTCACCGGAGCGGTCGAGTCCAAGCCTGGACGGTTTGAAGCGGCAGACGGCGGCACATTGGTGCTCGATGAGATAGCCGGCCTCATTCCGTCGTCGCAAGCGAAGCTTTTGCGTGTGATCGAGGAGAGAAACTTCGAAAGGCTTGGCGGGAAACAACCGATCAAACTCGACGTTCGCATCGTGGCGCTTGCGAACGTGGACATAAAAGAAGCGGTTCGCGCTCGAGCTTTTCGCGATGATTTGTATTATCGCCTTGCAGTCGTAACCATCGAGTTGCCTCGACTCGTTGATCGATTTGAAGACCTGCCGCAGCTCGCCCACGAGTTTGTTCGGCATTTTGCATCACGCAGCGGCCGAGCCGGTGTACGGCTTTCGAGCGATGCCATAGAGGCGCTTTCAAGTTACGACTTCCCGGGCAATGTTCGGGAGCTCAGAAACATCATAGAACACGCTGTGCTGACGACGAACGGAGATGTGATCGAGTGGGAAGGGTTGCCTGGGTATTTGAGATCTGCTGCTCGACTCATGCAGTCGCGCAAAGCAAAGCCATCTCTCGCGGAGTTGGAGGCTGTTTACATCCGCGAGGTGCTTGAACACACACGCGGAAACAAAACACGCGCAGCCGAAATACTGGGCATCAGCCGCAAGAACCTGTACGAGAAACTGCGGCGGTATAACATCGGCAAGCTGAGCGCGGGTAGCCCCGCGGTGAGCTAAGCGGTTTTCGGTTTCCAGTTTATTTGATTCGTGTGAACCAGAACTGAAACCAGAAACTAGAAACTCAGATGAAGCTGCGGTTTGTTTGGATCGGCAAAACGAAGAGGGCTCCGTTAAAGCAGTTGGTTCAGGAGTACCTCGATCGCGTCGGGAAGTTTGCCGCTGTTGATGTAACCGAGCTGCGAGATCGCGACGACGTTGGCAGAGACGCGCGCCGGATCATTGACAAGGAAGGCGAGGACATCCTCTCTTGCACGCCGGCCGCGCCATTTTTCATAGCGCTCGACGAGCGCGGACAGGAGCTCGATTCGATCAAGCTCGCCGAGCTCATCGAGAAGCACAGATTGGCGGGAACCAAGCAGATCACTTTTGTGATCGGCGGACACCGGGGGTTGTCGGACGCGGTGCGTGAGCGAGCCGACTTAGTCCTGGCCCTTTCAAGGATGACACTCACGCACGAGATGGCGCGGTTTTTTTTGATAGAGCAGGTCTATCGCGCATTTACAATCATCAATGACCTGCCTTACCAAAAGTGAGGGGTGTGCAGGCCCGAATCGAGAACGATCACTGGGTAAACGGGTAGTGAAGACTGAAGAAATCGGAGCAGGAGAATTCGATGGACAAAAGGAAGATTAGACAATACGAAGCCAAGTTGACCGAGCAGCGGAATGCACTGCTCGGCATGGTCGAGCGCACTGAGGACTATGGCCGCGAGGCTGACCGCGACGTCAGCCAGGATCCCGCCGATAAGGCGTCGAACTCATACACCAAGGAACTTCTCTTCTCTCAAAGCACTAATGAGCGAAATACGCTCAGGCTGATCGAAGAAGCGCTGGATCGGATCACTGAAGGAATCTATGGCGAGTGTGTGAACTGCGGCGACGACATTCAGGCAAAGCGGCTGGACGCCATCCCGTGGACGCCTCACTGCATCAAGTGCCAGGAACAAATGGAGCAAGGCTTACTGGTCGAAAAAGAGATTTGAATTAACCGCCCCCGCAGGGCTGGGGCGCCAGCCTCGGCGGGGCGTCCGCCGCTCTTCGCTTAGCCTGCCTGAATCAGCTGTCCCTACCGGAGGATTGGCGTGCTGCCACGCGCGCTGCGACACATTAGAGATGGACTGCTAGGTCTCGTCTATCCCCAACATTGCCGGGTGTGCGGCGGCGCGGTCGAGTCGTGGGACGACGGCGTCGCGTGCGCCGCATGTTGGGACGATCCGAGAGTAACAAAGCTTCTAAACGGAACTGTCTGCTCGAAGTGCGGAATCGCGCTTTCACGCACGGTGCCCGCCCACGAGGAACTTGCTGAAATGCCTCGCCTTCGCTTCTGCGGGATGTGCTCGAGCCTTCCATTCGCCGCAGCGCGCGCATGCGGGGTTTACTCCGGCGCGCTCGAGGCCAACATCCTGTTTTTGAAAACCACGCCCCACATCTGTCCGCGATTGCGCCGGATAATCCGCGCAACTCTGTCCGATCATGGCGAGTCGCTTAAAAGCGAACTGATCGTGCCGGTTCCCCTGCATCACAGCCGTCAACGCGAACGCGGGTTCAACCAGGCAGCAATCGTGGCCGGGATCATTTCACGAGCACTCGATCTACCGGTTTGCGATCGCTCGCTCGTGCGCAGCAAGCCCACCGCGCGACATCGCGCCGGTATGGACGCAGCGGATCGCGCCCAGTCGGTTGAGCGAGCGTTTGAAGTCTCGCGACCACGCTCGATAAAGGGCACGTCAGTTCTTCTGATTGACGACGTGTACACGACCGGCAGCACAATCTGCGCGGCAACTCGCGCGCTTATTGAATCCGGCGCGCGCCGAGTGAACATATTGACTCTTGCCCGAGTTGGAAACAGGTGACACAGGTTTTGCCGTCGGATCACGCACCAGCAGCGTCACGAAGACCACTGAAAATCCAGCGATTTGGATTTCTCATTCAAAATTTTGGATAATCGTTAGATTGGGTCAGCGCGGCTTGGGCATCCGATCAGTTGGAAATTACATAGCCAGTGGGCTTATGCCGGCTGAACTGGTTATTAGAAACGGGTACGTTACTTGCTGGGTTCGCCTCTCGGTCCTTCATAAATCTGTTGATTCTCAATTAGATCAATCGATAAGCAATCTTCCGAAGTTGTTGTCCGCTAGTTACCGAAGTGTAGCACTCCAGGCAATTCGCCAAAAATCGAGTTGGATTCCACCAGAACAAGAGGTTACTTCTTGCTGCTTGTTCTCAAAGGTACAAGCTTATTGTTTGAGGCGTAGGGTCTCAACGTGACGATAAACGGTCGGCCGGGTCTCAGGCGCATACAAGCTTGGAAGTTCGGCAGCGAGCTTGGGTTTTCTTTGAGATCCGGACCTTCCCCTCAAATCCATTCGGAGGAGGACCTTAAATGAGAAAGAAAGTACTAGCCAGATTAGTGATAGGCACGATCTCAATGCTGCTAGTGTTAGGCTCATTTAGCGGCTTGGGACGCGCTCAGGTAACCACCACTGGCCGGATCAGCGGCGTAGTGATGGATCAACAAGGCGCGGTGATACACAATGCCGATATTCTCGTACGAAACAACGAGACCGGGGCGGAATACAGAGCAAAATCGGGTGAGGAAGGAACATTCTTCATCTCCGCTTTGCCGGTGGCGACATATGTCGTGACCGTTACCGCTCAAGGCTTCAAACAGACCAAAATAACGGACGTAAAAATCGAGCTTGGCAAGTCCGCAACCGTCGAAGCGAGGCTCGAAGTGGGTACCGCCAGCGAATCGGTAACCGTCACTGGCGGAGCCGAAGTCCTCCAAAAAGACTCGACCAATATCGGGTCAATTATCTCAGGTCGCCAGATAACCGAGCTGCCATTCACCTCGCGTGACGCTCTTGATCTGGTCTTGACGCTTCCAGGCACCACGACCCCCGGCCGCCCGAGATCTTCTTCGATAAACGGGTTGCCCAAGGGCGCGTTGTTTATCAGCCTGGATGGCATCAACGCTCAAGACAACTTCCTGAGAACATCCGATGCGTTCTTCACCTACATTCGCCCTCGCGTTGATGCGATCGAAGAAGTGGAAGTCTCAACGTCGACTCCGGGCGCGGAAGCATCGGCTGGAGGCGCGATACACATCCGGTTCATCACCAAGGGTGGTTCCAACGATTACCATGGTGGCGCGTATTGGTATAACCGCCAGAAGGGCTTTAATGCCAACTACTATTTCAACAATCTGACCGGGACGCCTCGCGCGCCGATCAGGTTGGATCAGTGGGGGGTCAAGGCAGGCGGCCCAATCACCCCGTGGCTGAAGGATCGCGCTTGGTTCTTTGTGAACTACGAAGAGTTCCGATTGCCGGAAGCGACCGTTCGCACGCGCACAATTTTGACACCCGATGCGCAGGCTGGAATCTTCCGTTATCCGGGAGGTCCGGCGAGCGGTGTGAATCTGTTAGCGCTCGCGGCAGCGAACGGATTCACGGGAACGTTCGATCCTACAATCTCAAAAATCCTTGCGGACATCCGCTCCTCGACGGCTGCTGGTGCATTGAAAGGCCAGACCGATCCGAATCTCCAGACGTTTACGTTTACGAACACCGGCGGGCAACTTCGCCGTTTCCCGACGATTCGGTTTGACTTCAACGTAACAAGCAAGCACCACGTCGAAGCGATCTACAACTTCCAGGATTTCGCGTCCAAGGTCGACTTCCTCAACGGCGTCGATCCAGCGTTCCCCTCACCGGTGCCGCAAATTCTTGGAAGCCAGGCTTCGAACCGGTTCTCGCTGTCAACCGCCCTGCGCTCACAACTGAGCTCAACAGTTGTAAACGAGGCGAGGTTCGGTCTGACTGGCGGGACAGTTGTTTTCTTCCCGGAAGTCGGGCCCGCTTCCTTTGCTCCGTTTGGCGGTGTTGCGCCAATTTTCCCGGGCACGCTCTCCAATCCTGAATCACTGGATAGCAACCAGAGGCGCAACTCTCCTGTCCAGCAGTTCAATGACAATCTCTCCTGGACGCGAGGAAAGCACAATCTCAATTTTGGCGCTGCGTACAACAAAGCAACCTCGTTCTTCCAGAGCTCCGGGGGTCCGCTGATCCCCGAAGTCAGCTTCGACGTGGTGACGTCCGATCCGGCGACTTCAATTTTCAGCAGCGCGAACTTCCCTGGCGCCGACGCGGCGACGATCGCCAATGCAAGGGGAATTTATGCGTTGCTCAGTGGCCGGCTCTCCCAAGCCGTATTTGCAGCAAAGCTTGACGAGACGACGAAGAAGTATTCTCTGGACGGCACGGCAGTGGAGCGCAATAGCGTTCACGGCTACGGCTTCTACTTCCAGGATTACTACAAATTCCGCCCAAATCTGAGCATCAACTATGGGATGCGATGGGAGGTCGCGCTTTCGCCACGACACAACAATGGTGTCTACGTAAGGCCGACCGGTCTGTTCGGAATCAGCGGTGAAGGCAATCTGTTCAAGCCCGGTGTTACGCCCGGCTCACCGACTACATACGTCCTGGTCGACAAAGGCACCAAGGCGTTCGAAGACGATCGCAACAACTGGGCGCCGAGTCTAGGTATTGCCTGGAGCCCAAATTTCAAGTCGGGCTTGCTGAAGCACATCTTCGGCGAGAATGACAAGACCGTCATTCGCAGCGCTTACGCGATCTCCTATGTCGTCGGCGGCTTCGCGGATTACAACGGTGTCTGGACCAACAACCCCGGCTTGAG
>JBASRM010000164.1:0-1602 GCA_049273835.1 Blastocatellia bacterium | reverse complement strand
CGACAGTATAGTTAACCTTCTTAACCGGTGAATGAACCGAATCAATCGGAATATATCCGACCGCCAGATCCTCATCAAAGTTGCGCTCGGCGGACACGTATCCTCTGCCTCGCTTAAGCCGCATCTCGATCACCAGGGAACCTCCCTCCGAGATCGTGGCGATATGAACGTTCGGGTCGAGGATTTCCACCTCGGCGTCGGTTTCAATCTCGCCCGATAACATTTCCCCGGGCACGCTCCGCTCGACCCTCAGGGTCTTAGGTCCTGCGCCATGGAGCTTGAACGGGATTCGCTTGAGATTGAGAATAATATCGGTTGCGTCCTCGACCACGCCCGGTATCGAGGAGAATTCGTGCAGCACACCCTCGATCTTAACGGCGGTTATGGCTGCGCCTTCAATCGACGAGAGCAGGGCGCGGCGCAAACAGTTGCCAATGGTTGTGCCAAACCCGCGCTCAAACGGTTGAGCGAAAAACTTGGCATAGCGACCGGTAGCTGTTTCGGTTTCACTCGCCAGCCGCTTCGGCCTTTGGAAGCCAATCATGAATTGAGTTTCTGTTCCGTCCATTGCTTCCTCTCAACAAAGGCTCGGGCTCATAGCCGCGTTTGCCAGCGTGCAAATAACCCGCAAGCACGGCATCTCACCCATGGCCTGTTACTTCGAATAGAGTTCGACTATAAGCTGTTCGTTAATGTTCTGACCTATATCTTCGCGACGTGGGAGAGCTACTACGCGCCCGCGCATCTCGTCGGGCGAGACCACTTCCAGCCAACTCGGCCGCCCGCGACCCGACGCGGTTTGAAACGCGCTCTGGATGTGAATGTTCGAGCGGCTCCCTTCTCTAACTGATATTTCGTCTCCGACCTTCACCTGGAAGCTTGGGATGTCGACCTTGCGTCCGTTGACCAGGACGTGACCATGAGTAACGAACTGACGCGCTTGTGCCCGCGATGTCGCATAGCCCAGGCGGTATACTACGTTGTCCAAACGCCGCTCGAGCAACGAAAGAAGGTTCTCACCCGTCACCCCTTTCATCCGCATGGCTCTCTGAAAGTAGAGCCGGAACTGGCGCTCCAACATTCCGTATATTCGCTTGACCTTCTGTTTCTCGCGTAGTTGTTCGCCGTACCCGATAAGCTTGGCCCGACGAATGTTTCGGCCGTGTTGGCCAGGAGGTTGTGTACCGCGCTTCTCGATCGGGCAGCTCGGCTTATAACACCGCTCGCCCTTCAAAAAAAGTTTCATTCCTTCCCGGCGGCACAACCTGCACACCGGACCACGATATCTTGCCAAGTTCTGCTCCTCCGTCTACCGTCTCAAAAGCGTCGAACTCGCGGTCAGCGCTTTTCGACCAGCAAAAGTTTACAGGCGTGATTTGGTTTCTGATTTATCGTCCTGTTGCGGTTAAAAAAACCGCAACCGGAGCCAGCAACCTTTACGTTCGCCCTTCTTCCTTTAAGACGCCGGCGACTTTGTATTGAAGTCACCGCTGCGGATACAATCCGCGCGCGTCCGCACTAAGTATTGGGTCTACACAAAAAAGAACAAATGCGACTGAATCAAACTCTACGCCGCTTGGGTGGACGACAGCCGTTGTGAGG
>JBASRM010000694.1:0-8798 GCA_049273835.1 Blastocatellia bacterium | reverse complement strand
CGGAAGATGGATTCCTGATTGACAACCTACAATCTAGGCCCGAAACTTCGGAGTACAATGCGAGCTTCTTCCCGGAGGATAAGATGAGACCGCCAAACTCCCTGATCCGGTTCGCCGTCGTGATTGCCATCTTAGTCTTGTCGATGGTTTCGCCGAAAGCCGACACATTTCGCCCGGTTGTCCGAGGCAAGCGCGGCGCGGTTGCCGCGGGCCATCCGCTTTCGGCGGAAGCGGGGTTGCGTCTTCTTCAACGGGGCGGCAACGCAGTGGATGCGGGCTGCGCTGCGATACTTGCTGCGTCTGTGATCGAGTTCTCTCACTTCTCGTTCGGGGGCGAAGTCCCGATTATCATCAAGCTCGCGCGTGGGCCGGTCGCGGTGATCAATGGACAGGGTTTCGCGCCGCGGCTCGCAACGCGTGAATTCTTCATTGAGCAAGCCAGGAAGAGTGAGAAAAAGGGGAATCCCGCAACTGTTCCGGGCTCGGGCATTCTTCCGGCGACTGTGCCCGGAGTGCTTGATGCCGTGGTGTCAGCGCTCGACCGCTTTGGAACCAAAACGCTTGGCGAAGTCATCCAGCCGGCAATTGAGCTCGCGGACGGGTTCCCTATAGATGAGCTGCGCGTTAGCTACATTGAGCGGACTCGTAAGTTCCTTGAGCAATGGCCCACCAGCGCGAAGCTGTTTCTGCCGGGCGGCCGGGTTCCGAGAATCGGTGAGATGTTTTCACAACCTGCCCTGGCACAAACGCTTCGCGAATTGGCCCGGGCTGAACGGGCCGCATCCTCGCGGGGCCGTCACCGGGCGCTAATCGCCGCGCGCGACTATTTCTACAAGGGCGTTGTTGCGAAACGCATATCGGAATTCTGTGAGGCGAACGGCGGGTTGCTTCGCGCAGGCGATCTTGCCGCTTTCCACGCGGGCGTCGAAGAGCCGGCAAAAGCGTCGTATCGCGGCTACGAAGTCTACAAGACCGGCTTCTTTGCGCAGGGTCCGGTGATGCTTGAAGTGTTGAACCTACTTGAAGGTTATGATCTGCGCGGGATGAAACACAACTCCGCAGACTACATTCACACGCTAACCGAGGCGATGAAGCTCGGGTTCGCCGATCGTGATCGCTATTACGGCGATCCGGATTTCGTGCGCGTCCCGGCAAACGAACTCCTGTCCAAGGAATACGCGGCTGTTCGCCGATCTTTGATCGATGAGAAGCGTGCTTCGGGAGAGCAGCGGCCAGGCGATCCAATAAACATGAAGCCCCTCCTGAACGGCAACCCTCACCCGGCGTTAATGGGAGAGTCGACAGTGCCCGAAGCCGAGCGCGCTAAGGACACAACCTGTGTGAACGTGATCGACAAAGACGGCAACCTGTTCAGCGCTACTCCCTCGGGAGCGTGGCTTCCTGCGATAGTTGCAGGCGAAACGGGCGTGCTTCTCGGACAGCGAATGCAGTCGTTCCTGCTTGAGGAAGGTCATCCCAACGTGCTTCAGCCTCGCAAGCGACCGCGCATCACGCTTTCTCCTGCCCTGGTCTTGAAGGACGGCAAGCCGTTCCTGGTGCTTTCCACACCGGGCGGAGACAACCAGGACCAATCGCTGATTCAAGTGTTGCTGAACATCGTCGAATTCGGAATGAACATGCAGGAAGCGGTCGAGGCGTCGAGGTTTCAAACGCTGCACCTTGTCAGTTCGTTTGAGGATCATCGCTTCAATCCCGGAGTGTTAAATCTCGAAGACCGAATTTCAAAAGAGGTTAGAGACGAGCTTCAGTCGCGCGGTCACAAGGTTGAAGTGCAGCCGGCGTGGGGCAATCCGTCGGCTCCGACCGTAATAAAGTTCAACACCGAATCTGGTGTCATCGAAGCGGGCGCAGACCCAAGACGCGGACGTTACGCAGTCGCCTGGTGATTGATTGATGGATGATGACCGGCTAAACGCCCCGGACGCCAGGATCAAAGACGATCAATCCTGGCGTCCTTGGTGTCTTGGCGGTTAGTAAGAATGTCTCCAATTCAAATCCTCAAGCTTGTCGGTTTTGCCACAGGGGCAACGCTACACCTCTACATCGCGTGGCTGATTTGGAACCCGAGGCTTGCCTCGCGGGTGAAGCTCACTCAGCCGGTTCGGTTGATCGCCATCGTCAATCTCTGTCTGGGTGTCTGGTTTCTTGGCAATCTGTTTATTACCTTTCACGAGTTGCTGCTGGGTCCCGAGCGGCTCACTGCACTCTTGCGAGCATGGGACACGTTGGCGATGACTGGGGTTGCGCTGCTGCCGGCGGCGTTGCTCCACGCGCACATCGGGTTTTGGGCTTCGTTGGACCGCTATAAGACGCTCACGCTTCCAACGGTCAGACTCATCGGCGTAGCTCTATATTTGCCGATGCTCTTTCTACCCTATGCGATCTACCGGATCACCACCGGGGCGTACCAGCCATACCTCATCGAGCTTCGTGTGCTGTTGATTCCTTATTCGATCTGGTATCTGCTGGTAATGATCTCATCTGCACTGCTTGATTGGTCGATGAAGGATCGCCTGGACGCCAGTGCCAAACGCGAGCGAACTTTTTTCAAGAGGCTGGCGGTTTTACTGGTTTTGAACGGGGCATTCGAATTTGTTGTCGTCGCTCTGTTGCGTTCTGGTCCCAACGATGTAGCCTGGATACTGTTCTTACTCTCGTCGCTGTTTCCAATCTTCTTCGTTGCCTATCACGTCTATCGCTACAAGCTGGTTGATGTAGCCGTCAAAGACAGCCTGGTGTACGCGATGTTCGCCGTGGTTTTCATTGCGGTGTACACCTACGGCGTAAGGAGGCTGGACCAGTTTCTGGTGGAGCGATTCGAAATCACTCCCGGCGTAGTTGAAGTCATTCTGATTCTCGGAATGGTTGCTCTGGCGAGTCCGGTGGTTCGGGTGATCGACCGAATGGTTCACCGCCTGTTTGCAAGCGAGATCGGGTTGTACCGCGATGTAGTGCGGCAGGTATCTTCAGGTGCCGAAGGTTTCGGCGAGCTTGCCTCGCTCATTCACTATACCGAGGAAACAATAAGACGCGGGCTGGACCTGACGTACGTCCGCGTCCTGACTCTGGAAGCAACCGCCAAAGGCAGCCCCGAACGGCGTGTCGCCGACAAAATGATCGAGTGGAACGCAGACTTGATCGAGAGGGACGATGACCTTGAAGCGATGGGAGCTACCATCGCTTATGGTCTGCGGCGCGAGTCTGAACTCGTCGGTTTGATGCTGGTCGCGGCCGAGCCTCACGCGTTGACTTCCGAGAAGCGCGCGATCCTCGATGTGCTGGCGTCACAAGTCGCCGTCGAAGTCGAAAGCTGCCGGCTGGTAGAAGAGAAGATTCGATTGGAACGCGAGCTTGCCAATCGGGAACATCTCGCGACGCTCGGGCAGATGGCGGCTCAGGTCGCTCACGAAGTGAAGAACCCGCTTTCGTCGATCAAATCCATCGCACAGGTGATGCGCGAAGAAGAATCGCTGTCCGGTTACGATCAGGACCTCAGTCTGATTGTGAGTGAGATCGACAGATTGAATCGGACCGTTTCGCAGTTATTGGCTTTTTCGCGACCGAGTCATGCAGACTCCCGTCCGGTTGAGCTCTCTGATCTGGTGAACGCAACCGTAACACTCGCAACCGGCGAAGCCAAAGAGCGCGGGGTGAAACTGGCAATCGAATCGATCCCCGGCGTCACGCTCGCGGGCTCGCAAGCGGGAGCGTTGCGCGAAGCATTGAGCAACCTCGTGCTGAACGCAGTGCAAGCCAACGACGCCGGCGGTGAAGTTCGTATCAATGCCGCAATCCAGACCGATGCGGCAGACTCGCGCGATCGCCGGGCGCACTCGGCAAGTTCGACCTTGATCATTACCGTTACGGACAGCGGGCCGGGAATCCCCGCTGATACCCAGCAGAGGGTCTTCGAACCATTTTACTCGACGAAGTCACGCGGCACGGGTCTCGGGCTGGCTATAGTCCAACGGCGGGTCACGGAACTCGGGGGGAGCGTAGAACTCACAAGCCCGGTGGAAGATCACCACGGCACCTGCTTCCGAGTGATCGCCCCGCTTGCGAGCGACAGTTACGACGTCGCGGGATTCGAATCGAGGATGCGTTGAAGTTGGAATGAGGACTCACCATGCGCTCGTTGTCGGCTATTCGCCGCGGCGGCGGAGGTAGCGCAAGGCGAGCATACCGGCGCACCAGATCAAACCCGAGGTCGCCATGATCGCCCAGCCGAATTCCTCGACCATTGATGAGAATCGCCCTGCGATGCCGCCGACCAGCCAGGCTCCAAAGAACGTCGTTGCCGCAAGCCGCCTCGCCCATCTCACCAGGTTAGATATCTGTATTCGGTGAAGCTCGGATTCCAAAAACCCGTCGTCTTCCATCAAGCGCTCGTAATAGCGAGCTTCGCGGCCGGCCATTCTGGCAAGCGCCGCATCGCCGGTAGAAGCGGCCGCATTGTAGAAGTGAGCGACATGAGCGAGCTTGCCATCTCGAAGAGCGATCTCGGCCAGCCCTACGTTTGCACGAAAGCGAGCGGGGTCGAGCGCAAGCGCCCGGTGAAAACAATTGGAAGCTCGCTTGAAGTCCAGTCGCTCGAAAAACGCTTCGCCGATTCGCTCGAGCAAGTAAGGTTCATTGGCTGCCAGACGCGACGCGAGCCTCAAACAAGCATCCGAACGCTGTAGCAAACGAATGTCTTCTTGGTGTGCAGATGATTGAAAGAGCCGCGACATCTCGTAAAGAAGTTGCGGGTTGCGGGGCTCCTTCTCGTAAGCAACCCTCAAATAACTGGACGCTTGTGCAAGCTTGCCCGCAAGCCTCAACGAATTCCCGATGCGTCGCAGCAGTGGCAATGCCATCGCGTCTATGTCGCTCTTGAGGACCGGTGAACCCTTCAACCTGTTGCCAGTCTCGAAGTACTCGAATATCTCAGACGATCGTGGATCGAGCTTATAAGGGCCTACAGCGCGGAATAGCGCCTTGATGAACGGAGCATACGTCGAACGCAAAGAGCGAACAACAATTTCAACGCCGGCTCCGCTTACGCGTGTGTGATAGTTGATTCGGGCGTCGCCGGTCGCAAAGCTGACGCGCGTGGTTTCGGTTGTTATCGTTTCGATGTCGGTTATCGGAAGCTCGCGGCGAATCCGGAAAAGATGCCTGAGCAGAAAAGCGAACGGGCCTCGATGCCGTATCGTGCGTCCGTCGAAGTCTATGCGGTCAAAAAACGCTGCCAATATAACCGGCGCCAGGAGACCCCAGCATGCCAGCGCCGCGATTACCCAGCCTTGCTTGAGGAGTGCCGACCCGGCAGTCAGAACGACAGCAGCGGACAGTGTGTACGGAACGAGGCCGGGTCGGGTGCTTATTGTTTCCATTTTGGATTTCAATTCTATGGTGCCCAGAACCGCGGAGCAATACTAATGCGGCGACGGCCGTATTGAATAGGGCCAGCAGTCCATGCTTTAAGAGCGGCCAGTAGATCAGGAGTCGCTGTGCTTTGTCGGTCCACACATCGAAACAAGGGGTCGCTCAGGTCAGCGGTCAATTTCAATTGTGTTATGCACCTTAGAACCAGCGGACTACGGTAGAAACTACCGTCATTTCCGAATCCAACTCTACACGCAGACGTAAATCGAAGCGAAGATCGCGCACCTCAACCAGCTTCGTACCGTCAGCCCGCTCTTCGATATGGGCGGTGCCGTAGCGTAGGAAATCCAGGAAGGCTCGCGCGTCATTCGACTGGCGCAACGCCTCGGCAAGCTTGGAATCGAGCGCCGGTAATTCGCGCCATTGTTCCCGTCGATCAGAGAGATTTATGTTTCGGGCAAATACGCGGTCATCTGTTGCCGCGGCCGCTTGCCACAGCAGGGGATTCGCGGGGCCGGGCCAAACGGCCATCGAAGTCGCTTCTTGCGCGTTTAAAGAGCTCTGAGCCTCATTCCGAGCCGACTGGTGTGCCATCCACATCCCGGAGTAATACAGAGCAAGCACCAGCAGCGAGTACCTGGCGAGCCGGTCGCCGCCGCGTCTCCAGCGCAACACTGTTCCCGCAATCACAGCAGCCAGCCCGACAAACCAGGCCGCGCGCGCCGTCGAAGAAACGGTCAGCATCTGTGAGGCTGATGGATGTCGAAGCGCGAGCCCGACTATCAACGATAAAATAACTCCGATCACCAGCCAAAAGAATGTTCGCGCCGCATCTGTAGCCGTCAACCATACAACCGCGGATCCGAGTATCAGCCAGATCCACGGATCGACTACAAAAGCTACATCGCCATAAAACCAACGATTGCTGAACGGCAACAGCGGCCGAACACCGTACGCATTCGTGAAATCCATGAACGTGTGACCGAGCCCACCCAGATATGCTATCCAGAAGATCCTCAAAGGCCTGAGAGGTCTTCTAAAAGGATCGCGGCGAAGGCGAAATCTATGATCCAAAAAAACGAGCGCTACGGTCAGGGCTGCAGCCAGCAGAGCCAACCCAACAAAGCCGTGGGTAAAGCCGCGGTGATACTCCAGGTAGGAGGGTGTGCCGCCCTGTAACTGGCTGAGAACGTCTACGTCGGGGAGGTTAGACGAAATGACCAGCGTAGTGGTCGCGAGCGGAGTCGCTCGCTGTAGGCCGGCTTTTGCAAGCGAGAGACCCAGCAGTGTGTGCGCGAGGTTTTCCATCTAGAGCAGTGATCCGGGGTTGACTCCAATGTCGTCTGCCGGCGGAAACCCACTCAAGGTTGGATGGGCGCGTTGGTCTGGATAGGCAATTCTTTGAGCCGGTCAGGCGCGATCGCGGACAACCGCTTCTCGGCCTCAGCCCCCGCTCCCGAGGACCGGTCAGGTCTTGCAGCCTCAAGGTAAGCTTCCACAGCCTTTTCTGTGTCACCGGTCTTTTCATAGACCCGGCCCAGACCAACTTCGATCGCCGGTTTCAAACTCGTCGCGGACCCTAGCAGTTGTTGGTAAAGGGAAATCGCTTTCTCATACTCAACGTTGGCCGCGCAGTTTTCCGCGATTGCCAGTCGAGCCAGATCGGAAGTTGGCTGATCGTTCTTCGAGGCCACCTGGTCAAGGAGGCTAATACCTTTGTCGCGATCAATGTGCAAATAACAGACTCCCGCGTAGTACCGGCCAATCGAGCCATAGTAGCCGGAATAATCGTTCGCGAGGCGTTCGAAGGCTTCGGCTGATTCACGCCACTTGGTTTGGTCGTCGGTATAAAACTTTCCCGTAGGGGGCGGGGACGTCGACGTCGCATCTTGAACCGGTGCGTTGAACTTCTCGATGGCTTCGGCGAATGCGGTCTCGGCTTTGGTTTTTCGGTAGTCGAAAAAGTAGCTCCCGGCAACGTAGAGCAGCACGAGTCCCGCGATAACTCCTAACGCGATCACGAACGGCCGGCCTCTCTCCTGGAGCCAATCCTGGGTCTTCTCATAGAAGCGGATCATCGGGTCGTGCTTGAACTTCATCTCCTTCACCGAGACCTTCTTCTTCTTTCTGACTGTCTTCGCCAAAGCTTACGCCTCCTTGGGATGTGTGTGACTGGAGCAAAGCTGGAAGGACGCCTGCGCCGTCTGATGAACCAAGGAACAACATAGCGGCCAGCGTCGCGGGCTGTCAAGAAACGAGCGACCCTCGAATATTGAAGCCCGTTAGATGTCTTTTTATCGTCAAAGTACGAGCCAGTTCTTAGAGATGTACCCTTGTGGCAACTACCGGCGGGTAATGTGGAGTCTAAACCGTGCCGAGGGGTTCAAATATATGCTAAAGTTTTGCAAGCCGGAACATTCTAGTTGTACGGGGTGTCTAAGCTAGCGACAAGTGAGGTGAAGGGCCACTGCCCGTGCCGCTTGGAGCTAACACGGCGCTCGGCTTCATCAGGTCGGGCGGTGGCTCACTCCGGTCAGCCAGCAACCGAAGGAGCGCCACGCAATGTCAGCCGGAGACATGGCAGCACTGGATCAAACCACCCTTGCCGGGCTTGAGCTCGATGGCAGAGCGCTTGAGAACTTGCCCGAGACAAGGTTGATTTCCAGATTGCGAACCGGAGATCTGGCAGCATTCGAAGAGCTGGTAGCTCAATTTGAACGCCCGGTTTACTCGCTGTGCTTCCGCCTGCTGAACGACGCCGAAGAGGCGCGCGACGCGGCTCAGGAGACTTTCTTAAAGATTTACCGGGGACTGGGCGGTTTTCGCGGCGAAGCGGGATTGAAAACCTGGATTTATCGGATAGCCATAAACCAGGCGATGAATCAAAAGCGATGGTGGCGGCGCCGGCGTCGCGAGGAGACCATATCGCTTGACATAACGCGAGGGCAATCCGATACCACGATCGGTAACATGCTGCCGGCCTCGGCCAGTTCTCCCGAGGCGCTGGCGATATCCGGCGAGCGCGAGCGATTGATAGTGCGCGCCCTGGACGAGATCAAACAGGAATTCCGAGTTGCACTTATTCTCCGGGAGATTGAAGAGCTGTCTTACGAGGAGATTGCCGAGACTCTGTCAATCTCGATTGGAACTGTTAAGTCGCGAATCGCGCGGGGACGAGAAGAACTCCGCCGGCGCGTGAAGGCTCTGATTTGAAAAGGTGATGCGTAAACCGCGTTCGTGATGTATGCAACGGGTTTCGCGGATAGGACTAACGGATCACGAGGCAGTTTTTATGGAATGCAAGAAGTTTGAACTGACAGCTTCGGCTTACATAGATCGTCAGCTCGACGAGAATGAGGGGGTCTTGTACAGGGAGCATCTTTCAGGGTGCGCCGATTGCCGATTGCACC
>JBASRM010000149.1:0-15885 GCA_049273835.1 Blastocatellia bacterium | reverse complement strand
GATAAGTGAACACCACGCGGCCGTGATTGTAATGCGGATAGCGAGCGAGCTTGACCTCGCGACCCGTAACCGCGATCGGCGCACACAGTGTCAGGAAGAAAACGAGAGCATAGAGTCTTTTCATAGGTCTCCTTTTTGGGTGTTGCGCCGCGATAGCAGAAGCTTCAGAGTTCAACGTTCAGACTGCTTTAAGGAGCAAGCTAAAGCTTGAACTCCAAAACCTCCACTGTAGCTTTTAATGATCGCGGCGACCGCCAGCATAGCTTAGAATTGATGAGGTTGGCGAATGGCAAGGACGGTTTTAGACCCAGCCGGGTTACACGAAAGCGAGAATTCGGAGAAGCGTTATCAAGGGCCCATATCCTTAATCCATCACGATTGTGCGTCAGCTCTTACACGAGTTCTTCTGAAGGAAACGTCGATTCCAGCGCGCACCGACCCACTCACCAGCCGCAGAAGTCTCGTGGTATATTCTAGATCGAATCCGCAACCTGATTACTACTACCGAGTGAGTCATCATGAAAAAGCCGTCACTGCTTGCGATCCTATTGATGCTAACCGCCGGTCCTTTTTGGCCGGGCTTCCAGGCCTTAAACGCCGCCATTCAGGAGGGGAAATCCAAGATGCCCGAGTACGAAGGAAAGGTGAACGCTCCCGAGTTTCCCGAAGGGATGGAATGGCTCAACACCGACCGGCCTCTGTCGATCCGGCAGTTGCGGGGTAAGGTTGTGCTCCTGGACTTCTGGACATATTGCTGCATCAACTGCATCCACATCATGCCGGACCTCAAGAAGCTCGAGCACAAGTATCCCAATGAGCTTGTGGTGATCGGAGTGCACTCAGCGAAGTTCACAGCAGAGAAGGGCACGGAGAATATTCGGCAGGCGATCCTTCGATACGAGATTGAGCATCCCGTGGTGAACGACCATGAGATGGAAATCTGGCGAGAGTACACCGCCAACAGTTGGCCCACTCTTTTTCTAATCGATCCCGCGGGCAAAGTTGTCGCCTATATGAGCGGCGAAGGGGTTTATGCGCAGCTCGATGGGATCATCTCGAAGGTCATCTCGACGTTTGACGCAAGGAAGATGATCGACCGGCGGCCCCTTAACCTGAAGCTCGAACGACAACGTACGCCGGCCTCGATGCTCGCGTTTCCCGGTAAAGTGCTTGCCGATGAGAAGTCGAAACAGTTGTTCATTGCCGATTCGAACCACAACCGCATCGTTGTAGTCTCGCTTGACGATTCAGCGGTCAAAGAAGTGATCGGCAACGGAGAGATCGGCCTTACCGATGGAAGCTTTGAAACGGCGGCGTTTCATCATCCTCAGGGAATGGCGTTGGACGGGAGCATTCTTTATGTTGCTGATACCGAAAACCACGCCATTCGCGCGGTCGACCTGACCAAACGCACTGTAACAACGATCGCTGGAACTGGACAGCAGTTGCAACGCCGGGTGACCTTCGGGGGCCAGGGTAAGGATACCGCCCTCAGCTCGCCGTGGGATCTTACAATACAAAACGGCATCCTCTACATCGCGATGGCCGGCCCTCACCAGTTGTGGCAAATGAACCCCAGAACCGGAGGCATCGCCCCCTACGCAGGCAGCGGGCGCGAAGCTCGAATCGACGGGCCTCTCGCCCAGGCCGCGCTTGCCCAGCCGTCGGGCATCACAAGCGACGGCAAGAAGCTTTACTTTGCCGATAGCGAGGTCAGCTCGATACGTTCCGCGGACCTGGATCCGAGCGGCCGAGTCGAAACAATCGTAGGCGAAGACCTGTTCGAGTTCGGCGATCGTGACGGCAAGGGCTCGGCGGTCAGATTGCAGCACCCTCTCGGAGTCGCGTACAACGAAGGCTGGTTGTATGTGGCCGACACCTACAACAACAAGATCAAACGCGTATCTCCCAAGGATCACAGCTCGGAGACTTTTATTGGTACCGGTGAGAATGGAATGCGCGATGGCGAGCGGGCTACCCTGGATGAACCGGGCGGAGTCAGCGTCGCGTTTGGCAAACTCTACATCGCGGACACGAACAACCATCTGATTCGCGTTGCGGACCTCAAGACTCGTCGCGCCGAGACTCTACAGATCAAGGGTCTTGAAAAGTTGAGGCCGCGTAAGTCAAAGCAATTTGCGGGCGAGTCGATCGAGCTTCCGGCGCAAGTGATCGAGCCGGGCGAAGGGACGCTGTCGCTTCAGCTCGAATTGCCAGCCGGCTACAAATTGAACGCACAGGCGCCCTCGTCGCTTACGATCACGGCCCCGCCAAATCAGGTAGTCGGCCTTACAGGTGGTATCGAGCAAACCTTTAGCAATCCAAAATTTCCCGTAATCGTGCCAATCAAGGTCAATGATGGAGAGGCGGCGGTAAGAGCCGAGTTCGTTCTGTACTATTGCGAAGCGGAAAAGGAAAGCCTCTGTTTTTTCAAAGAGGCGAGAATCACAATTCGTGTGAAATCAGTAAAAGGATCGGGCAGCCACAACCTATCGGCCACGTACACACTAAAGGCCGCGGGTTGACGCGGAAAACAGAAGAGTAGGCATGCGGCAGAAGGCAACACTTCCGCTTAATCTGCCGCCTTTTGCCGCTCGCCGTCTGTCCTTTCCTTGTCACCAATCGTTGCCCGCCTGTAACCTGTTGGCGATGTCAGCGTGCCCTCGGTGCAATAAAAGACCAGCCAAACGCTCATGTCCCGCGCTCAGGACAAAGATCTGCGCCGTATGTTGCGCGCGCGAGCGGATGATAGAGCTTGCTTGCCCTGAGTCTTGCGCGTACCTGATCGATGCTCGTGTAAGCGCCAGCCAACGTCAAAGCGCCTTGCCGTCAAAAGAAACTAACCCGCTGGGTGTCCCCGATCTCAAGCTCAATGAGCGAGGGATGATGTCCCTTAATGCGATCGAGCTTGCGATAGTCAACGTGCTGCGCGGTATCGGAACCGCCGCCTCTCCTGATATCGAAGACTCTGAAATTCTCGCGGCGGTCGAGAACACTATGAAAAACCTGGAGACCGAGGGAAGCGGGTTGATCTATGAACATAGCGCGGGCGCGCCGAGAATCGATCAACTAAGCCGGAGAATCCGCGAAGGTCTCGACAAGATCGGCGAAGATCTGCCGGCGGATGCGCGTCCGCGGAGGCAGGAGATACTCAAGGCTCTGAGCTTCACTCGCGAGGTGGTAAGGGCGCACATCCAGCGTGCCGGCGGCGACCCTGAAGCATCCCGAAGTTTTATTCGCTACATCGCGCTGTTTTATCCCTGGCCACAAGACGCTGTAGCGCCGCTTATCATCTGACAAATCCAGTCGAGCGCTGTCGTATTGCCGGCATTCTCGCTTCCAGCGATGCAATCATTCCGGGCACTCGTGGTCACGGAGAGCAGAACGGCACAGTCAATCTCGCCCGCCGGTTTGAATGCTACAAGTGCGGCGGTTCTATGATCCCCGCATCGCGCAGCAAATGGGTTAGATCCGAAGCGGCCTTTTCGATCAACCGGTCAGCCTCTTCCGCGCTCGGGCCCGAGGACGAGATTAGTATGCGGAACCGCGGGTCAGCGCCGAATTCCTTGGCTCGCGATTTTATGTAGACACCGGGATTCATATCGGCAACGTGGCGCAGTATCGGAGCAAGCTCGGACTCGTCGCCGCATGAGACGACCAGCTCACGCTCGCCGTAACTGGCTGTCCCGAAGACGGCTGTCAGCAGACTCTGCAGTGGACCTTCGACTACTGCTTTCATCTCGGCGGGCACGCCCGGCAGTGAGAGGATGCGCGTTTCGTTGAAGTCAATCAGCACCGCTGGTGCGGCTCCAACCGGGTTCTCGATCGGAGAAGCGCCTTCCGGCAGGGTGGCCATCTTCAATCGCGCGGCGGTCATCTCAACGCTCGAAACATGGCCCTGGGACTCTAAGTCTCGATACCGGCGCTCCACAAACTCTTTCGCGTCGGGGTTGACTTCGAGCTTCCGGCCAATTGACTTTGCTAATCCCGCGAGGGTCAGATCATCATCAGTTGGTCCGAGCCCCCCGCATGTAAAAATCATCTCCGGGCTTCGATTGAGCGAAACGCGCAGGGCCTCGGCTACCGCGTCGATTTCATCCGGCACCACGGTGATTTGTCGCACACGGCCTCCCATTCCGCGCACGAGCCGGCAGAGATAATTTGAATTGGTGTCCTCGATCAATCCAAGCAATATCTCGTTGCCGACTATTAGGATCTCCGCACTGACCACTCGCCGATTATACAAGAGACAGAGTCGGAGGTCAGAGGTCGGAAGTCAGAGGTCGGAAGTCAGAAGTCAGACTTCTGACCCTCGCTCCTGGCATCCTTTGCGCTGTTTGAGGTGTCAAAGGAATGGTAGGGCCGGGCGGTAGGCTGATTTGGTTCGTGCGGCCACGTCCACTTCGCCCTACCACCTCATTTCGCACCTGTTCGGAGGAGAACGAGAAAATGAAGACGAAAAGCGCCTTGCTTGCAGTCCCGATCCTCTTACTTTCGCTTGCACTTACGGGCTGTCCAGAACGCATTCGCATTGGTGATATCAGCAGTGACCCGGGCCGCTACTACGACAAAGAAGTAACTGTAGCCGGCCGCGTAGTTCGTTCCTACGGTGCCGCCGGTGCGGGAGTCTACGAAATTGATGACGGCACTGGAAAAATATGGGTAGCCACAGAGAAATATGGCGTCCCCAGCAAAGATACCTACATCGGCGTTACCGGACGTGTGGTACCCGGCGTTACCTGGGGCGGACGCAGCTACGGAAACGGTATGAGGGAAACCAGACGCCGCACCCGAGAGACTCGGTAACTCAGAAGCATCCAGCAATCGCGGCCTTCTTTCGTTTGCTCGGTTCAACACTTCGCGGCACGATCAACAGACCTCTAGAATCACGCTGATGAAAGTGCCGCGCGGTGCTCAGAATTCGCCCAACGCGAGGCCACTAAAACTCGATCATCGCCGCTCGTATCCCGAATGATCCCTCTCGGATGTGTACGCGGGCGGTAGTCTATGCTACTTCGCCCGGCCGGCGAGACCTTTTACCCAACCCCCAACACTCGCTCCGATGAGAACCCATACTATCGCGGCGAAGACGAATAGAAAGTAGTGCATAGGCAATGTGTAGCGAAACTCGGTGTGCATCGCGGATTGGAACAACAGGTAATACAACGGCGTCATCAGAAGGAATAGACTCCTGCGCCAGCTTCCGACAAACATTATCGCGACTCCGAGGAGAATAAACAGAAGCGCGGTTTCTTTTGCTGTGCGTTGAAGCCCTCTAATGGGCAGACGCATCCACGACATGCTCTCTGCAAATCCGAGGCTGCCCGGTGGCGATGCGATATCGCGCCACTGCCGCCTTATCTGCGCGTCCTGTTGAAGCAGTCTTGTATCGGTGCTCCTGAACACCAATGGCGCGTGCGCAGAGTACTTGACCATCTCGCCCATGCGATTGAGCATGACCCCGGCGTACCACAGCGGATGCCGAACTATTACCGCGAAACTTTTCCGGATTCTGGCGCGGTCGCGGCTTATGCCGTCAGGATACGCCCAGGATTCCCGGTATTGCGGGTTGTCGTAAAGAACAGCCTCCTGCTCGGCTACCCGGTGATCTTCGGCAACGGCCCCGAACCGGTCCCCGCTGTAGTCGCCTATACCTTCCCAGAGATTGAGACCAACCCCAATACTTATCGGAACGAATTCACGGTAGACGATGTAATTCCGAACGGTGATCGGCGCGATGCACAGCAGAGAGACCAAAGCCATTACCAGCGGTCGTTTCAGATCAGCGCGGCGCCGCGGGGTGATCATTGCAAGGACCACGGCAAAAACAATTCCAGCCAGCATCGCTTGCGGTCTAAGCCAGCTTGAGAGCCCGATCAGCGCACCCGCCAGTGCGTAGAGCCAGTAAGACCAGCGCCTGAAGCGCCGCGCCAGCAGCAGAACATATATCGACCCGAGCAACGGAAGCGCTGTGAGCGAATCAGGCAGGATAAAATTGGATATGTGCGACAGATGATGAGACAAGGCAGCCAGGATTCCTGCAATAATACCGACTCGCCAGGCTACAACCCATCCGGCGATCAAGAATATCAACACAGGAGAAAGCGAGTTCAGAAGGTTCTGAGTCAGCTGCACTTTGAAAAAGTTTCTGCCGATGACCGAGTAGATTGCGCTCAGATAGATCGCATAGCCGGGCGCTTCCGACAGCGACTTCGTTCTGGATGGTTCTATGTCGTAGGGACCCAGCAGCCCTTCGCCGTTGGTTATGCCAACGGCCCGCTCGTCATACCCGCTGGTCAGCCCGCCAAAGGGTTGCGCGTCGGTATAAATAAGCGGCGCAAGATCGACCGCCTGTAGCGATTTTGTTGACCACGAGAGGAGGAAAATGAGAGACGCAAGGACTAGCTTTGTCCTCCGCTGTAGCGGCTTGCGGGTACCCAGCCTGGACACGAGCCAGCGGCGAAACCGGAAGGTGTTAAGCCTCAACAACCCTCCAGATCTCACGTCCATATTCTCGATTTCCAGTTGAGCGTTACGATCTGCTGCGCCGAATCGGAATTTATGTGTCACCTGGCGTTCGCAGCGCAACAGCGGTGAATAGCTGACTCGAAGCTCTAACACGACTAAGCGCGACTGGCCGACTTCAGCAGATCATACCCCTCCGACCGTGCGACATAAGTCGCGGCGGTGATGTCGCCGGTGACGTTCAGAGTGGTGCGGCACATGTCGAGTATCCGGTCCACGCCTAAAATGATCGCGATCAGCGAGGGGTTGACCCCGATGGTAACCAGAACGATTATAATGAATGGAATCGAGCCCGACGGAACCCCCGCCGTTCCGATGCCTCCGAGTATCGCCAGATACGCCACCATTATCTGCTGGCCAATAGTAAGGTCGATTCCGGCAAGCTGAGCGAGAAACAATACAGTAACGCCTTCGTACAGAGCCGTCCCGTTTTGATTTGCGGTTGCCCCAACAGTCAGAACGAAACTGTTTATCTCGCGAGGCACTCCCAGGTTTTCTTCAGAGACACGCAGGGCAGTCGGCAGCGTCGCGTTGGAAGAGGAAGTCGAAAATGCGGTCAGCATCACCGTCTTTATGCGACGGAAAAAATCGACCGGAGACAACCGCGAAAGGAAATAGACTGAGAGCGAATACACACCGAACATATGCAGCGCCAATCCGGCGAGCACCGTCACCACGAACCACGCCAGCGCCCACAGCAGATCCAGCCCAAAACGCGCGGTGTTGTTGAAGAGCAAACAAGCAACTGCAAAGGGCGCGAACTTCATGGTTATGTCGATGATTTTTGCGGAGATTTCATAAAGCGCCTCCAGTCCACGCACGAACGGCGCTGAGACCGAAGGCGAGATCATCGTCATGGCGATGCCCAGAATCAACGCGAAGAACATCAAATGAATCATGTTGGGCGTGTCGCCTTCCTTCGGATCGCGCTTCACGCCGGCGATCGCGGCGATGGGGTTTGTGGGAACGATCGTCTTTACGACTGTCATCAGCACCGAGTCGCCCGCGCCTGGTTTTTGCGCATCTTCCACCTGTTTTGTGGCGTCCGATCCATAGCGCGCCTCGAGCGCGGCCGCAGTCCCGGGATCAATTCGCTTTCCGGGCCGGACGGTGTTCGCCAGGGTAAGCCCGATCACGACCGATACCGCCGAAATGATTATTGTGTAAGCGAGGGTCTTCAGTCCGACGCGTCCCAGCTTGCGGACATCGCCGATTCCGGCGACGCCGATCACCAGTGACGAAAAAACGAGGGGTATCACGGTCATCAGCAGCAACCGAAGAAAAAGCTGGCCTACTGGTTCGGTGATATTCGCTACGATCCAGGTGACCCGGCTATTGTCACCACCCCATATATAGTTTGTAGCGATTCCGGTGGCGACGCCGGTTATCAACCCGATCAGTATACGGGTGTGTAGTGGCATGCCCTTCGGCGCGTCGGGTGTAGTGTCCTTTAGATCGGTGGTCTCCTCGCGCTCATAAGCATCCGGGTCGGTGGCAGGAGTAACCGGTCGGTCGTCATCTTTTTTATTGGCCATGCTTTTTTCCAGTCGTCAGAGGAGTGCCCTTGAGGACGCGCAGTTTTCCAGCCAGTCGATATCAGCAGTCGACGGCGGAAGGCTTATAGCACACCGCTTGCGGCGTAAGCAATCGCGCCGTCGGGCGCGGCATCGCTCTACGTTAAGACCCAACCCATCACGATTTGTAGAACGCGATGAAGCTGAGTCAGCGTCGTCTCTTTCTTGGCTTGAAAAACTCTCCAGATCGCAGGATTGCTGTCGACCAGGACCACCTTGAGCTGATAAACAGGATAATCTCTTAAGAGTCTGATCATTCTTAGCGTTGCTCTCTTTAAGCCAACAACCGATTCTCTTGAAAACTGAAATACCCGTTCTTGCCGACGATGATGTGATCCAGCACTCGAATCTCGATCGTGCGTGCGGCTTCGATTACCGAACGCGTCAGGCGTTTGTCTTCCTGTGAAGGCTCAGGGTCGCCGCTAGGGTGATTGTGACTCAAAATCAAACCCGCCGCCTTGTGAGTAAGCGCGCCTTCGATTATTCGTCGAGGATAAACTACCGCGCGGTCCACCGTGCCTTCGTGCAACACCTCGTGTTCTATCACCCGGTTCTTGACGTTCAGGTAGATCACCATAAAGGCTTCGTGCGGAAGCCCTGCAAGTTTCATCCGCGCGAAATCCACCACCGCTCCCGGGGACGATAGAACGTCCTTGCCTTCCATTCGCTCTTCCAGATACGCGGCGAAAAGCTCTTTGATCAGCCGGATCAAGATAGCCGATGTCGCGCCAACACCCGCGACTTTTTCCAGTTCGGGCTGACCGGCGTCGAGCACTCCGTTCAGCGTTCCAAAACGTTTCATCAAAGCTTTGGCTGCGGGTTTGACGTTGACTCGAGGGATGGCGTAGGTAAGCAGCAGTTCAAGCAGCTCGTAATCGTGAAGCGCTTCAGCACCCGCTTTCAGAAATCTCTCGCGGAGCCTCTTCCGATGTTCCAGGTAATCGGGCTTGTCTTGCATCTGCCAGCTCGGGCTGCGGTGGTCTTGCCCAAAACAATGTTTACCCAGGAACTACGGTCTGAGCGATTATACACACGGTAGTACTGCTGGCAATCATCGGTCGAGTAAAATCCTCTTTTCGCTGTGGAACCTCTTGCCTATTTTTTGCGCTGATCTGAGTTCGCAGATTTGCGCTGACCTGTGCGAATCCACGTTGAGCACGTCACGGTCTTCGACTCGCCGCACCGGTTGACGCCGGCCGCCCTCCGCAATAGCATAACGGTTCTTCCAAAGGCACAGTGGGAATCTTCGGCTTGCAGTCACATCGAATCTCCAGTGAAGGCATGGTTATGAAAAAATTCGCCGCGATAGCTCTCGCTCTCGCCTGCTTCGTTCCGATCGTTTCGAGCCGGAACCAACAGTCCGCGAATCCGGCGGCACACACTAAAGTCGATGCCGGCGACCTCGCCAAGCGAGCTCATGCGGCGCTGGCTCAGACCTCCGGACGCCTCGAGCTTGCAGGTTTATCCAAACCGGTCGAAGTGCTGCGTGACACCTGGGGCGTCGCGCACATTTATGCCCAAACACAAGACGATTTGTTCTTCGCCCAGGGATTCGTCGCGGCTCAGGACCGGTTATGGCAGATGGAAATATGGCGGCGGACCGGCGAAGGTAAGCTTGCGGAGGTCCTCGGGCCATCGGCCCTCGAGCGAGACAAGTTTGCGCGGCTCATGCGCTATCGCGGCGATATGCACGCCGAATGGACAAGCTATGCTCCGGATGCGAAGTCGATCATAGAATCATTCGTGCGTGGAGTGAATGCTTTCATCGATACGAGCCGCGATCGTTTGCCGATCGAGTTTCAACTGACCGGCCTTCGCCCTGAGCCCTGGACGCCTGAGGTGTGTCTCACGCGAATGGCGGGCTATGTCATGACGCGCAACGCCTCGACCGAAGTCTCGCGGGCGCAGCTTGTACGACTGTTGGGCGCCGACAAGACCGGCGAGCTTGTGGAGACGGACCCATTCAAGAAACTCGAGGTCCCCGTGGGTCTCGATCTAAACGGGATCGACAGCAAGATTCTCGGGGCGGCGAGAGCGGCAAGCGGGGCGGTCTCGTTCGGGTCAAGTCAATCAACCGAGGGCTCGAACGACTGGGTGGTTAGCGGCGCGCTTACCCAAACTGGCAAGCCGATTCTTGCGAACGATCCTCATAGGAATATCAGCCTGCCGTCGCTTCGATACCTCGTACACCTGAACGGTCCGGGGTGGAACGTGATCGGCGCCGGAGAACCTACCCTGCCGGGAATCGCGGCGGGCCACAACGATCGAGTCGGTTTCGGATTCACAATCGTCGGAATCGATCAACAAGACCTTTACGTGGAAGACACCAATCCCTCCGATCCAACCTGGTATCGCTACAAAGCCAAGTGGGAGAAGATGAGGATCGAGCGCGAATCCGTCAAAGTAAAGGGAAACCCTTCTCCGGTTGAAGTCGAGCTTCGGTTTACGCGTCACGGACCGGTCATCTACGAAGATCCAACGCGTCACCGGGCATACGCCTTGAGATGGGTCGGCAGCGAGCCTGGGTCGGCGGGCTACCTTGCATCGCTCTCCCTGAATCGCGCGAAGAATTGGCGAGAGTTTTTGAAGGCGCTCGAGCGATGGCGAGTTCCCTCGGAGAACCTTGTGTACGCGGATGTAGACGGCAACATCGGGTGGCAAGCCGCCGGCTCCGCGCCACTGCGGCAGGGATGGTCCGGTTTGCTTCCCGTTCCCGGAAGTTCGGGCCGGTACGAATGGAAGGGATGGTTGCCGCTGTCGGAACTGCCACGCGCCTACAACCCATCAAATAACTTCATCGCCACCGCGAATCACAAAATCATTCCCGAAGGCTACAAGCACGAGATCAACTTCGAGTGGTCGGCGCCGTACCGCTTTCGCCGTATAGAAGAGGTTTTGCGGAAGGGCGACCGGTTCACTATCGAAGACTTCGCGCGGCTGCAGCACGACGAGAGCTCGCTTCCCGCGCGCGAGCTCGTGCCGTTGCTCGAAGGCTTGAGGATCGATAATTCCGCGGTTCGTCAGGGTCGCGATCTTCTTGTGAGCTGGGACAGGATATTGTCAAGAGATTCGGCGGCGGCCGCGCTTTATGAGATGTGGCTGCAGAAACTCAGCGGAAACTTCGCGGGGCTTGTTGTTCCTTCTGAAGCTAAGACACTGATCACCGGCGGGTCACTGTTTACGACCATGCTTCGAGCTTTGAGGGACCCGAACAGCAAAACCTTTGGAGCGGACCGGCAACCAGAAGCGACACTCCTGTTGAAGAGTCTGGACGAAGCTGTTAGCGACCTTCGCGGCCGGCTGGGGCAGGACATGAAAAAGTGGCGATGGGGCGACCTTCACCTTGCCGAGTTCAAGCATCCTCTTTCCACTGATGATGCGCGTCGCGCAGTTTTTGATCTGAAGGCGGTCCCTCGAGGAGGTGACGGGAACACGGTCAACGCAACCGCCGGGGCGAGGTTTATTCAGCGAAGCGGCGCATCTTTTCGCGAGATACTTGATCTCAGCGACTGGGACAAGTCGGTTGCGATAAATGTGCCCGGTCAATCGGGGCAACCGGGAAGCCCACATTACGGCGACTTGGTGGAGCTTTGGGCGCAAGGCAGGTACTTCCCGTTGCTGTTCTCGCGAGAACAGGTCGAGAAGTACACGGCTGCACGATTGGTACTGGAGCCCAAACGCGAAACCGCGACAAAACAGTAACCACGGGCATCGCGATTTGGTACATGGAACTCTAGACAAAACAACACTCACACTTTCTAACGATCTCACACGGAGGAAACAATGCTCAAACGATACACTGCTATTCTGCTGACGGTCATGACTTCGTTGGCGTCGGGCGTTGCTGTCAATGCCGGAGGACCTCAGGAAAAGTTTGATCAGGAGGCGATCAGCAAGATCAAAGAAGAAGGAATGAATCGCTCGCGGGTGATGGACACGCTCAGCTACTTAACCGACGTGCCGGGCGCCAGGCTCACCGGTTCGCCCAACATCCGCGTGGCGCAGGAGTGGGCCAAACAAAAGCTGGCCGCGTGGGGGTTGCAGAACTCGCACCTCGAAGCGTGGGGACCGTTCGGCCGCGGATGGTCACTGGAAGGGTTTTCGGCGGGGATGATCCAGCCGCATTACTTTCCGCTGATCGCCTATCCGAAGGCCTGGTCGCCCAGCACAAATGGGGTGGTGCGCGGAAGGCCGGTCTATTTCGAGGCGAAGACCGAAGCGGACTTCGATAAATACAGAGGCAAGTTCAAGGGCGCGATTGTTTTGTTGTCGGCTCCTCGCGAAGTCAAGGCACAGTTTGAAGCGCTGGGCCGCCGTCAAAGCGACCAGGAATTGTTGAGGCTTGCCGATGCGGATCCGCAGGGCGCCGGCGGGCAGGGTGGCCCCGGAAGACGAGGTTCGGACGAGCAGCGGGCTGCGATGGCGCTACAGAACAAGAAGTGGGAAATGCTACAAGCCGAAGGTGCGGCGCTGGTTCTGGAACCGGCGGGACGCGGCGATGGCGGGACGCTTTTTGTTCAATCGGCCACTCTCGCCTATCCCGAAGGCACTCCGCGCGACAAACAGAAGACTGTGCGCGACAAGGACGCGCCCCCGATCCTCCCTCAAGTTGTTTTGGCCGTCGAGCATTACAACCGCATCATCCGGATGATTGAGCGAGGTGCTCCGGTTCAGCTTGAGTTCAACGTCTCGGCGAAGTACCACGATCAGGATCTGATGAGCCACAACGTGATCGCCGAGATTCCGGGCACTGATCTAAAAGACGAGATCGTTATGATCGGAGCGCATTTCGACTCGTGGCACAGTGGAACTGGCGCTACTGACAACGCGGCAGGATCGGCTGTATGCATGGAAGCGCTGCGGATACTCCAGACGCTTGGCTTGAAGCCTCGCCGCACGATTCGAATCGGGCTGTGGAGCGGTGAAGAGCAGGGCCTGCTCGGCTCACGAGCTTATGTGGCTGAGCATTTCGGAAAGCGGCTCGGCCCCGATCCTCGCTTCGGCGCGGGGCAGACTCCGGCCGAACCGCAAACGCCTCCGCAGTTCGAGCTCAAACCCGCCCACGAGAAATTCGCCGGCTATTTCAACCTGGACAATGGCACCGGCAAGATCCGCGGTATTTACCTGCAAGGCAACGAGGAGGTGCGGTCGATCTTCAGGGCGTGGTTCGCACCGTTCAAGGACCTGGTTGGTACAACAAAGGAAAATGCGTTCGCGACTCTCTCGATATCGAATACCGGCGGAACCGATCATCTGTCTTTCGACGGTGTTGGATTGCCAGGGTTCCAGTTCATACAGGACCAGATTGAGTACGACACGCGGACTCACCACTCGAATATGGACGTGTATGATCGCATCCAGGAAGCTGACATGAAACAGGCGGCTACGATCATGGCGGCGTTCGCATACAACGCTGCGATGCGCGAGAAGAAGCTCCCGCGCAAAGCACTGCCGGGACAGGCAGTCGCTCGTACCGGACGGTAATCCCTCAAAACGTTGCCGGTGGTGCTCGTCCTCAAGGACAGCGCTTCCGGCAGCGCTTAGCTGTGTACTTTGTCTTCCCGTGACAATGTTGACTTCGCCCTCCTGATTTAATACTCTTTCGCTGTCCCGGCGACCGATTCCCTCACAAGGATTACCGCCACTAACGGAAGGAGATTCCATGAGAATTAAATTTTTCACCTGGGTGAAGCCACTCACTCTTGTAGCTGCGTTGTGTGTTCTAACACCACCACCTCCGGTTGTAGCCCAGTTAGGACCTTGCGCGATCCCGACTGGTCCTCTGCGACCCGATCTTATCGTGGACGGGGCGCTGATGAAGGCGCAGATGATTGTCACCGAAGAAACATTCGGACCCGATTCCTGCACGGTGATCGAAGGCTGCGTAGATGCTCCGGGAACGCATTTGGTGCTGCGTTTCACGTCCAGTACGCCGAATATCGGGCAGGCCGACCTGGTTATCGGGAACCCTTCTAACTGCGGCAACCTTTTCCGGTTCAGCGAGTGCCATCAGCATTTGCACTTCCAGGAATATGCTGATTACCGGTTGTGGACGCTGGCAGGCTACGAAAATTGGGTGGCCAACAGAAACCTGGCCCAGCCGACCAGCACTGGGATTAACGCGTCACTGCTAGCGGCCGCCCGAGCGTCAGGCGAGCTGATAGTAGGCCGCAAGCAAGGGTTCTGTGTCATCGACGTTGCTCCATACAAATTCGGCGATGTACAGCCAGGGCCTCCCAAGTATCGGTCTTGCAGTCAGAACCAGGGATTAAAGGTTGGCTGGGCCGACCAGTATGTTTTCCTGCTCGGTTGCCAATTCGTTCAAATGACAGCGGTGGCCGAAGGAGATTATGTACTGGAAGATCAGGTCAACCCGGAGCAGTTGTTCCCTGAGTCCGACTACACAAATAACAGCGCCGCGGTGAGGTTCCATTTCAAGCCCAAGCAAGGTCGCTTTGGGCCTTCAATGGTGATTGAGTGAATGGGAAAAGCGATACGCGCGGCAGCGGACTTGCAAGTTTTTCAGCACGTCCGCTGCGGCGCGCCGCATCCAGATAGGACCAATGATTTGCGGGCACCGCGTCCCCGACTGCGGCCTCGGGTTACTTCTCCCAAATGGTTTTGATGTTGACGAACTCCCGAATACCGGCGGCCCCGAGTTCACGGCCATAGCCTGAATTCTTCACACCACCAAACGGCAAGCGCGGATCGCTCGCGACCATTCCGTTAATAAAAACACATCCGGCTTCGATTTCGTCGATGAACCGCGTCTGCTCGCCGATCTCGCCGGTCCACCCGCTCGCTCCAAGACCGAATGAAGTGTCGTTTGCAAGTCGTATTGCATCGTCGATATTTCTCACTTTAAACAGCGAGGCGACCGGTCCGAACAACTCCTCGGTGTACGCCGGCGAATTTCGCGGAATGTTAGTCAGCACCGTAGGCGCGTAGTAGTAACCCTTATCAGCGAGTCGTTTTCCACCACACAGAACCCGCGCGCCGAGTTCAACTGACTTCCGCACCTGCGCTTCGAGATCGGCAAGAATCTGCGCGGTGGCGAGGGGCCCCACCTTGACCGTATCGTCAAGCGGATTTCCGACGCTGAGCGACTCCATGGCCTCGACAAACCGTTGTTCGAAATCCGGGTAGATTTCTTCCGCAACGATGAAGCGCTTGGCGGCGATGCACGATTGACCGTTGTTGATTGTTCGAGCGGTTACAGCAGTCTCGACAGCCGCCGTGGTATCGGCGCTCGGCATTACAATAAAAGGATCACTGCCTCCGAGTTCGAGCACCGTCTTCTTGAGGAACTTGCCGGCGACGCTTGCGACCTGCCGTCCAGCCGGTTCGCTCCCGGTCAAGGTCACCGCCCTCACGCGAGGGTCTTCAATCAAGCTCGCGACCTTGTCCGAGCCGATCAACAGGGTCTGAAACGCGCCGTTGGGAAACTCGGATTTACGAAAGATGTCTTCGATAGCCAGGGCACAAGCCGGGACATTTGAGGCGTGTTTTAGCAGCGCGACGTTTCCGGCCATTAGTGCGGGCGCGGCGAACCGAAACACTTGCCAGAACGGAAAATTCCACGGCATCACCGCGAGGACTGGTCCGAGCGGTTGATAGCGGATAAAACTGCGAGCCGCATTGGTTTCCACCATTTCGTCTGCAAGCAAGCGCTCGGCGTTCTCGGCATAGTAGCGGCAAACCCACGCGCACTTTTCAGCTTCGGCGATGGCGGATTTGATGGGTTTGCCCATCTCGGATGTCATGATCTCGCCGAGGTATTTCTTCC
>JBASRM010000691.1:0-27199 GCA_049273835.1 Blastocatellia bacterium | reverse complement strand
TGATCAGGGCAACGGGGGCTGTGCTGATCGCTTTGGCCCTTCTCTATTTCTATAATCCAACCGATGCCGACCCCAGTTGTACACATTACAGAGAACCACTAACAAACCGCATAAAACCAAAAGCCGCCAATCAGCGGCGGCTTTTGAAGACCTGGTTTGCGCAACCTCTATCGCGCTTCGACATTACGCGGCGGAGTTCCGGGCTTTGAGCGCTCGGCCAGATAGTCACTAATCCAGTGGTACTGCGCTACGTACTTGCTGGTCTCATTCTTGAAGATCGGCTGAGTGTATCTCTTAACAACGTATCGCTTCGCCACCCGGCCGCTGCGAGTGCGAATTCTGACCGGCACCTTCTTTGAGACGGTCCTGGTCGGGCGACTGTTCGAATCAGGATCTTCCATCCAATCGGTCTGCTCGTTGGACAATACCGATAAGACCCGACCGACGCCGCCGTTGTATGCGGCTGCGAGATAGGGTCCAACGCGTTCCGCCGGCATGTCGGTCCGAGCCCTGATCGATTCCCAATCCGAATCGCACAACAACACTTGCGCCATTACTGCATTGATCGGATCTGCCATTGCCGAGTGGAAATCAGCTTTGAGGCCGGCAGCAGAATACCGGTTCATGAGAAGCGTGTAGGTCGAAGGTATCATCTGCACCAGCCCGCGAGCTCCAGCCGAGCTGATTGAATATGCGTACGCCTTCTCGCGATTGGTCCCGATCACCGTCAACACTCGCTCAGCCAGCGGCTTGGTCAGTCCCGCGCTCTTGAATTCGCCCGGGTCAATATGCTCGTTCAACAACAACACTCGAAGCACGTCTTTCGGTATGACGTCGACGACTCGACGTCCGGGAAATGCTCGCGACAAAACGCCGCGGGCCCGGAGCCGCGAATAGGCCTTCTCAATGAAGCCGTTCTTTACATCGATGCCTTTCTTGACTACGTCCTCGGTTTTTATCTCAGCCGAATAGGGAGTGTACACGGCTTGTATGACCGAATCGCCCGGTCCAAAGCGGTTGCTCTCGTTGGACACCGGATACTTTACCGCGACAACTTTGCCGCCTGCCGGACTGATAACGGCAATGTCTGAATTAATGCCGTTCTCCCGGCGCATCGACAATATGAAATCCGGGCTGAGAACTTCAAAACCCGGATCGCGTTTGATCGCTCGTGCAAGTCTGATACTGCCGTCGGCGTCAAGGATCGCCAAAGCCATTTCGCGGCCGATTATCCCGGTGATTGGAACCTCTTTGTATTGACGCCGTCCGACTCGTACGCGCCGGGTGCCTACCGTGCCAGTAATCATCTGCACTGATTCTGTTTTGAGCAGTTCCCTTCCTTCTTCGATCTTACTCAATAGATGATCGGGGGGGGTCACAACTCCCGCGCCGGCCCCAAGTATGGCAAGCAGCCAAACTGCAACTTTTAACATTCCGATTGATCTCCCACGAGGTGAAATACGGATGGTGTAATACTACCAAGAGCGCACCTCGATTCTCAATACCTTTCTCATCCGGCAAGACATTCACAACATGTGAGGACGCCTTGCGCCTCGCCAATTGGAGCTGTACCTTCCCTGTGGCTGCCGAGGGCGCAGATCCTGAAATGACAATGGCTCAATTCGACACTGTCAAAGCGTTCGTGATTGCCCATGGTCCGCGGTGGATAGGCGCTCTGATCATCCTGATTCTCGGCGTGCTCGGAGCAAAGCTTAGCAGGCGTTGGATAGGCTCGATTCTCAATCGAAGCCGCGTTCGAGATGATCTTTTACTCAAGAGCTTCTTTCTTCGCGCGGTCTCATTGTCGATTGGTATAACTGACGATGGTCAATATGCAGATGACAACCACTGACGGCGTAAGGGTCATCATGCCGAACTCGAAGGTGTGGGGCTCGAAGATCGTGAACTACTCTCTCAGCCAGCATCGCCGTTTGGAGCTCACGCTGAAGGTTCGAGAAGATGATGTCGAGATTGCGATCGACGCAATCAAGGCAGCTTTGGGTGATGACCCTAGAATTCTGAAAACGCCCGAGCCCGTGGTGCGAGTCACTGCGATAACCGACAACTCCGCGACGCTCAGCATTTGGGCCTGGACTAGCCCCGAGGACTTTCAAAGCGCGACTGCCGAGGAAAATCTTCGATTATTGAAGTGTCTTAGAGAAAATGAGTTACAAATCGTTTGAGACTGGCTCCCCAGCCTCTCGAGGAACCGCTAGCACCGATTAAAAAGGGCGAGTGCGAAACTCGCCCTTTTTCATACAACGTAAGTGCTGCGCTCAACGCTACACGCCGGCATAAGAGTGGAGGCCTGGGATGATGAAGCTCACTCCCAGCCACGTAAATATCACCAGCGCGAATCCCAGCAGCGCAAAGTAAGCGCTTCTTCGGCCTCTCCATCCGTGGGCAATGCGAGTATGCAAGAAACCTGCATAACTCATCCACGCTACCAGTGCGCCGACTTCCTTTGAGTCCCATCCCCAATAGCGCCCCCACGACTCATTCGCCCACACCGCTCCGGTGATCAGCAGCAGAGACAACAGCGGGAATGCAACTCCTACTGTGCGGTACAACAGCGAATCAATCGTCTTAAGCGGTGGTAACGCTGACAAGAGCGGCTCCCGCTTCCACGAGAACAGCGCGACAAGAAACAGAGCGACGAACAGTCCGATCAGCGCGCCGAATTCCACAGGATTCGACGTCATGCCCAACTTTAGACTCGACGAGTTTTGCACTACCCACCTTTGTGCATCATCAGGCGTGAGATTCTGCTGCGATTGCTCCGACATCCAGACGCTGAAAGCAGGATACTCACGAGGAGATATGTGGGCCGCCGGGTTGTCAAGGTTGTTCATCTGGTAGAACAGCGCTATCAACACCACGGCCTGCAAAACTACCGCACCATGGAATAGCCTCCAACCCCAAACCCTCGCCTTTTCATCTTTATTGAAGTGGTCGAGCGCAAACAGCGCAACCGAAATGACCAGAACGATCAGGGCGAGCAACATCAAGGGCCCAACCATCGGCAACTCAGCACGTAACGGAAGCGAGCTTTTTTCGATAAACAGGTTCACGGAATATTGCCCGCGGAAAACCTCGAAAGCGCTGGTCGTTCCAAACCCCAGCATTACCAGGGTGAGCAGCCCGTAGAAAGCTGTCCATATCGCAACGCCTTCGAAGCGGATGCCGTCCTTCAGCAAATACGCGAACGCAAGACCGAAGCTTACCAGGCACACGCCGTAAGCAAGCGTAGCGATGGACACATGAATTGGCCGCCAGTAGCTATCAAGAATCGGAGGCAACGTGCTGATCCCGCTTCCCAGCATCATCCCAAGCGCGAGAATGACCACCAAAATCGGCATTGAGAGTGCACCCAGCGCGCGGTACTTCGGCTTGCGAATTACCACCAGAGTCGTCAATGCAGCTCCTGCGCAGAAACCAAGGGTTAACGCGTAGAGGTTATCCAGCGGAAAGTATCGCCACACACCGTTGATGCCTTCTTTCCAACCCTCTTTATCGCCTGCCTCGACCCACCGTATCATCCAGCCTGTCAGGTTGAAGCAGTAACCTATCGCGACCATGAACAAACTTAGCCGCTCCAGGACTCTCTCCTTGACGAAAATGTTGGTAACCAGCAAAACAGCGGCGCAAATGTAACTGATCAATGCGAGCATGATCAGAGCGTCACAGTAAAGAAACCCCACCGGGCGCCCGGCTTGAATGCGCACCATCACCAGGAATACCGCGCCCAGAATAGGAGCCACGATCGGCAAGTAGCCGATTGCCTTTTCAGGAACCGTCAGTTCCAGCTCCGGCAACATCGCTTCCTCGTGTTTGATGGCTCTACTCATTTTTTGCTCCTCCCGTAACAGACTGGACCAGCGAATTGAACCGGCCTTCAAAGGCAGGCCTGTTCCGGTTTGTGTTTCCACCAAAGTAGATCTTCGAACCCTCGCCGTTTGGTTCAATGACCGCCCACACCCTCTGATGCGAGAAGAAGAAAACGCTGCTTAATGCCAGAACCAGCAGCGTGAACCCGATGTACACCGGCGTGCGTCCCGGATCGTACTGGATAGTCAGCGTGTGAGTGAGTGATACCTTCTCGAAGTCTCTCAATATGATTTTGTTTCCATTTACCAGCAGGGGGTTCTCTCCGCCCTCTTTTCCGACCTTCTCGTTTGCTTTGGTCAGATACTGCTCCGCAAGTTGCGGATTGAAGGCAAAAGACATTGTTCGCTTGCCGTCGGGTCCGGTTATCTCCAGCTGGGCCGCGGGATTGTTGTAGTCTCGCGACAGCGTTGTTGGGCCCGACTGATCGACATCGAAATCCGGAAAGAAGGCCACATATCTGACCGTGCCAATACCTGGAACATCCGCGGAACCGTTGCGCTTTATGGTTAGCGGGGGCAAGCTGGCGCCGCCGCCGGCAGCCGGTTCGAACGCAATCGTAATGTGGCGGGCGTTGCCGACGGGCAGGAACGAGTTCTGAAAGAACCTATACCCGCGATAGTCGCCGACATTGTTCAGATGGACCAGCATGTCCTGCTGGACGTTCCGTTCCTTGTCGATGATCCTGATGTAGCTCCGCCAGTCGATGGTGTTCGAATTGTCGAGACTGCCCTCTGGTCTGATCAAAATCTGCTCCAGGTCGGTGCACTCGATCTGGAACGGCAAAAACGCTTGAGCTTCACGGCTGCCCTCGAGTGTAATTTCGCTCGTCTGAAACGCGTTCGACGTTTTTCCAGGCTTGATTTCCATGGGGCCGCCGATGCCGTAACGACTGGTAAGAAAGCCCCCGGTGAAGATTGTAAGCAAGGCTACGTGCACTACGTAGGCGCCAAGTCGATTCCACGGATTCCGCTGCGCGAAAACGGTCACTCGATTGTTCTCCTGGCTGATCCGGGATCGGAGACCACGCCTTCGCCAGGCTGCTTTTACTTTCTCAGCAACCCTCTGCGGGTCGGAGTGGTCAACAGCTTCAGCGGTGAACATCTGGGCCGCAATGAACTTCGGCGAAGCGCTGAGCTTGGGCTTTCGTATGTATTGCCACGCCGCCGGAAAGCGATCGATCGAGGCGAGTATGATATTTAAACCCGTGACGGCCAACAAAAGAGTGAAGTATCGCGAGCGGTAGATGTCGAAGAAATCCAACGATCCATAGACCAGCTTCTGCGCGGGCTTGAGATTAGTGTAGTACTTCTGGAAGCCATCGACATTAACTTGCATGACCAACATTCCGATCATGCAGCACAGAAGCAGGGTGCTCAGCATTATGATGCCGAAGCGCACCGAGCTCAGTAAGCGCAAGATCTTGTCTAATACCGAGTCACCTTTCTTGGGCATGATCTTGACAGCCGGTGCGGCGGCAGGCGGAGATTCAGACGTTGAAGTTAATTCAGTTTCGGTTGTTGCCATACTCAGGTTCCGGTGTGATTTTGTACAATCCCTAACGACCAGCGCGAATCATAACAAGCGCAGTTTTCGCGTGTCAACGAGCGCCGGTTTGATCGCCGTTGACTGGAGTAATCGCCCATCCAATGGGAGAGCCTCCCAATATAAGTGCCCTCAGGCATGCTGCGGCCGCTTCCCGGTTTCAACTACCAGCTAACTGACAGCTGCAAGCGTGCCGGCAGCGTCAATGCCTAGGAACCACTACTTTTTCGGCTCGGATGGCCTGATCTCGACCCGGCTCGCAAGCGCTCGCGAGTCAAGCTCGATCAAATCGACGACAACCCGAGCGACGTCTTCAGGCGCCAGCTTCCAGGTCGTCGCGGCATCCTGCTCGCCGCCGCGGCCGAAGCTCGTGTTCACTGAGCCGGGCATGACGCAGCTGACACGAATATGGTCGTACCGCACCTCTTGCATCAAGGCTTCTGAAAAACCTATCAGTCCAAACTTCGACGCGCAGTACGCCGCGGCTCCCGGAAAAGTGTTCTTTCCCGCCAAACTCCCGATGTTAATGATAAAGCCGCCACGTTCCTTAAGCAGAGGCAACGCCTCATGGCAACAATAAAAGACGCCCGTGAGGTTGGTTTCGACAGTTGCTCTCCATTCTTCCACGGACATTTGCTCGACATAGTTGTGTGAGCCGACTCCGGCATTGTTTACCAGAATATCGAGCCCTGCGAACGTCCTCCGGACTTCGCGGAACAGAAATCGGACGGACTCGTAGTCGCGCACATCGCACGCTCTCCCGTTGATGTTCTCGCCGTACTCGGATCGTAGAACCGAAACGGTCTTCTCTACCTCTTTTCCATCTCGGGCACAAATGAACACTCGACCGTCTTTTTCCAGGAAAGAGCGGGCGATCGCGAGACCGATTCCGCGAGTTGCTCCGGTTACGACGGCCGATTTGCCTTCGATCCTGCTCATGCGAAATTCCTTTCTACCGATGGGGAGGTTACTTCAAGAAAGAGTATCCGAGCCTTCGCGCCAGGCGGTAGACGAGAGGAAGGGGCAGCCCGACTACATTATAAAAGTTACCGGCGATCTCTTCGACGAATACCGCGCCGAACCCTTGAATGCCGTATGAGCCGGCTTTGTCCATTGGTTCGCCGGTGGTCACGTACCACTCGATTTCCTTTTCCGTAAGGACTGCGAACTTAACAAGCGTCTTGTCATAGTCGGCGACCTCGCGGCGTGTTGCAACATCGTAGAGCGCGACGCCGGTCATTACGGCATGCCACTTTCCTGACAATTCCCCCAGCATCCAGCGGGCTTCTGCCTCATCGGCAGGCTTCCCGAGCAGTCGCCCGTCCAGTACAACCACTGTATCAGCCCCAATAACCAGCCCGGTTTCTCGCTGTCTCGCAACAGCAATAACTTTAGCGCGTGCAAGCCGTGTGATATAATCGGCCGGTGCCTCACCAGGATGAGGCCGCTCGTTGATTTCGCTGGGTGCCAGCTCGAATTCAACTCCGATTTGCTTGAGCAAATCGGCGCGCCGCGGAGACCCTGAAGCTAGGACAATTGTTGGTTCCCTCTCCGGCATTTGGTTTTATCCACTGATAGGTCGAATCCCGGCACTGGAAATCTTAAACCTGGCCCCGCAGAAAACCGATTGATATGGAGGTTGCCTTGCGTCGAAGAATATCCCTGATGGTCATTGTTTGTTTTGTAGCGACGCTTGCAATAATCAACCACGGCTGCTCTCGTTCCAGCAATCTGGAATCTGATGACAGCACTGAAACTGTTAGTTTTGACCTGAACGACCCAAAGATAAAAGAGCGTTTAGGTGAAGATGACGGCTACGCGTTTACGATTATGTACGGCGCTGACATTCACGGCAGCCTGGAAACCTGTGGCTGACCGAGCCACCCTATGGGTGGACTGGCACGGCGTGTCAGCTATATCAAGGCTCTCAAGCAAAGATCGAATTTAGAAGTTCCGATGCTCGTTGTTGATGCGGGCAACCTGTTCACCGATGATCGATTCAGTGCCGATCAACTACCCGCCGAGGTTATGACAAAAAATAAGTGGGTAGTCAAGGGGTATGGCGATTTTCATCAAGACGCCGCCAATATCAGTTATCTGGACCTGCCGTATATCGCCGAACTTTTAAAAACGGATGGCTACGACAAGCGAGTCGATGAACACCCGTTCATGAAACGGCTGATTTCGGCCAATATCCAACCGTTGGACCAGCAGCATCGGGCTCCGGTTCCTTACGTGATTCGCGAGATTACGTTGAAACGCGGCGCTGTCGGACAGAAAGTCCGGGTCGGCATCGTCGGTCTTACGGAACAAAAGCCAGTAACGCAAACCGAGAAAGAAGCTGTCTACGCGGGCTACCGTATCGGCGATCCGTTTGAAGCCGCCAAAAAAGTGATGCCCGAGCTAAAGCAGAAGTCCGATTTCATTGTCGCGTTGGCCTATATGGACATGGCTTCCAGTCAAAGATTGGCGACCGAGAATCCGGAGATCGATACGATTGTTGGAGCGCGGCAGATCAGCTCGATGGATGAGCCCCAGCATTTCAATCGAGCCACGATTACCTACGCCTACAATCAGACCAAGTACCTCGGCGAGATGCGTGTCTATGTCAAGGGCGACGGGAGTGCCGAGAACCAGGTAAACCGTTACGTGGCCCTTGATTCCGACATTCCGGACGACCCCGCAGCAGTTGAAGTCGTCACCGCCGCTCATACCGAGTTTACCAATGAACAGGGCCAGAGCGCGCAAGCGACTTTCGGCTCACCAAAACCAGCGGCTCTGCTTGCTCCAGAGTCGCCTTATGCTGGAGCCGAGGCCTGCGCAGCGTGTCACGAAAAAGAACATCAAATATGGCAGGCGACACGGCACGCCCACGCCATGGCTACGCTTGAAAAGAAGAACCAACAATTCGACAACGAATGCGTTCGATGTCACGTCGTGGGCTTTCAGAGGGGAGGCTTTCAGTCGCTTTACACGACGCCTCAATTTGCCAACGTGCAGTGCGAAGAGTGTCACGGTCCCGGCCGCAGTCACGCGAGTAATCCGGCCAAGGGCTACGGCGCGATGGCGACGCCAGTTGGGTGCATGCAGTGTCACAAGGAACCCAACGATCCTGACTTTGACTTTGCGGTCTACTGGCCGAAGATAAAGCACTAACGAGTGCTTCAATCTGCATGTCGCTAGTAAGAGTCGGGCGTTTGACTGCCCCGATCATCAATCCGCTTAGGTGACGGCGATGCTTACCGACTTGTTGATGCTGGTTCCGCAGATGCTGCGCCACGCCGGTGACTCCGATGAGGTGCGCGAGCAAGCGGTGTTTGCGGCGTGGCTGGTGGCCGTCGGCGGACCTATTCGAAAGGTTACCGAGCCTCTCAGACTCGAGAGAAAAACGCTCATCGTGGCAGTGCCCGATGCGACGTGGCGAAAGCAATTGATGAGTATGCGCGGGCAGGCTTTGTTCAAATTAAACTCTTTGCTTGGCGCTCCGCTGGTAACTACAATCGAGTACGTTGTTAACCCCGACGTGATCGTTCGCGAACCTGAAGCCCCTCAGGAAGTTCACTTCACCGCCCCCGAACAACAAGCGGCGCCGCTGCGCGAGCAGGCCGACCGGATCCCTGATTCGGAGATTCGCGAAGTGTTCCTGCGAGCGGCCGGAAAATGCCTCGAAAGAACGACGAAATGACTGCTGCTGCCAGAGACGCTTCCGACGTAGTAATTGAAATTGTCGGGCTCACTAAAGACTACGAACTCGGCTTCCTCAAGAAGAAAACCGTTCGCGCGCTCGACCACTTGAGCCTTGAGGTTCGGCGGGGCGAGATATTCGGTTTTCTCGGTCCCAATGGAGCGGGCAAGACAACAACGCTCAAGCTCCTTTTGCGCTTGATCTATCCCACAAAGGGTACGGCCCGGATACTCGGGAATCCAATCGACGACGTTTCGACACGCGCTCGAATCGGCTACCTTCCCGAGAACCCGTATTTCTACGACTATCTTTCCGGTCGAGAGTTGTTGGAGTACACCGCGGCGCTTTTTGGAATCCCCGCCGGCCAGGGGCGCAAGCGGGGGTCCGAGCTGCTTCACCTTGTAGGGCTCGATTCCGAACGCGGAGCTCGGCAACTAAGAAAGTATTCAAAGGGGATGCTTCAGCGGATCGGTATCGCGCAAGCTCTGGTCAACGATCCGGAAATCGTATTTATGGATGAACCAATGTCGGGTCTAGATCCCATCGGGAGGCGGGAGATACGCGACCTGCTCCTCTCACTTCGCGCGAAGGGAAAGACCGTCTTTTTCTCGTCCCATATTCTCTCCGACGTCGAAGCGCTGTGCGATCGCGCCGCGATTCTAAGTCGCGGAACGCTTTTCCGGTGCGGCACAGTCCGCGAGCTTACGGGCATCGAAGACGCGGCCGTGGAAGTCATTGCCATAGGCATCGATTCCTCATCGCTCGGCAGGTTTTCGCGAGTGTCCTCCCTGGAGTCAGCAACCGGCACGCCCAATGGTGTTCATCTGGTGCTTAGAAATGAAAGCGACATTGACGACACTCTGGCCTTGATACGTGAATGTGGAGGCAAACTCGTTTCGATCAATCCGCGCCGCGCCTCGCTGGAAGACGTCTTTTCCAATACAAACGTCTAGCCTGGACACTAGTCTGTGGGCCGCTGATTACAACCCGCTGAGCACAATGGAATCTATGCGTGGTCTTAATGTTAATCGATTAATTTCGCCTGGGTTGCGGCAGGGCGGATTAACCCGGCTGTTAGTTGCATCGCTCGGCGTCGTCCTCAGCGCCAGCGCGTACTCGTTACTTCCCTCTCAATCACCAGACCTGAACACTTTGATCGAAGGCCTGCAGCGGAAGTACTCGCGCATGCAGGGGCTCGACGCAGATTTTATTCAAACCTTCTACGGCTCCGATGGGCGGGTCATTCGCGAGGCGGGTCACCTCTTCCTTAAACGGCCGGGAAAGGCGCGCTGGGAATATACAACCCCTGAACCTAAGCTGTTCATTTCCGACGGCAAGAACGTTTTCTTCTATGTGCAGGGCGAAACAACCGCCACGCGTTCCTCGATCAAGGAAACCGTCGACCCTCAGATCCCATTTCTGTTCTTGTTAGGCCGGGGGAACTTGCGACGTGATTTTTCGCGCATCGAGACCGCAACCGGCGAGACTGCAGTCGGCGCAGGCAATCAGGTGCTACGGCTCTTTCCGAAGCGTGCGCCGGAAGAGTTCAAGCAATTGCTGGTAGAGGTATCACCGGCGACGTTTGAAGTTAGGCGGATGGTGATCTTTGAGCGCAGTGGAGCGAGGATGGATTTTCTGTTAACCAATGTGCGCGAGAACAGCATTTCACCAGATAGCAGATTTCAATTCTCCCCTCCTCCGGGCGTAACCATAAAGCGTTCCCAGTAGCAGGCTCACTTCAGCTTCAAGCCGTGGAGCTCGACCGTCATGTCCATGATCTCCGAAGGGTCAGGCACTCGCTCCAAAGACACGTCGATGTTCATACTTTGATTTGGCCCAAGCGTGTCCTTGTTATTTGGCACAGTCGTAAAGATCTTTTCCTTCAGCAGCTGCCCTCCCGTTCCTATCACTGCAGCCCTTAATTGAAGCCCGACAAGCACCTGGTCCCCCGCATTGTGGACCGTACAAAGAATTCTAGCATATCTGATATTGAGCCTCTCGCCGCTTCGCTTGTCGAGGTTGCCGATTCTCAGGTTCGGCGCATAAGCATCGAACTCGGGGGAGCCGGCGTGGGCCAATTCGGTTTGCGCCGGCTGCCTTCCGACAGAGGTTACAATGATTATCAAGGCGATCACTGCTAGAACGGCCACGCCACTCAAGATCATGATCGTCTGCGAGCGGTCCTTTTCAGACTTGATTACGGGTTGCTCAAACATATGTTCCTCGAACTCGTATTGAACCTAACTCCGCGCGCGATTAAGCGCCTATGGTCATCTTTCCAATCAACAGCGTCGGTGAGACTATGCTGCCCCTGAAGTCAAGATCGTTACCAACCATCTCGATCGAAGTCAGCATCTCCTTCAGGTTTCCGGCGATCGTTACGCCCTGAACTGGAAAGGTCAGCTCACCGTTCTCAATAAAAATTCCGGAAGCCGATCTCGAATAATCGCCCGTGACTATGTTTACTCCAAATCCGAGCAGCTCGGTGATCAGTAAGCCCCTCCAAGCGGCCTTTCTTATTTCAGCGGGAGTGTGTGGCCCAGGCTCGATGTACAGATTTCCGGCCTCGACGCCCGGCGCGCCGGTAAGCCCCCGACCCGCATTGCCCGTGGATCGAAGCCCCAGTTTCCGCGCGGTGTAAGTATTCAGCAGGTAGCTCTCTAGAACGCCGTTGCGAATCATCACGGTTCGGCGGGTCGGCAACCCTTCTCCGTCGAACGGGCGTGACCCAAGCCCGCGAATCATCGAGCCATCATCAACGACAGACAGGCGGTTACTAGCCACTTGTTCGCCAAGTTGACCGACCAGGAAGCTTGCTTTTCGAAATACCGACTCCCCGGACGCGGCGCTAAAAATATCGCCAAGCAGATCGCTAGCCATATTCGGTTCGAGCACTACGGGCAGTGTTTGCGTTGGCACTGATCTGCCGCCAAGCTTCCGCAGCGTTCGCTTGGCCGCCATCACTCCGATGTCTTCCGGGCTATCCATGTCAGCCAATTTGCGGCGGACGTCATACCAATAGTCCCGCTGCATTTTCCCGTCTTCTGCCGCCACCGGCACCGACGCCAGTGAGCAAGAAGTCGTCCGGAACTCTCCCGCAAAGCCGAGCGAGTTGGCCAGAATCATCGAGCCGTAGGAAGACTCAAATCCTCCGCCGTCAAAGTTGATTATCTGATCGCTGTACTCCTGAGCGGCGCGTTCCGCCCGCAACGCCATTTCAATCTGCTCCTGGGTTGAAAGCTGCTCGATCGCTTCGTCGTACAGATCCAAATTCGGGATCGAAGTCGCCAGCTCCTGGGCGTCCGGGAGTCCTGCTGTGTCGTCGGGCGAGGTGAGGCGGGCAAGCTCGACGGCTTCCCCGATCAAAGACGTTACCGCGTCGTCGCTGAAGTCAGAACCGGATACGGAAGCTTGTCTTCCGTCGATCAAGACTCTCAATCCGAGACCCTGATCAGTTGATTCTTTCAAGGTCTCTACTTCGCCCAGTCTGACCCCAACCGAGAATTCAGTTCTCTTCCTGACAATCACTTCAGCGGCGCTGGCTCCGCGTTTAACGGCTCGTTCGGCAACGTCAGCCGCGAACTCTTTAGTAAGCTGTAATTTCATTCGTCTGGATGGACTTCCTATCGTTGAGTCCTTTGCCGAGCCCTCCCGTCAACAAACACCAAAATCAACCGTCACTCGGCCGGCCCTCGAACACCCGCCGCTCATTTCTGAGTTCCGCCAACTGTCATCTCGCTGATCTTGATGGTAGGAATTCCCACTCCGACTGGCACGCTTTGGCCGTCCTTGCCGCAGATCCCAACTCCCGGATCGAGGGCCGAGTCGTTCCCTACTGCTGTTACGTGCTTAAGCACCTCCGGTCCGTTGCCCCGCAGCGTCGCGCCTTTAACAGGCGCTGTGACCTTTCCATCTTCGATCAAGTAAGCTTCGGACGCGGAAAATGCAAACTCGCCGCTGGTGATATCGACCTGGCCTCCGCCAAACTGGACGGCATACAAGCCTTTTTTCACCGACCGGATTATGTCCTCCGGGCTGTCGGGCCCGCCGAGCATGAACGTGTTGGTCATTCGAGGCAGCGGCATGTATTTGTAGCTCTGCCTCCGCCCGTTTCCTGTGCGCTCGGTCTTTGTCAGACCCGCGTTCAAATAGTCGCTCATGTAAGCGCGTAGAATTCCATTCTCGATCAGCACGGTCCGGCTTGTCGGATAACCCTCGTCATCGATATTGAGCGAGCCTCGACGATCCGGAATTGTGCCGTCGTCGACAACGGTGCAAAGCTCAGACGCGACGGGTTGATCGATGAGTCCGCTAAAAGCCGACGTCTGTTTTCGATTGAAATCCGATTCCAGACCGTGACCAACTGCTTCGTGCAGCAGAATCCCGGGCCAGCCTGGACCAAGCACAACCTCCATGGTCCCGGCTGGGGTTGCAACCGCATCAAGTTGAAGAATTGCCTGTCGCGCCGCTTGACCGGCGAAGTGTTGAGGCGTCATTTCGCTCTCGAAGTAGTCAATGCCGACGCGCCCGCCGCCTCCCGCGCGTCCAACCTGAAGGTTACCGTCGTCGTCCGCGATGCACGATATTCCAAATCTCGCGAGCGGCTGCACGTCACCTGCCAGGCGACCATCTGAGGATGCAATCATGACGTACTTCATCTCATCGTTTACCGACGACTGCACCTCCCGGATGCGAGTGTCAAAACCGCGCGCGGTTTTGTCGGCCTGCCTGATCAGCTCGATCTTTCGCGACAAATCGATTGACGAGACCGGGACCTCAACCGGATAAAGATTGGCTGCAATTGGTGTCGCATTCACTCCAATAGGCTGCTTGCTGCCGCCCGCGCGCGCAATATGGCTCGCCGTTTCGGCGGCGTGCCGGATGGCGTCGAATGCTATCTCGTCCGTGTAAGCGTAGCCGGTCTTGTCCCCTATGATTACTCGCACCCCAACTCCCTGGGCGATTGACTTCGCGGCTTGCTTGATAATCTGCTCCTCGATGTTGACGCTGTTGGCAACCCTGTATTCAAAATAGAGATCCGCGTAGTCGCCACCCCGAGCCAGCGCCGTGGCAAGAAGGCGATCGATATCGCCACTGGTCAGGCCATACCGGTCAAAGAAAAATTTGATAGCGTCTCTGCTCATAAGCTCCTTTATCTGGGGAGGCGGTGACCTGGCGCCGGATTCTTTCGTGCCCGGCATGCTGCGAACGTTATTTATTTCTTATCGCCGAGATGTAAGGCGGCAACACCACCAAAAAGATTGTAGTAGTTGACCCCGGAAAAACCAACCGCGCGCATCAGCGCAGCCAGTTGTTTTTGATCCGGAAACGCCTCGACCGATTCCGGCAGATATTGATAGGCGAAACTCGATCCAGACACTGCATTGCCGATCCGCGGAAGGAGCCGCGTAAAATAGAATTGAAACAGGTTGCGAAAAAGCGGTATCTGCGGACGAGAGAACTCGAGCACCGCCGCTCGCCCTCCGGGTTTCAGCAGCCGATAAATCTCGCGCAGCCCGGCTTCGATGCCATCAACATTTCTGAGACCGAATGCCACCGTGACAACATCGAATACCGAGCTCTGAAAGGGTACCCCCAAGGCATCACCTTCAACCAACTCGACCATCCCGGTCGTCGCGCGCACTTTGATGAGAGCGCGCTGCAGCATCGGGTGACAGAAGTCGACTCCAAACGTTGGGGCCATCATTCCCAGTTCCAGTGAGAGATCCCCGGTTCCGCAGCAAAGATCGAGCGCCACAGAGCCGGGCTCGTTCAACCTGTCGGCAATCTTTTGGATAACAAATCTTCGCCAGCGCTTGTCGACGTTCAATGACAATGCGTGGTTGAGGAAGTCATAGCGCGGAGCTATCTCCGCAAACATCGCCCGCACACGGTCTGCCTTGCTGCCGGGGCCGAGATCGCTTGCTTGAATTTCCATCGATTTTCGGCGGATCGTCGCGGGAGATTTACTTGAGCACGGCGACCGAGCCGAGCTTTTTCATTGCGCCTTCGAACCGGCTCGGAGGGCCGGCGATCGCTATGACCACCGACTGCGGTTTAAAATGAATTTGCGCGGCGCGCTGCACATCAGCCGGTGTGATGGCGTTGACCCGGTCCGCGAAACTGATAACGTAGTCGCGGCCGAGGCCATACGTTTCGATGTCCAGCACCACCTCTGCCGCGCCGGCGGTTGTCTTGAGGCGCTCCGCCATCGCCGCGATCAGCCTTGCTTTCGCCGATTCCACGCGGTCGCTATCCGGGGGCGCAGTCTGCATTCGAGTCATGGTCTCGAGCAACACTTCCAAATCGCCCGCCAGATCGGCCGGAGCCGACTTGATTGTGACCAGCAAAGGTCCCGCAAGCAGACGCGCATCAAGCTCACTTTGGACAGTAGTGCCCGGATGCACTTCAGTAATCTTTGAAACTTGCTTCGCCAAAACGTCGGTCATCACCGCCGCAGCGAAGTAATCCTCCGCGCGTCTCGAGAGCCCGATCTGGGCTATTGCGGCCCGCGAGGGTTGTTCGTCGCTACGATCGAAGATGAAGATTCGCCTGCCGGTTGGCGCCTCCGGCAACCTGAAAGTTGGCGGAATTTTCTCGCCTTTCTTCCAGGCCCCCAGCTTCGATCTGGCAAGACGAGTTACCTGTGCGGCGGTCACATCTCCGCTCACTATCAGCTCAGCATTGTTGGCAATGTAGAACCGAGTATGAAAGTAAACAAGGTCTGGACGGGTTATTTGGGCGATCGATTCCGGTGTACCACGCGCGGGATGGCCAAATGGGTAATTGCCGTAGAGCACTTCGAGTGCCTTGCGGCGGACGGCCGCGGCATCGTCGCGCCCTTCCAAGCTTAAAGCCGCGATTCGCGTTCCTTTGAGCGTTTCGAGGTCCTTTTGGTCGAATGTCGGGGTTATCAACAGTTTTCCAAGCAAGTCGAAAATTGAATCGAGCGAATCCGCTGGACCGGCCATAACGATATCGGTCGAATCCCATCCGGATGTAACACTGATCGTCAACCCCGCCTGCTCGACTGTATTGGCGACTTCCTTTGCGCCAAAACCACCACCGCCCTTGAGCAACATTCCGGCGGTGATGTCTGCAAGTCCGCCCTTGCCTAAAAGATCAAACAAGGCCCCGCTGTTACTGCGTACGCGAACTGTAACGTTGCCGGTGCCCTGCTGCTCTAAAGTGATAAGGTGAAGGCCATTGAGAAGGGAATCTCGCTTGACGATCGGTAGAACGAACGACGAAGCCTGAGGTCGAATTTCGTTACTTGTCAGCGTCGCGCGGTTGGTGCCAAAGCTTACCCACAATCCCAACAGTAAACAGCTTGCGAGCGCTGCCCGCGGTGTTACTCGCAAAGGTTCCTCCACTTTTAGCGATTTGAATCGAGTGTAGCGATGAAGTCTAGAGACCGTCAACCGTTTGTGCTATACTCCCGCGCGTTGCCCCTTCCACGCTGACTTCACTTGGGTTGATCATCTGATCGAGCAGCCGCTGTGCCGCCGTCCGGTGAAATCCCAGCCACAATCCGAGAGCCGAATCGATGTATTGCCCTACATGCTCAACACACTCAATCGACGGCGCGAAGTTCTGCAAGGCGTGCGGCATGAATTTGAACGTGGTAACGCAGGCGCTAAACGGCGGCGGCGTCATCTCGGATCCGATACGCGATCGTGAGTTCAAACGCGCTCGCAAGCAAATAAGCGACGGCATACACGGCTCAGCCATCGGCGCAGCGTTGCTCGTCGCAGCCGCGCTTCCCTATTTCCTCATAACCACTACTCCCTGGGTGTACACCGCGTCGCTCCTGTTAGCCCTGGGCGGCATAGTCAAACTCTTTCGCAGTGTCGGAAGCATCGTAGATGCGAAGGTAGGTCCGAAGCTGCTCGATCCTGCACTACAGCCCCGGAGTACAGGTGGGTTGGGCAACGGCGCTCCCATCGGCTCCAACCAGAGTCCAAGTCAGCGCTTGAACGCGAGTCAACCGAATTTTACCAGGCCCGTTTCGCTTGAAAGCGATTCTGGGGGCGCGTCTCTGCCAGCGGACCCACCACTCGATAGCCTGGGACGACCGATGACCGGGCGAATAAATCGAGAGCATTCACGGCCGCTAAGAGCATTCGACAAAGATGATGACTTGATGTCGAAACTCAGAAACTGAAGCCGGTTTCCTCAGTACACCGCCCGGTTCCCTGGATCTCGTCCGCAGCAAATAAGACTCATTTTGATTTTATCTCAGTCCACCATCTGTCGTAGACGCCGATCGCAGGGCCAATCTCCCTTATGAACTCGCAACGCTCGAGCGCCTCGCGCGGCGGGTAAGCTGCTTCGTTGCCCAGAAGATCTGGTCGAATCAGCCCTCGCGCCGCAAGGTTCAGCGAGGAGTACCCGGTTCCGTTAGCAATGTCCGCGGCGATCTTCGCCTCAAGGACAAAGTTTATGAATTCGTGCGCGACCTCTTTGTGCGGGGCGTTCCTTGGGATGCACATGTTGTCGACGAAGATAGTGCAGCCTTCCTTCGGAATCACGTAACCGATGTCAGGATTGTCCTCGATAGCTTTGGCTATTTGTCCGCTGTAGGCCTGGGCAATCCAGACGTCGCCCGAGAGCAGCATCTGATCAAACCCTCCGCTGTCATAAGCCTTAACCAGCGGTTTCTGGTCCAGCAACAAAGCCGCCGCCGCGGCAATCTCATCAGCCTCGACGCTATTCTCTGATTTTCCGAGCAACTTGAGCGCGGCGGCAAACGGTTCCCGAACATCGTCGAGCATCGATATGCGGTCCTTGTAATTGGTGTCCCACAGTGCGGACCAGCTATCGATGGGTCCGGTGACCTTGTCCTTTCGATAGGCTAAGCCCGTGGTTCCCCACAGGTAAGGGATTGAATGCAGATTCGCGGGATCAAACGGCAGCCCGGTGAATTGCGGATCGAGATTTGAAAAGTTGCCAATCGCGTCGCGATCCAGTTCCTCAAGGAGCCCCTGCTCGCGCAGCACCGTGACCATATAATCGCTGGGCACAATTATGTCGTAACTCGCCCCGCCTGATTGTAGTTTGGCAAGTAACGCTTCGTTCGAGTCGTATAACTCGACGTTGAGCCGGGCGCCGTAACGCCGCTCGAACTCCGCAATGACGCTCTCGGGAAGATAGTTTGACCAGATGTATACGTTAAGCTCGCCGCCTGGCGGCCTGTGGCTACGTCCCCCAGCGGCAAAAACAACCAGCAGCGCCAGTCCGCAAGCTGCTGCTCCTATCGTCCATCGCGAGTGCCGGCCCGCCGACAACCGCTCTGAAACGACAACAAGCAGAATCGTTACAACCAGCAGCACAGTCGAGATAGCGTTGACCTCGGGGGTCACACCGGTCTTAACCATCGAGTAGATTTTTAGCGGCAAAGTGGAGCTTCCCGGGCCGGCTACGAAACTCGTGATCACGTAGTCATCAAGCGAGAGCGTGAACACCAGAAGAGCCGCCGATGTGATTGCCGGCAGAATCAGAGGCAATGTGACCTTGCGAAACGTCTGCCAACCAGTCGCGCCCAGATCCGCCGCAGCTTCTTCCAGCGACGGATCGAGGTTGAGAAGTTTCGCCCTCACGATGAACACGACATATGAGATCGAAAACGCAATATGCGCCGCAATGATGGTGGTTAGTCCAAACGCGATGCCCAACAGGCCGAACAAACCAGCGGTCGCGAAGCCTATGACGATCTCGGGGATGATAACCGGAAGGAAGATTAATCCTTCCGCCGCGCGCTTAAATCTGCTCCGGTACCGGGCGAGCCCAATGGCGGCGGCGGTGCCGACGACTGTAGCGATCAGCGTAGTTACGAACGCAACGATGAGACTGACGCGGAGCGACGTGATCAGTGCCGTGTCTTGCCATGCAAGCAGGTACCATCGCCAGGTGAAGCCTTGCCAGATTGTGCTGAAGCGGGAGCTGTTGAAGGAAAGGATCACCAGCACCACGATCGGCGCGTAAAGAAAGACATACACGAGACCAGTGGCAAGGCTTAGCGACGATGGCAACAGGCGGTTCTTTCGAGCTGACACCGCGGATCAATATGTTGTATCAATCGTGGTCGGGTCAAGGAGTCATTATATAGATCTGGTGACTGCTTACCGGTCGGCATGTTTGACACCATGAAAGCCGCCATCTAGAATTGACCTCGCAGGGAATAAGCAAGGAGAACAAGGATTGACGGTACCTGTCGGGTTCACAATCTCTTTGATCCAGTCCGCGCCAACTCAAACCAGCAGCTTCTTCGAACTTCTCTTGCGAGCGAGCCCAATCGCAAAAGGAGTCCTTATTCTGCTGTTGCTGTTCTCGATTTACTCCTGGGCCATCATTATTACGAAATGGTTGTGGCTCAGAGACGCTGAGAAACAAACGAAAGCCTTTCTTTCAAGATTTCAGCGCGGGGGTAAGCTCTCGGACCTGTCTCAGGGCGCTGACCCCGATGGACGCAGCCCGCTGGTTCGAGTCTTCCTGGCGGGCTATGACGAGATCAACAATCAGATCGGTGATGGCGACGGCACTGTTCGAAGCGTCGACGCGTTGAGCCGGGTCCTCCAATCGGCAACCATCGCGGAGGTCTCACAGATGGAACGCCGGTTGACCTGGCTTGCGACAACCGCTAACGCTTCGCCGTTCATCGGACTGTTTGGGACGGTCGTTGGAATCATAATCGCGTTTCATGGCTTGAGCACCGCGTCGGCTTCTTCGATTCAAGCGGTCGCGCCCGGAATTGCCGAGGCGCTGATCGCCACCGCCGCGGGAATCGCCGCCGCCGTCCCCGCCGCGATCTTCTACAACTACTTCTTGAACAGGATCAAGGCATTGACGTCGATAGTCGACCGCTTTTGTCTGGAACTGATCAACCTGGTGGAGCGGCATTACGTTAAAGCGAAGGTGTAGGAAGTGATGCGTGCAGCGTGATGCGTAATGCGTGATACGTGAGGTGATGATCACATCTCACGCATCGTTTCACTTATCACGTTTACTCACTGCATCATTCCGAAATTTAGGACCATGGCTTTTAAAGACCAGCGCGGGCGCACTCAAAGCTCTCTTTCGGAGATCAATGTCACGCCTTTAGTCGACGTGATGCTGGTCCTTCTGGTCATCTTCATGGTGACCGCGCCCATTCTTCAGACTGGCATCGAAGTCAATCTGCCCAAGACTCAGGAGACTCGCGCGGAGCAACCCAAGCCCAAAGCGGTCGTCGTCAGCATCGATAAGGAGGGGAACGTGTATTTAAGCACTCAGGCGGAAGCAAAACAGGTGAACGTAAACGACCTTCCGGCGTTACTTTCAGAGAAGCTTGGGCAGTCGGGCGAGCGCAAGGTCTACGTCCGAGGAGATGGCGAGACTCCTTATCGAATAATCGCGTACGTGTTGGATATCGCAAAGCAAGCGGGCGCAGACGTGAGCCTCATCACTGAGCCAACGGTGAAGAAGAATTGAATAGACTGACGTTCGTAGTCCCGCATTTATGCGGAAGTTTGTAACTGGATAACCGGCTGGATCATGTTTACGACCTTCCGCTTAAAAGCGGTATTACGAACCAATATCGGAAACTACCTATGGCAGAGATGGTGACATTCCAGAGCGAGTTTGGCGCAAGGGAAAGCTCATCGCGCCTGGGTGTCGCTCTGTCACTGGCGCTGCATGCAATCATCTTCGCGGCTCTCTTCGTCGCATTCAACCGGGTGGTCTCATCCGAGATCGTAGCTGCGGGCCCAGGCGAAGGTGGAGAAGGCGGGGGCGGTTCAATCGAAGTAGGAGTCGCCGACAAATCGGCAATACTCGGATTCGCCAAACCTCAACCGGTGTCCTATGTCGGCGACACAAACGACGCGATCAACAACACTCGCGTTGAAACCGCTCGCCGAGAGGAAGCGCATCCCGACGCGCTTCTCCCTCCGACCGAAAAGAACATCCCGGATCCGAAATCGCAAAAGACCGATCGACCGGTTGTAAATCAACAGGAAAGAATATTCACCGGAAAGGACGAGCGTGGGCGCTCGGCAACTCAGACTGCACAAGTTGGCCGAAGCTTTGGCACCGCGACGCCGGCCGCGCTGATCGGAGGCGTCGGAATCGGCTCTGGCGGCGGGTTTGGAAGCGGCACCGGTTTACCCGGCGGCTCGGAGTACGGCCGCCGGATTCAAGCGATACTCGGGCGAAATTATTCGCCGCCTGCAATTGACTCGAGCGACGTACAATACGTGGTGATACTGCTTCGCATCGCCCGCGACGGCAGGATATTGTCGATCGCCGGCGGCCGCGTTGCCGGAAATTATATCAAGCGCAGATCTGCGAACGCGCAAGTGAACTACGCAGCCGAGCGCGCGGTGATCGCGTCGGACCCGTTGCCGCAGTTCCCGTCAGGCTTTCTCGCCAGCTCCCGGGAAGCAACGGCCGAAGTCTGGTTTCGCTATCCGAAATGATAAGGTGAGGGGCTCCGAGGAAGACCGGATACAGCTATGAAAATAAGGACATGGGTTACGTTCGCGATTCTACAAGGATTGATGGTGCTGGTCACACCCGCGGACGTTCGCCGGCAGGAATCCCCGCCGCCGCAGGAAGATTTTCGCAAGCAGATCGGCACAATCATCGTGACGCCGGGAAACGGCCCGAACCTGGCCATTGCTGACTTCATAGCGCGATCGGCGGGGGTTGGCGCAGCAACAAACACATTTAACCAGGTGTTGTGGGCGGACCTCGAATTCGCAGCCGTTTCCGGGATGGTCGGCAAAAGCCTCTATCCCAAATCGCTTGTTCCTGATCCGGCCTCTTTGAAGTTCGACGAATGGAGCGCTGATCCTGTCAAAGCCGACTATGTCGCCTTTGGCAATTTGCAAAACAGCGGCGGTGAGACTTCCGCGGACACTTATCTGTACGACGTGAAGACCCGGCAACAACTCATCGCTTCCAGACACACCGGCGACGCGCGGCGCATCGCCCATGAGTTCGCCGACGAGGTGGTCAAGTTGCTGACCGGCCGCGACGGCATCGCCACTTCCAAGGTCGCCTATGTCGGCGGCGACTCGATCCGAGTTATGGACTACGACGGATTCAATCAACGGACCTTCGCCAGCGACGGCCCGTTGGTTCGCTTTCCGCAGTTCTCGCCAGACGGGCGTTACCTGGCGTACGTGAGTTTCAAGACCGGCGTCCCCAACATCGTTGTGCGCTCGGCTGAAGGCGGACTACTTGGCGGGACCAGTTTCAACTCGACGACCACCTCACCGACAATATCACCCAACGGACAGCTTGCATTCAGCTCGGCGATTGGCGGCGATGGGTCGATGGAGATTTATGTTTCAAACCTTGACGGCTCGGGCGCGCGCCGGTTGACGCGAACCTCAAAGGGAATAAACATTTCGCCCCGTTGGAACCCAAAAACCGGGCGTGAGATCGCTTTTATTTCGGATCGCGCGGGGACGCCGCAAGTCTACGTTATGGATTCGAGCGGCGCGAACCAGCGGGCGTTGATCGCCCGAGGAGGACAGGCTGATTCACCATCCTGGTCACCTGACGGGCGATACGTTGCGTTCACCTATGGCGGCGCAGGAAGCTTTCAGGTCTTCGTCGCGGATGTAGCGTCCGGGCAGCTACTTCAGCTAACATCGCAAGGGCGAAACGAGAGCCCGACCTGGTCGCCCGACAGCCGCCACATTTCGTTTCAATCGAACCGGTCGGGACGCTGGGAGGTGTGGCAGGGACATATCGACGGCAGCGGACAACGTCAGCTCACGCGCGGGGGCGGCCGCTCGCCAACCTGGGCAAGGTGATTTTTACCAGGCGACCAGGATCGGGGCCTCGCTGCAAAGCCCCATGCCTCGACCTGGATCGCGCAAAAAGGAGCTTGTGATGGAGAGAAAGTTTTCGCGACTGACTGCGATCATCTTTACCGCTTCGATACTGCTGGGCGTCGTGGGATGCGCAAAGCCGAAGATTCAATTGCAAGTATCGCGTGACCGCCTTCAACAAGGCGAAGAAGTTCGTGTCAACTGGACTTCAAAGGACGCGAAAGCGGTGACGTTGAACGGAAAGCCCGTAGATATGAACGGCGCGCAGGTGTTTACGCCTGACAACACCACTACATACACGGCTGTGGCGCTTCGCGGTAAGAAGGAAGCGCGAGACAGCAAGGTTGTGGCTGTCACTCCGCGCCCGGCTCGTCCAAGCATTCGCATTTCGTCTGATCAGGACGCAATCGTGCGCGGACAAAGCACTACGCTGCGTTGGAGCTCGAACAACGCGGATCGAGTCACTATCAGCGAGCTTGGCACGGTTCCCAGCACGGGATCGCGGGTAGTCAGCCCGTCGCAATCAACAACCTACAACGCAACCGCAACCGGCCCCGGAGGGACCGACGACGCATCCACTCGCATTACGGTGACCGAAGATGCTGCTCCCTCCGGCGAAACACGACCAAGAACCAATGCGCCAAATCCAACGATCGCCGCGCTGTTCAATCAGTGGGTATTGCCCGTCTTTTTCGATTTGGACAAAGCAGATTTGCTCCCGGAGTCACGAGACAGGCTGCGCCGTGCTGCGGAGTGGCTGACACAGGCTCCCAATCGCTCAATCGTCTTCCGCGTCGAGGGGAATTGCGACCCGCGAGGAACCGAAGAATACAACATCGGGCTGGGCGAACGCCGCGCGCAAGCCGCAAAGGAATCCCTGGTCTCGCTGGGAGTCGAAGTGTCGCGGATTCAAACCGTCAGCTACGGTAAGGAACGAGCTTCAGGTACCAGCGAGGGGTCGCCTGGAAGCAGACCCTCGTGGGCATATGACCGCCGCGATGATTTCATCTACGTGAGCGGCGGAACGCCACGCAATCCCTAACGGGAGCCGGCGCCAGTCAAACGATCGGGTGTGCTTGATTACCACATCTTTAGGAATCAGACCACGAGGAGAGTGTTATGTTGTTCAAGTCTTTTGCCGCTTCGGTGCTTGCTTTGGTAGTCCTGGCCTCGGTCGCGCCCAGCGGGGTGGCGGATCAGAAGGATCGCGATGCGCAACTGAAGCTCGCACTGGACGAGTTGAAGGCCGAAGTGATCGTGCTCGAACGACAAGTGCGCACGATGCAAGAAACGATGGATAAGAACAGCGGGCAATTGAGCACTCTGATCGCCCAAATCGTCGATAAGGTGAATGCGATAAGCCAGGCTCAAAGCCGGGTGTCGGAAGGAAGCTCCAGCGCGATTCAGTCGGTCTCCGGGATAGGCGAGCAGATCAGCTCCACCAATCAACGCATCGATCGCCTCTCAGAGCAGTTGGCCCAGGTTAGAAAGCTGGTTGAGAACCTGCCAAAGCTCCCGACGTTTACTCAAATCACTCCCGGCAATCCGGATCAATTGTTTGCCGCGGCTTATGGAGACTACAGCCGCGGCAACTACGACCTCGCTATAAGCGAGTTCCGGCAGTACGTCGAGACTTACCCAACCAGCGAGATGGCCGACAACGCACAATATTGGATCGGAGAATGCTTCTACAGCAAGAAGCAGCTCAGTGAAGCCATTTCGGAGTTCGACAAGGTGCTATTGTTGTTCCCGAAAGCCGATAAGGTACCAGCGGCGCGATTCAAGAAAGCGATGGTCCTCATGGACCTCGGCCAGAGTGATACCGCAAGGGTTGAGTTCCAAGCTGTGATCAGACTTTACCCTCGCAGCAACGAAGCGGTGCTGGCTAAACAACAGCTTGATAAGTGAAGAAGCGCGCCTAGTTGAGCCCAAGTCCTACGCCATATTATTGTTGACACATCCGTCAATATGACTTACATTGTCGGAACCTTCAGGACCCCGGACAATGCCCCTTAAGCCAGTTCCTCGAGGCCCCGCATCACAGCAGGCGCTAGTATGTCTAACCCTCACGGGTTATCGGACCGCATCCTCATCCTTGGAGACGAAAGCAAATCAGCGCAGGCAATCGAGAGGTTGCTTGATGCGGCGGGCTACGATGTAGTGTCGCCACTGTCGCTGGACGGCATTGGCGATGAAATCCAAGCTCAAGAAGTGTCGATGATCATCATCGAGTCTTCGGCTTCTCGCATAACGGGTACTACGTTGCTCCCCTCCGATGATGATTCCGGCGATAGTTCGCGGCGGCTAGACTGGATCCACAGTGCTCTTAGTCTCTGCGAAGCGCTCAGAGCCGATGATGCGACCGCCGATCTTCCCATACTAGTAATTTCGAAAAGCCATCGGGCGAAAGACAAAGTGGCTTGCCTGAACCGGGGAGCCACCGACTACATCACCAGGCCTTATCAAAGAGCCGAACTTCTTTCACGAATCAAGGCACACCTCCGATCGTCGCGTTACGAGCGCGAAAGGGCGAAGCGATTCGAGCAACTCAACGTGCTTCACACAGTGTCGTCGGTGCTCGCTAGCTCCCTGGAGCCCGATGTGCTGTTACAGGGTACGCTTGCCGCGCTGCTCAAATACGTTCGCGCAAACGGAGGCGTCGTCTATTTGCGCGAATCGGATGAACGCCCGATGAGCGTCGCAGCCGTCGAAGGGCTGACGATGGATGAAGGCGCGCGAACATGCCTGCTCGAGTTGTACTCGCGGATCGTTCCGATGATGAACGGCAAGCCGCTGGTCCTGGAACCGCTTCCGGAGTCAGCGCGAAGAGTGATGGTAAGCGACACCTTAAAAGAGGTGCGCGGGTTGACCTGCGCGCAGCTATCCCTCAAGGGCAAGATTCTCGGCGCTGTGTGTCTGTTCTCAGATGGAGACGCTCCTTTTCCGAAACACCAGACCGAACTGCTCTCGACCATTTGTAATCAACTTACGGTGGCGATTGAAAACGCCCGGCTATACGTCGAAACCAAGAAGAGCGCAGCCCAGCTTTCATTTGTCTACAACCTCGGCAACAACCTGATGACCTCCCTCGAAATGGATGAGCTGCTTGGCTACGCAGTGTTCACCGTAGGCAAGAGTCTTGAGTGTGACGCGTGCGCGGTGGTGGTCAGAAGCTCGACCGATTCAAACGACCTCGCTTCGGCGATTTGCTCGCGGTCGAATGAAGAGAATCCCGGAGGCCATGACTGGTTTCACAAAGATCGCGTTGTAAGCCATCTGAGTTCCGCGGACTGGCGCGTCCAGCCCGCCGTCCAGATAAGAACCGACGATCGGTTTCTTCGCGACCAGAATATCCTGATCGAGACTGTCGTCCCGTTGATGTTTGATGATCGGATGCTCGGAATTCTGATCTGTGGCAGCTACCTATCGCGCCCGATCAGCGCGGACGATCAAAAGTTGCTCGGCGCGGTCGCCCAACAATTGAGTCTGGCGATAAGAAATACCGAGCTCTACCGGAGAACAAAGGACACCTCGATAAATCTTGCGGTCGAGGTTTCGCAGCGGACCCGTGAGGCGGAAGAACAAAAACGATTCACTGAAAAGATCATCGATTCCCTTCCCGTCTCGCTCTACGTCGTCGACCGGGACATGCGCATCGTCGCCTGGAATCGCAATCGCGAAGTCGGCGGTCTCGGGATCAATCGGGAACAGGTGCTCGGCCGAAATGTATTTCAGGTATTGGTTCGGCAGCCTCGCCGCAAGCTCGAAGAAGAGTTCGTGGATGTCTTCAGGAGCGGCGAGCTTGTGCATATGGAACAGGAGTCCTGGTTCGACGGTCAAAAGAAGACCTGGAAGATCAGCAAAATTCCGATGCGGGTGGATAACGCCGAAGTCACACACGTCATCACGGTCGGCGAAGACATCACCGAGCAGAAGAAAATGAACGAGGCGGTCATCCACGCCGAGAAGCTCGCGTCGATCGGGAGGCTCGCCGCCGGCGTCGTCCACGAGATCAACAACCCGCTGGCGACGATTGCGGCGTGCTCGGAGGCGTTGACCGCGCGGGTCGAAGACGTTACTGACGAGAGCCTGCATCAGGATTTCGGCGAATATCTGCAGATCATTCGAGATGAGGCATTCAGGTGCAAGACAATCACAAACAGCTTGCTTGAGTTTTCTCACCAGCGTCAGGCCGAAAAACTCGGAGGGGACATCAATCAGATTATCGAGCAGACGCTTCAGCTCATAAAGCATCATCCCAAGC
>JBASRM010000119.1:0-9199 GCA_049273835.1 Blastocatellia bacterium | reverse complement strand
ACGTCAAGCGGATTGTTGAAAAGCACCGTTAGTTTGATGCTGCCGTGCCCGAACTGCGGGAAGTTCGCCGCGCTCCGGTTTCCGCGATCGAGGTTCGAAGCTGTGTCATCCGGCGGGAAGAGAATCAGCGATTGCAGGAACTCGATAACATCGGCTCGCCGATCCAATGGTAAGTTTGCGAAACGGTCGCGCGCCCTCTGAGCTTCACCGCCGTGCCGCAAAATCACTTCGGTCAAGTTTATGCTCCGTCCGTCGTGACCATAAGGCGCAGTCGTGCCAACTCCCCACAACGGCGTCGTGATGAACTGCTTCTGCATCGTTCCGTTGTAGTTGCGCTCATAGAAATTCGCGCCAATATCGTGGCGCTTGAAGTCGGCGAAGATGTTCCTCACCCGGAATGGCTGAAGCTTCGGGAGCTTCAAGTTTGGAAAGCCACTGCCGTCCGACACTGAGTCGTTGAGCGCAGCAGCCGTCGCGAACAGGTTGTTAAGAATTCCATTCGCTGGATCGAAGAGGGTGTCGACGTCTGCCACACGGCGGTCAACGTTGATTTGAAGGTCAGGTACATGGCAGGACGCGCACCCGACTTTCTCGAAGAATTTTCGTCCGCGCCTGGTCCCCTCCGTCTGCTCGTAGGTCGCGGGCTTGAAGTAATTCAGCAGGTAGAATTCAAGGTGATCGACCAGGCTTGCTGGTACTTCGTTCACGGTGCCATCGTGATCCGGGTCTGCGGCAGGGTCGGCCGTGGGCGGACCTTCAATAGCGTCAAGCGAGCCGTCCAGAACCATTCCGCTGGGTGTGGTTATCCTGCCTCCCGCGACCGCTGTGGCAAGGTCAGGGTCCACCGCTTGAAGCCCCATTTCGTTCTGAAGCGCTCCTGCTACGAACTCACGAATCGAGATCGTACCTCCGTGGTGAAAGAAGGGACGGACCCGAAGATCGGAGTCGACTCCCTGAATGTGTGAAGTGTCGAGCGAGCCATCCGGATTTGCGGTGATCGAGCCGTAGTCGATTCCTTTGCTGGTTAGTTGCTTCGTCACCGCGACGTGGTTCGTCCGGGCCTGGTCGATGGCTTGCGCGCGAATCGCTCGAAGATCGGAGGTTATCTCGTCACCGAGCATCTCCTTCAAACCGAGGCCGAACAGATGCGGCGCATCCCGGCTATCAGGTCTGGTCACAACGTCTCCGCCGACGCCTGCCGAGCCGCGAGGCCGCCCGTGACAACTGGCGCAACTATCGGAAAGGCCTGCTCCGATAGCGAGCGTGTTGTTGATGTCTCCCGCACCGTCGTCAACGTTCGGGCCTTGGCCGTCCGCACTGGTGAACTTGCGTTGAAAGAGTTGCCGCCCACGTCGAATCGAGCGAAAAGGATCGCGAGCGATGATGAACGAGGAGGAATCGGGTGTCGCCCAATCTCCGCGTCCTGCGCCGATCTGTTCCACGAGCGATTTGTTTATTCCTTCGTTGGCTACGTTTGGCGCCTTAGTCTTGTCTATCAGTTGTGCGAGAGCAGGAGCTGTCAGAAGCCACATAGCTCCTGCCCAGGCAAGTATCGCGAGCGTCTTAGATTTCTTTTTAGTCATACCTATCGTTCCCCTTCCTTTGTGCGTCTATCGACGCCAACTTAATCTTGTAGTTCCCGGTTTTTTTAAGGATGAGATGAGCGGTAGGTAGCGAGAACAGCAAGCTCTCCACGCCGAAGGTGCTCATCCGTTGTTAGAGAGGAGCAACCAAGGAAATCCTACCAGCTCAACTCATCCTTCTAATCGAATCGGGATTCCCGAGTGACTGCCGAAAGGGGAAGTTGCTGAACTTTCCGCAATATTACTTCCGGCACGAAATTGTTGGTGGTACAGCGAATCATTCCTCGGCCCGGTAGAAGTAATACTCTGCAGTGTAAGGCACCTCTACCGCCTCATCGATGGATGAGCCTGGAGCAGTGGGCGCTAAACCGCCTGTAGTGTTCACCCTCTGGATGTAGGTGACCGAGCTGAAAATGCCGGGGCCATTGGTCGAGGTCGTCTGGAGCTTCAACCAGGGAATGGCGGTCGCATCAGGGGAGCAGCCTATCACACGCGCGGCGACCACTTTGCTGCCACTGTTGCTCTCCCAGGTAGGGCCGGCGTAGTGAATGCCGACTTGCCCGTGATAGTTGGCGTCGGCGAACAACCTCGCCACTGGCGCCACAAACACCCAAGTGCCATTCCATCTGTAGATCTGTACGCCCCGCGCGTACACACGGAAGACGACCTTGTTTCCCGACGGTACCTGCACGTCGTTGCAGAGAGGGGGAGGCAGGTCCGGCGGACGGTTGTCGTCGCCCGCCCGTGCGGCCGGAACGGACGCGAGCGCGAGCCCAGCGACGGTGAGCAAAATGACAAGTCCGATGACGCGTTTAAACTTCACATTGTGCATAGAGTCACTCCTTTCATTGAATCTGTAGGTTGCGGTTTTGTAAGAATGAGATGAGCGGCAAGTAGCGAGGAGATCAACCTTCTCGCTGAAGTTGCGAATCGTTGATAAAAGCCCAATCTGATAACGACGGGAGCAACCAATGGAAATCTATCATCTCAACTTATCCTTCCATATAATCGGCACTCAACATTGATTGCCAAAAGGAGAAGTTGCTGAACCTTCCGCGATATTACTGCCGGCACGAAATTGTTTTGGTGGTCGGGGAACGCTCCTCGAGATATAGTCCTTGCTTTTTCAGTGAGATGGATTAAACTCCAGCCCAGGTAGCAGCCCGAAGAGGGGATTTACTCCACAAGTTCTCAAACACCGAATGAGGAAGTTGCTGAACTTTCCACCAGTTTGCTGCCCGCCCGAAAAGTGTTTTGGCGGTCGGCGCACGGTTCTCTACAACTGGAAGAGAGATAGTTCTATGTCGTTCACGTTCGGCGCGCAGGTGTGTTTACTGGCTTTGAGCTTGAGCCTCATAAGTCCTGGCCTGGCTCATTCGCAAACAGCTCCCGATCGACCGGCGTTGTCGGAGGTGAATGAGCTGGCTGGAGCGCTCGCCGGCGCCGTTTCCGAGGAAGAGCAGGAGCGGCTGTTGGTGCGTAGGAATGACCTGATGAACAGCTCGCTCTTATCCGCGCTGAATACGCTTGCCATTCCCTACGTTCAGAAAGGTGATTATGCTCAGGCGCTGAGAATCTCTCAGCTCGCGGCCCGTATTGCGGAAAGGATCGGAGATCGAGCGGGATTGGCCAATGCTTTGAGTTATCTTGGGCTCATCTACGATCGTCAGAACCGCCCGGCGCAGGCTCTGGATTGCTTGCAGAAGAGCCTCGCTATTTTTGAAGAGGCTGGGCACAAGAAGGGAAAGGCGCGCGCGCTTCTCAGAATTGGCGTTACCTACGAATCACAAAGACTCTTCGATCAAGCATTGGAGTACTACGACAAAAGTCTGGCGGTCAGTGAAGAGGCCGGGGATAGAAGCCTTAGAGCTCTAATTCTCAACAATATGGGCCACGCTCAGAGCTCACTTGGGCGTTCTGAACTCAGCCTGGAGTTGTACCTGAAGAGCCGGGCGAGCAGTGAAGAGCTAAACGACAAGGAAACGCTGGACCTAGCCCTGAACAACATCGCCACGCATTATATTTCCCAGGGCCGCTACGCCGAGGCTCTGGAGTACCTTCAGAAGAGCCTTAAAATTCTCGATGAGATGGGAAGCGCCGGTGATAAGCGAAGCCTTGCCATCAGACTGCAAAACATAGGTCTGCTCTACAGACGCCAGGGCCGTACGGAAGGGGCATTGGCGTACTCTCGCAAGAGCCTGAAGATCCTTGAAGAGCTCGACGACAAACTCGGAATCGCCACTTTACAGAACAATATCGGTGTCATCTACAAATCGCAGGGACTATATGAGCAGGCGCTGGAGTGGCTTCAGAAAAGTTTGCAGCACTATGAGGAAATGCAGAACACGGGGGGGATCGCCAGGAGTCTGAATAATGTCGGCGACGTTTATCGTCTGCAGGGACGCCATGATCAGGCGCTGGAACATCTCCAGAAGAGCCTCCGGTTACGCGAGGAGAACAACGACCGGGGGGGGGATTTCCCTGACGCTGAATAATCTCGGCCGGCTGTATCAGGACCAGGGCCGTTATGCGGAGATGCTTGAAGTCAGCCGTCGCGCCGCCAGCCTGGCTGAGGAGATCAATGCCCCCGAAGAACTCTGGAAGGCCCGGGAGCGCATCGGCGGAGCCCTTCGCGCGCTGGGCCAGCCGGTGGAAGCTCGGCGGAGCTTTCTCGCCGCTATCGCCACCATCGAATCTCTGCGCCACGAGGTTGCCGGGGGCGGACAACAGCAGCAGAGTTTCCTTGAAGACAAACTGTCCCCGTGGCTCGGTATGATCGCTCTGCTCGTTTCGCAAAAAGAATACGCCGAAGCCCTGACCTTCGCCGAACAGTCGAAGGCGCGGGTCCTGCTGGACGTGCTTCAGGCGGGAGGCGCCAGTCTTCGCAAATCGCTTTCACCGCGGGAGCGGCAAACCGAGGAGGAGCAACGCCTCCGGCTGGTTTCGCTAAACTCGCAACTGGTCGGCGAGCTGCGGCGTGACAAGCCCGACACATCGCGCGTGGCTGAGTTGAAAGCGAGCATCGCGAAGGCCCGGCTGGAGTACGAAGCTATAGAAACCAGCCTCTACGCGGCTCACCCCGAACTGAGAGTGCATCGAGGCGAGGCCCCGATCATCAAAGCGGAACAGACCACGGCCTTGCTGCCGGATGCCAACGACGCGCTGCTTGAATACGCCGTGGCCGATGACCAGACGTACCTCTTTGCCATCACGAAGGGGGCTGGGCAAGCAGAAGTAGAGATCCAGGTCTACACGCTGCCCATTAAACGTGATGAGCTCGCCAGGCAGACCGAAGCCTTTCGGCGACAGCTTGCCGGCCGCGATCTCGGATTTCGCGCCTCGGCGGTCAAACTGTACAAACTACTGCTCAAACCGGCCGAGGCGCAGCTTCGGGGCAAAACCAATCTCGTTATTGTACCGGATGAGAAATTATGGGACCTGCCGTTTCAGGCGCTGCTGACCAGCGCGAATCGGTTCCTGATCGAGGACGCCGCGATCGCTTTTGCCCCCTCGCTAACAGTGCTGCGTGAAATGACAAGGCGACGGAAGAATCGGGGCGCGGATGCTGCTTCCGCAACATTGCTGGCGCTGGGCAACCCGCTGCTGGGGAAAGAGACGATTAACCGCGCGGCGCTGACGTTGCGTGATGAAAAGCTCGATCCGCTGCCGGAAGCCGAACAGGAAGTCAAGGCGCTGAGGCGGTTGTACGGCATGTCGCGCAGCAAGGTCTATATCGGCGCCGAAGCACGCGAAGATCGTGTCAAAAGTGAAGCTGGTCAGGCAAGAATCCTTCACTTTGCCACGCACGGAACGCTCAATAACGCGTCGCCGATGTATTCACACCTGGCGCTGGCGCCGGGGGGCGCCAACGAAGACGGGTTGCTCGAAGCCTGGGAACTGATGCAGCTTGATTTGAAAGCCGACCTGGCGGTGCTCTCCGCCTGCGAAACTGCGCGCGGGCGCATCGGCGCGGGCGAAGGTATGATCGGGCTGACCTGGGCGATGTTCATCGCCGGCGTCCCCTCAACGGTCGTCAGTCAGTGGAAAGTTGAATCTGCCAGCACACGCGACCTGATGGTGGATTTCCATCGCGCACTGATCTCACAGCCGAGAGCCGGGAAAGCGAAACCAACAAAGAGCGAAGCCTTGCGACAGGCGGCGTTGAAGCTAATGAAACCCGCTGAAACTCGCCATCCGTTTTACTGGGCGGGATTCGTGCTGGTGGGTGATGGGAGATGAGGCACCTGCGGTCCCACCTGTCCGAAAGTTTCTGCCGCGAACCGATCGTTCGCTTCAGCGTCGTAATGTCTGAATCTGACTGAGCAGGCTGCTCGCAATCTCCGAGTTTGGGTTTGCTTTTTGCAACACACGCAGTTCCCGTTCGGCCTCCTTCAGTAACCCGGCCTCCGCGTACAGCAGTCCCAGTGCCAGGTGAGATGATGCGTAAGCTGCCTTCGCTTTCGCCAGTTCATTCGCTTTCGATTGATCAAGAATGCGGAATCTCGCCTGCGGCCCGGGCGGACGCGGCGATTTGAACTCCTGCCCGTCGGCGATGGCCTTCACTTGCCAGGAATAGACTCCGCCGCGTCCAAGGTGTTGCGGCACTCTCCATGAGTCATTAGTGAGTTGCGGGCTGGTGGCCACCAGGTTGAATTTTGCGTCGTAAACCTCAACGACATAGCCTGTCGCTCCTGCCATCGACGACCAGCGGAAAGTCGGGCGATCAGACATCAGCACTATTCCAACCGGCTCGATCACGGAAAACTCGCTCCTGTGTTTGTCCGTACTCATCAGCGAGCTCGGCGGCCGGGCGAGTCCCTTTAACTGCGGTGACTTTTCGATCCGCTGCTTGGTGAGCGCTTCCTTTAGCATGCTCTTGTAAGCGGGCGGCAGGTCATCAGCGCCCGAAAGCTCGCCTTCCTGGTCCAGCGTCAACTGACGTTCGCCGTCATTCAGTTGCGCGACAATTTGCGCAACTGGTGGCACTTGCGTAGGTGGAGATGGGGTGGTGGGCGCAACGACAATCTCCTGTGTCGACTCTTTATCCTGCGAAGTCCACCAAATCAACCAGCCGGTCACCGCAAACAAAACAACCACAAGTGCTGAGCCGAAAGCCAGCGCCGGGGAAGTCCTAAAAGGGAAAGGCAGAAATGCCACTAGGCGATGCCCCACGCTTGCGGACCGCGCGGGAACAGTAACCGGATGATATTCGCGGTCGAGCGACGGTGCGATCTGGTTTCTAAAAACGCGCAGGTCATCAACTGCCAGAGCGCACGGCTCGCAATTGGTCAAATGATCGGCGACCATTTGAAGCTCTTCGCCCGACAGGAATCCGTCGACGTATCCATTTGTCTGTTCAGCGGTCGGATGCGCGCGTACGAGATGCGGCGAAGATATCTCGGCCGCCGCGCCAAAAACGTCGGATCGCAGCGCAAAAAATGCCGCGTCGCCGTTTATGGAGCCTTCGATATGCCGGCGGCATGCGTCACACTCGTCCAGGTGATCAGACACCGACAGCAGTTCCGCCCGGCGTAGCCGTTGCCGGCAGTAATCATCAACCTGATTTTGGGTCAGGTGCTCGATCAAGGCTCTTTTAATCCCCTAGTTAGGATTTCGACTTCTTCTTTACATGAATAAGTTGACGAAAGGCGCCGTTTATTAGCACCTGCGTTTCAAATAAACCCTTTTAACCGGCGTGTCAACCGTTCACGTCCCGCTTTTCGCGCGTTGATCACCTGCTGCCGAGTAAGTCGTAGCAACTCAGCTATTCTAGCGTCTTCGAGCGGCAACTCGTTCCACAACTCGGCAAATTTGTCCGCGCTCATCTCCAACACGTCCGCCAGTTGACGCAGATTCGCGATCCCGGTGACCGAAAACAGCGCGATACAACCGCGCCCTTCGGCGTCTTTCAGGTTGAGCAGCAACGCCGCGCGCTGATTCAGCGGAAGCTGTTGGAGTTCTTCCCACAGCCTTTGCAAGAAGATTCGTTTTTCGACCTGCCACGCCGTGTCTGGTTGCCCGGCAGCGGCAGAAAACGCGCTGGAGTCTTCGTTTTGATCAGTCGATTCAATCGGCTGATCCCTGATTTGCAACAGCGCGGCCAGCGCGCTCACCAGTTCATCGAATTCAATCGGGCCGCTGAGGTGATTGAAAATCGCAGCCAGGGCGTCTGCCAATCCCTGCTGTCTGCTGCTTTTGAGCAATCGAATGTTGGCCAGCAGCGACTCATCATCTGACAGGTGTCCGAGTCGCTCTGAGGCGGCCGCCTTCTTTCGTCCCTGCCACACAGCGAAGCCGGCCATTAGTTTCCCGTCCTCGTCCTGCCAAAGCGCCAAGCCACGCTGGCGCGTCAGCAGGTATTGAAGTCGGTTTTTGAACGCGTGCCGTTCCGGAAATTGGCTTCGCATCCAGCGGGAACACGTTCGATGCGCAATGACCGCAGCCATCCCGCGCACGTCAGTGATCGGATGCTCGTCGGGGTGGTTGCGAAGCTGGTGCAATCCCTCCAGCAATTGCACCAGCGCTTCCTGATAAATGTCATCGGCCTCAGCTCGTTCGGTAGCGTGATGAGACCTGAGATGCAGTTTATATCGGATAATACCTTTGATGACCGGCTCAGCATGCAGAGTGATGAGTCGTAATAGGAAGTCCTCAGCCTGTTCGTCGCTGGCCGCCAGCAATAGAGGTTCGAGCAGCGTGTCGATTTTGACGACTTTTTCGCCGTTCATTCGACGTTGCCTTGTTCAGCAATGTGCGCGCATGGCGCCACAGCCGGGTGCCCTAGTTTGCAGGCTGTGGAACGATGGTCCTCAAGAAAGAAACCGTAAGTCCGGCTACTCGTACTACCAAACAGTGGCAGACGGCTAGCAACAATCTAAACCCGCGATAAGGAATGGGCAATCCGAAATCACCTGAAGCGGGGCCGGAGCGACGCGACAATTGAGGACCGCGGCAAACTGCGAGACCGCGTCTGTGCCAAATCCGACTCCGAGCTCTCTAGCAAAGCTGAGAGACCTCTTCCGGAATCGACCGAGTCAGTTGTTGACAATACAAATCTTGGTGCTATCATTCGGCCGCCTCGGACGCTGTGCCGGCAGGTTTGGTTGTCAGGTAGCCCACGACATTACCTGATAGCTTGAAGATCATTTGTTCCCAATCTGGCACCAGACTTTTTCGCTGCTAGATATACTTTGATGATGTTCGATGTAGCTAGTCTAGTCCGTCATGAATACTGTAACTAATGAGACCCTGCTTCGTATATCGTGTATGCGAAGAGCCCCGACCATCGTCTTGGATGCGGATACCCGCGAGAAATTGGAAGAACTGGTTCGAAGCCGAACACAACCTCTGAGGTTGACGCAGCGATCCAGAATCATTCTGCTGGCCGCGGCAGGATGGGATAACGATGCGATTGGCGCCGAATTGAACATCACGCGTCAGAAGGCCGGACGTTGGCGCACCCGGTTTGCCGAGCGAGGGATGGACGGCATTCTCAAAGAGGAACCGGCAAGAGGAAGGCCCCGCGTGATTGGCGCGCGCAAGCGCGCCGCAATTGTGAGCGCGACGCTGGACGAGAAACCGACGAACGCGACGCAGTGGAGCCGAACGTTGATGTC
>JBASRM010000117.1:0-2831 GCA_049273835.1 Blastocatellia bacterium | reverse complement strand
ATGTAAATGAAAATGAGAGATTGCTCGCACAGGTGAAAGCGTCCGCGAAGGAGCTGTTGATTGCAGCCTGGTACTACCTCAGTAACCGGTATTCCGCGGTTGAGCTGAAGAGTGATTCATCGCTGCTGAGACAATATCAAGACCTGGGGACCCGTCTTGTCCTGATGCTAAAGAACAGCCAGAATGAAAATGAACTGGAGCTATATCGGGCAATCGATGAGATTCTCGACACGCTGGAGTAGCTTATCCGGAGACCGTTATGAATGATCTCTCAAATGCCCTGGAGCCCTACAAGCTGCGAGCCCGCCGACATCGGGGAAAAGCACTTGATGCTCTCGAAAGTGGCGATGCGGTTCACGCCCAGAAGGAATTCGAGAAGGCGCACCGGGCTTTGGCTGAGGCGCTCGACCATCTGCGTAGCTTAGGCGTCCCTGATCTCGAGGTTGCGAAACCTGCGAGAGAAGGCGAGATTGCGATCGCCGGCCAGATCGCCGACTGCCACGGAATGATCGGAGGCATATATCGCACTGAGGGCAAATTCTCCGAAGCGATACAGGAGTACGATAAAGGATATATGTACGAGTCTAGTCGGCGCTTCAATATCCTCAATTCCTACAATCGAGTAAACCGGCTTGTTCTCCGCATTCTCGACAAGCCGAAGTTGCTTTTCAATCCGATGCCGGTTGGTGACGTACATCCCCAAGAGGGCAAGTCAATGCGCCAATTGCTACGTGATTGCGCCGTGGAGATCGATCGCCAACTTCGGGAGGGGCGTGCGGACAAAGCCTGGGCCCTGGCTGATCTCGCCCTGGTCCGATTGCTCGGCGGGCTCGAAGGGGTGGAGACAGCACTGGACGCTCTGGATGAAAGCGCCAAAGACTACTTCCCATATGAAAGCATGCTCAAGGTAATTAGAGATCTCACTCAAAAACAGTTGGCGGTGGCAGGCCTAGTCGATGTTGGTGAACGATTGAGGCGAAAGCTTCCTCAGTCAATCCAGGGAGAGCCTCTGCGGGGTTATCCTGAGGTGAGCGCCCAGTAAGCCCATTAGCAAATAGTAACGCGAATACTGCGATTCCACTCGATCACTTTCTCAGTGCTGCGTATTTATCCAGCAACGGCAGCACGGTCTCACGCTCGGCTGCCGGCAGCATAAATATCACACGCTCGACCCCAGCCTCCGAGAGTTGGTCTAGAGCAGCGCCATCCGGATTTGCGCCAAAGATCGTTATTGAGATCGATTTCGGATCGCGCCCCGCCGCCTCCGCCCGCCGGCGAAGAACCGCGATCTTTTCTGCAGGATTCCCCAGGCGAAACCCGATCGGCATCCATCCATCACAAAACTCAATGACTCGGTCAAACGTTGTCGGCCCATCACCGCCCATCAGTATCGGGGGATGCGGCTTCTGAGCGGGTTTTGGATACGACCACAACTTGTCGAAGTTGACGAATTCGCCGTGAAACTCTGCTTCATCTTTGGTCCAGATCTCTTTCATTGCAAGCACTCGCTCGCGCAGTACCCGCCATCTGGATTTGTAGTTGGTGCCGTGGTTCTCCATCTCTTCGGCGTTCCATCCGCCGCCGATGCCGAAGATGAATCGTCCGCCTGAAAGCACGTCAAGGCTGGCTACCTCTTTTGCCGTAGTGATCGGATCGCGCTCGATGATCAGGCAGATGCCGGTCGCAACCCGTAGCTTCGACGTGACCATAGCGGCGGCGGTTAAGGCTACAAACGGATCGTGCGTGTGCCAGTACTCTTTGGGAAGATCGCCGCCCGCTGGATAGGGCGTCCGCCGGTTAGCCGGGATGTGAGTATGCTCGGGCAGCCAAAGCGATTCGAATCCGCGCTGCTCGGCCTCACGAGCCAGCTCGTCGGGACCGATGGCGTAGTCAGTCGCAAATATTCCTACTCCAAAAAGCATGAGCCCCTCCTTCTTGGGTCATCTTACTCACAATAGGATGGATCAATCTTATCCAGCTTGCGCAACAGTCCGGGCCAAACCAGATCGGCGCCAATCCCTTTTGTAACGACCTTCGCCTGAGCCTCGATGCCTTTCAGAATGGGCGCCGGTATCTCGACAAGCTCGCTCCCGCCGGCTTCCGCCATCAGTTGAATCTCGCAAGACCGCTGGAGATTGTACATCGCCAGGAATGCCTCGGCCGCATTGCTTCCAATCGTCAATAAGCCATGGTTGCGCAGGATCAGGTTGTTTTTGTCGCCGAGATCCGTAACCAGCCTCGGTTTTTCGTCCTCATTCAGCGCCAGGCCTTCGTAATCGTGATAAGCGATCGAGGCGAGCGCGAACAGGGACTGTTGTGAAATGGGAAGCAGCCCGTGTTTCTTTGCCGAGATCGCGACGCCGTGTCTGGTATGCAGGTGCATCACGCACAGGGCGTCTTCGCGCGCTGCGTGGACCGCGCTGTGAATCGTGAAACCCGCCGGGTTGATATCATAGGTGCTGTCCATCACCTTTTTGCCCTTCAGGTCCACCTTTACCAGGCTCGAGGCAGTGATCTCATCGAACATCAGCCCATACGGGTTGATCAGAAAGTGATGTTCGGGACCCGGCACCCGCGACGAGATGTGAGTGAAAATAAGATCATCCCATCCGAAAAGCGCGACCAGCCGGTAGGCCGCGGCCAGATCGACGCGCACCTTCCATTCTTCGGCGGAGACTACGTCGCGAACTGATGCTGTCTTTGCTTGCATAAGCTGTTCGTCAGCTCCTTTGTGTGGATTCAGTTGGTCGCTCGCCGGTATGTCGGATGTGCTCCGAAGGCCGCAAGCAGTAGCAGGATGTCACGGCTTACGCTGTCACGCAACCTTGAAT
>JBASRM010000116.1:0-20598 GCA_049273835.1 Blastocatellia bacterium | reverse complement strand
CGCGAGCGACGATTTCATTGACCAATTCCGGATCCTGCGCGCGCGAGGTTGGCGTCATCGCGAGCAGGAATCCCATAGCCAGGATCGTTAGTAAAGACTTCATAAGGCACATCCTCTCATAATTGATGCGTAGTGCGTGAGTCGTGATGCGTGACCGCGTCTCAACGTCCTTCTCTCACGCATTTTGTCTCACTCATAATACTTTTTGGGCTGGTTTGAAGTTCAATTATGCCCTAGCCGTCCGCTGTATGTGAAGCCCAGCGCCGGACCGTTAATCTTGATCGACGCCTGAGAGGTCAATTGTTCGAGCACCTTGTCGACTGCCTGCTGGTTTCGTCGGGCAATCAGCTCTTCGGTCAATTGGGACCGACGGTCGTCGAGCTGCGAGCGCCGTTCTTCGGGCCCGTGAGGCATTATGCGCTGTTCGAGCTTTAAGATGTGAAACCCGTAGTTGGATTCGATCACCGGGCTCACGTCACCCGGGCCGAGGCGCACAACAGCCCTTTCCAACACGTCTGGCAGCTGGCCTTCGTCGTAACGAGTGAGTCCGCTCTGCTCCGCGTTTGGAGCATCGGAATGAAGCCGCGCAACGGAAGCGAAATCGCGGTGGCCCTCGGTCACCTCGCTGCGCAATCGGTCAGCTTCTTCTCTAGATTGGACCCTGATTTCCCGCACCAGGACGCCAGGCCTGTCCGTGAGACGCGATTGATTCTTCTCGATATATTGCTGAATTTCATCGGGTGAGACTCGCACATCGCGAAGCGCCACGTGGCGGTAGTATTTCTCGACCAGCAGATCGCGAGCCAGTTCTTCGCGAGTTGCGGCGCTAGCGACCGCGGACCTCATTTGCGGGTTGACCTCGGCGGTCTGATCCATCTCCGCACTGGCGACGCTCAGCCCCAGCCGCGCGGCATCATCAAGCACAAGCCGCCGCTTTATGTACTCATCAAGCATCTGGCTTCGAAGCGACTCGGATACATCAGCGGTGCTGAAGTCGCCCATTTTTAACGCCAGAAACCGCTCAAACTCATCTGCGCGGATTTCGCTACCGTTCACCGTGGCGATCACCGCGGCGCGGTGGCCGCTCCGGCAACCTCCGGCCATCGGTATAACGAACGCAAACAGCACGGATAGCAAATGACTGCCCGTAACCGTAGGTCGTCTAATCGAATTCATCGAGGGTCTGCCTGTTGAGAGTTGCCGCCCGGATTGTAACCAACCGCTCGCGGCGGGGCAAATTATGGCTCGCGCGGGTAGTGGTGCAAAGTGTGTTCTAACCAGCAACTCGCGCGGCCATCAAAACAAGAAGTCCGAAAGTCGCACTAAGACGCCTTTTGTGAACCTTGCTGACTTCGTGACTCTGTGGCAACCCGCTCGCGCGATGCCTTGCCGTCCACTGAACCCGAACCCTCATTTTTTCGTTGACACTACGAAGCTCTTCGTAGTAGGATGACGACCCAACGAAATGAAAGGTTGAAAGTCTATGCCGACCAAGACACCGCCCCGGCCGACGGATGCTGAACTCGAAATCCTCAGGGCGCTCTGGCAGCACGGCCCCAGCACCGTCCGCGAAGTTCAACAAGCGCTGAATCAATCAAAACCCACTGGCTACACCACCGTTCTGAAAATGCTCCAGATAATGACCGAGAAGGGGCTGGTTCGCAGGGATGAGGGGCAGCGCGCGCACGTTTATGAAGCCAGGCTTGCCCAGGGGCAGACGCAGCGACAGCTCGTTGGCGATCTGCTCAATCGAGCCTTTGATGGTTCCACTTCGAATCTACTGATGCACGCCCTGGCCACCAAGAAGGGGGCCTCGCCGGAAGAGCTCTCGCAGATCCGAAGAATACTCGACGAGTTTGAGAGAGGTGGACAATGAACGCGATTGAAGTGTTAAGCAGTCCCCTCTTCCAGGCGCTTGGCTGGACCTTGATCCACTTCATCTGGCAAGGCGCGCTCATCGCAATCCTCTTCGCTTGCGCGAGCGTCATGCTGCGCCGATTCACAGCCAACGCAAGATATATGGCCGCTTGCGGCGCAATGTTTTTGATGCTTGCTGCTCCTGCGGCCACGATGTTCATCATCAGCAGCTCATCACCGGGCTCCATCGTCGAAGAGCGGGCGGCCTTCGCAATCCAAGCAGCACAACCGGCAAGCGCGGCCGGCTCGACAGGCCCTCAGTGGGCGGCTGACTTCGTAGACACCAGCGACGAAGCCGGTCCGGCTCCAAGTCCTTCGTCGATCAAACAATGGTTGGCGGAGAGGCTTCCAGCGGCGATGCCCTGGCTGCTGTCGCTTTGGTTCGGAGGAGTATTATTCCTCTCGCTCAGATTCGCGGGTGGGCTGGTCATGGCCCAGCGGCTAAAGCGTAAGGAAACAGGCGCGAGCCTGGAGCTTTGGCGGGAAAAGGTTTCCGCCCTTTCTCTGAGGCTTCGGGTCTCGCGTCCGGTGCAGCTTTGTGAATCGGCGCTTGTGGAAGTCCCCACTGTGATTGGCTGGCTGCGGCCGGTAATCCTGGTACCTGTAAGCGCACTCACCGGGTTGAGCGCCGACCAGTTAGTGGCCCTCCTGGCCCATGAGCTTGCACACGTCCGCCGGCACGATTATCTGGTCAATTTACTCCAGACAACCATTGAAACCCTCCTGTTCTATCATCCGGCGGTGTGGTGGGTTTCGGCGCAAGTTCGCCAGGAGCGCGAGCACTGTTGTGACGATCTCGCGGTAGCCGCCTGTGGTGATGTGTTGACCTATGCTCGCGCGTTGACGGCGCTCGAACAACTGCGTGGCGCCGCCCCGCAACTGGCAGTCGCGGCGAATGGCGGCTCACTGCTGGTGAGAATTCAGCGCCTGCTCTCACGGCGCGCGCCAGCGCGACGCGGATTTGAGAACTGGCTAGCCGGGGCCGTGGCTTTGGCGACGGTCGTCGGGTTGCTTGCAGGCGCGGAGATCGCCTTTCTCTCACGAAACGCGAAAGCAGCGGTCAAAACTGATATCACAATGACCGCGCCGGTAGCAGAATCGCTAATCAGCGCTCAAGAGGCAGCTCCAAGTTCGCAACCCGCGAAACCGAGCAAGGTAGAGGCAGAGACGAGCCCAACGGAGGAAGAGGCCAGCCAACCAGAGGACGAGCCGGTTGGGATAGAACCAACGCTTCCAACACCCGAAACTCCATCGCCCGCTGAGACGCCTGTGCAAGAGCCAACCCCGCCCGGCTCTCAGGATTTTATTTCGGACATGGCTGCGGCTGGCTTCCCAAACTTGACGGTCAATCAATTGATAGCGCTAAAGACGCACGGCGTAACTCCGCAGTTCGTTCGCGAGCTGGCCGGGATATTTTCCAAGAAGCTGACGCCGGATGAAGTCGTCGCGATGAAGATCCACGGCGTTTCCACGGCTTTTGCAAACCAGTTCAAAGCGCTGGGCATGAACCTGGACGCGGACGAAATGGTCGCTTTCGCCGTTCACGGCGTCACACCCAAATTCATTGCCGAGATCAAAGCGGCCGGGTGCGCCACTACGGATCCTGACCTGCTCGTCGCCTACAGAATTCACGGCGTCACTCCCGCTTACATCCAAGAGATGAAAGGCCTGGGCTTCGACGGTATCTGCGGAAACGAGCTAACCGCGTTCAGAATACACGGCGTGACACCGGCGTTCATCCAGTCGATGCGATCAATCATTCGAGGCAAGCTCTCAGCGGACGACTTAACAGGCTTAAGGATTCACGGTGTCAGCCCCGAGATGATCAAGGAGCTGGAAGCCATCGGCTATACCAACTTGACGGCGAATCAACTGATGGCGTTCAGGATTCACGGTGTCACGCCGGCGTTCATCAGCTCAATTCAAGCGGCCGGTTTCAAGAGCATAACCCCCAACCAGCTTACTGAACTGAGAATATTCGGCGTCACACCGGAATTCATTACGACAGTTAAGAGCCGCGGATTTAGCGATGTGTCCCTGAATCAGCTTATACAGTTACGAAGGCTGAACATCATTCAGTCGCCAAAAAGAACGGGTTAGCTAGACCGATTCACATCACACGGTTTTTCCGGGCGGGCCAGGAGGTTCGGCTGCCGGGAGAGTTGTTGTCAGATGAAGGTTGAACGGCCGGATGGCAATTTCTTATCGGAACCCTCACGAAAAGATCGTGACACGCAGGCGGCGTGTCAGCTTAGGGAGTCAAGATGAACATCAAAGTAGATCTCTTGAGACACGGGCTGCGAGCATCCCTTGTGGTCCTGACGTCGCTGCTCTGTTACGCATCGATTTCTACGACAACTTCTTCCACTGCCGCCCAGGAATCAATCAGCGGCGAGTGGATGATCGAGATGAAGTCCGGAACCGACTTCGTGTATCTGACGATCCGTCGACGAAGTGAACGAGGCGGCCTTCACACGTCCTCTTCAAACATTCGCATGGAGAGTCTTGCAGGTCTGGCCTCGGCGCAAGCGGCAGGCAGCGGCTCCAATGTCAACTTTCAGATCGTCCGGGAGGCGGGAACGCTGAATTGCGAGGGGTGGTTCAAAGGGGGCAACGGCTCGGGGCATTTTACGTTTGCACCTAATCAGAGCTTCGCCGCAGAAATGAGGAACCTGGGCTACGAAAAGCTGACGGACGAGAAACTGTTCTCGATGGCGGTGCACGACATCGGGCTACGCTTCATACGCGAACTGAATGCAGTCGGCTACGACCGGTTGTCGCTCGATCATCTCTTCGCGATGCGAATTCACGGCGCGAATGCTGAGTTCATAAAGGAGCTGAAGAATGAAGGCTATGACCGGGTGCCTGTTGATAATCTGGTCGCGATGCGAATTCATGGCGTGCGACCCGAGTTCATTCGAGAACTCAAAGCGCTCGGGTACGAACAACCGCCGCTCGACCAGCTTGTAGCGATGCGGATACACGGCGTCGGCGTGGAGTTCATCAAGGGCTTGCAAGAATCGGGGTTTCGGCAGCCGCCCATCGACCAGCTAATCGCGATGCGGATTCACGGCGTGAAAAATGAATTCATCCAGGGGCTCAAGGAGCTTGGCTATGACCGTGTTTCAGTCGATCAACTGGTCGCAATGCGCATCCACGGCGTCACCACCGAGTTCATCAAAGAAGTCAAGGCACTCGGCTTCGAGCGCGTATCGACGGATCAGCTTGTCGCGATGCGAATACACGGAGTCACCGCGGCCTTTATCCAAAAAATGAAGTCGCGCGGGTTTAACGACGTCTCGATCGACCAACTGATCGAGTTGAAGATTCACGGCTTCGACAAATAACCATCACCTACGGAGGTCTGATATGAAGGCAATGAATATTACCGCCTTAAGTATGCTCGGAGCGCTGGCAGCCTTGAGTTTGATAGGTTGGTTTGCCCCTTCGCACGCGAGCGCACAGGATAGCTTCACCGGTCAATGGATGATGGAAGCATCGCGCAAGACTGACCGCTACAACCTGACTTTGACCTACAACTCGGGGAGATTTGGCCGCGGCCATAGTATGTCGGGTTTCACCATCTCGCCCGACCGGCTCCAGGGACTCACTCAACCGCAAATGATGTCCGCGGGAACGCGCGTGCAGTTTCAACTGGTTCGCGACGCCGGCACGCTGAACTGCGAAGGCTGGTTCAAAGACGGCAAGGGCTCGGGACACTTTGTCTTTGCCGCCAATCCTGGCTTCGCGAGCGAGCTTCAACGTCGAGGCTACCAGGCGCCTGCCGAATCGCAGCAGTTCTCGATGACGCTGAGCGATGTCAGCCTTGCGTTTATCGACGAGCTGAAGGCCCAGGGATACGAACGCCCAACACTCGAGCAATTGGTCCGAATGGGCGAGCACGGAGTTAGCATCGAGTATATCCGCGAGTTGAAGTCGTTGGGTTACACCGTTGAATCGGTAGACCTGCTGACCAGAATGGTCGACCACGGAGTGAATCCAAAGTTCATCACCGAATTGGCGTCGCTGGGTTTCAAGCAGCTTCCGGTCGACAGGCTCATCCGAACGGTCGATCACGGAGTCACGCCGCGTTACATCAACGAACTGCGCGCCGCGGGTTACACGGAACTGTCGCTGGAGCAAATGACAAGAGCGGTGGATCACGGAGTAACTCCGAAGTTCATCACCGAGCTCAAGGAGATTGGTTACGACAATTTGACGATGGAGCAACTGGTCCGAATGCAAGACCACGGAGTCAGCGTGGCATTCATCAAGAAGATGCGGTCGCGAGGGTTCAACGAGACGGCGATTGACGAGTTGATAAGGCTTGCGGATCACGGGTTCCGGGATTGAGCCTCAGACGCCCTTGGAAGGATCGCAGGTCTGGCTTGCCCGCCCCAGCCTCAAGGTTCCGTAGACTGTCTAGTCTGCGGCTGGTGCTCCGCAGACTAGACAGTCTACGGGTACCTGACCCTCAACGCAGGTGATTCAATAACTCTCTTACCTCGACAAACACTGCCGCGTCGTCTTGAGACTCAAGCCCAACCTTCAAAACGCCGCTTGGGGTGAAGCTTGCCGAGCCACTCGACACCAGCGCGATTAACTTATCCGGGTCGATCTTAGCTTGCTCGGTAAACTTCACTGCAAGCCGGTCGCCCTCACGGTCGATCGATATGATCCCCAATTTCGAAGCCTCGCGACGCAGGCGTGAGTACTCGAACAAGTTCTCAATGGTCTCCGGTATCGGCCCGTAGCGATCGCCGATCTCAGCTTGAACGTCCGCAAGCTCCTCTTCGCTCTCGGCTGACGACACTCGCTTATAAGTCCGCAGCCGCTGGCTCATGTCGTAGATGTAGTCTTCAGGTATCCGAATGTCCACCCCCAGATTGATCGCGGCCGAGACCTCGTCATCAACCGGTTCGCCTTTTAGCTCCCTCACCGTCCGTTCGAGCATTTGGGTGTAAAGGTCAAACCCGATCGCGTCGATCTGTCCCGACTGCTGGGCTCCCAATAAATTGCCCGCGCCGCGAAGCTCCAGGTCCAGCGCCGCGATGCGGAACCCCGCGCCGAGGTCCGAGAATTCTCGAATGGCGGCCAGCCGGCGCCGCGCGATGTCGGTCAGACTGTCTTCGGTTGGTATGAGCAAATACGAATAAGCTCGCCGGTTCGAGCGTCCTACCCGCCCGCGAAGTTGATAGAGCTGCGCCAGACCGTACATATCCGCGCGGTTGATGATGATCGTATTCGCAAGCGGAATGTCTATTCCATTCTCGATGATCGTCGTGCACACAAGCACATCGAGATCGTGCCGAATGAACTTCAGGATGACTTCTTCAAGCTCCCTCTCACCCATTTGACCGTGGCCTACACCGATGCGCGCCTGCGGCACCAGCCGCTGAATCAACTCGGCTATCGTGTAGATCGTCTCGACGCGGTTGTGAACAAAGAATGCCTGCCCGCTTCGCTGAAGCTCGAGCTCGATTGCCGAGCGAACAACCGATTCCGAAAACTGCACGACGTGAGTCTGAATCGCCAACCGGTCCCGCGGCGGCGTCTCGATAACCGACATATCTCGCAGCCCAGCAAGCGACATGTTCAAGGTGCGAGGAATGGGTGTGGCCGACATCGCGATCACGTCCACCTTCTTGCGCAACTGCTTGATGCGTTCCTTGTGTGCGACCCCGAAGCGCTGCTCTTCATCGACAACCAGCAGGCCGAGGTCTTTGAAGCGGATGTCTTTTGACAACAGACGGTGAGTGCCGATGACAACATCGACCGTTCCGGCTTCGAGCGCCTTCACCACTTCTTTCTGATCCTTCGTGGTTCGAAAGCGCGAGAGCATTTCGATGCGAGCGGGGAACGGGCTGAACCGCTGCCCGAAAGTCTTGAGATGCTGATACACCAATACGGTCGTTGGCGCGAGCACCGCGACCTGTTTGCCTTCCATCACCGCCTTGAAAGCGGCTCTCATAGCCACTTCTGTCTTTCCGTAGCCCACGTCGCCCACGATCAGCCGATCCATGGGCTGCGCGCTTTCCATCCCCTCCTTCACGTCCTCGATCGCCGCTTCCTGATCGGGCGTGAGCTGATACTCAAACGCGTCTTCGAACTCGTGCTGCCACGGAGTGTCCGATCCGTAAGCGTGGCCCTGGACAAGCCTGCGTTCGGCGTAGAGCTTTAACAGCTCTTCGGCCATGTCGCGCATTGCTCTCTTGGCTCGGGCCTTCGCTTTTTGCCATCCCAACCCGCCCAGCTTATCCAGTTGCGGCTTGTGACCTTCGCTCCCGGAATATCTCTGCACCAGATCCAAGCGTTCTACCGGCACATACAGGCGAGCGCCCTCGGCATAAGTGAGTAGCATGAATTCGCGGTTATCGCCGCGAGCGCGTTCGAGTCCGGCGGCGACGTTGCCGGTCGGTCCGCCGGCTGTTGCGATTTGAACGAGCCCTTGAAACTGGCCGATTCCGTGATCCACGTGCACAACGTAGTCGCCAACCTTCAAGTCTCCAAGGTCGGAGAGAAAGGCGGCGGCGGTGCGCTTTTTGCGCGCCTTCTTCGGTACTGTTCGTTGAAGAGCAACGCGCTCGACCTCACCAAAGACATCGCTCTCGGTCAGCACCGACAGATCCGCCCCGGGAAGGGCAAAGCCATTCGCGAGTTTGCCTACCGTGACGATTCGGTTGCTTGCGAGCCCGCCGGTCCCTCGTGCGTTTGTGTTCAGAGAAGACAAAAGCTCAGCGGTAATCCCGTACTCGGCAAGCATTCCAGTCACTCGCTCAGCCAGCCCAAGGCTCGGGAGGACAAACAATATGGTGCGGAGTTCGGATTCAAGATCGTTCGCCAACTCCTGAACGCGGCCGTGATATCGTCGCGGCGATTGCGAAATCATCGAGACGTCGGGCGTTCCCTCGGCGAGCGTAAACAAAAACAAATCTCGCGTTCGCTTTGAAGCGGCTTCCATCAGTCCATGGTCGGAGAGTGAGTCCAAACTGATCGTCAACGAGTCGATCCGAAACTGCTCATCTGTGGCCGCGGCATCGCGGCCCAGCAGCCGAAACTCAACCCGCCCGGCGACATCAAATCGCGCCCTGAGTTCCTCGGCGGTCAAAAACAGCTTCTCCGGCGGCAGCGCCAACTCACCGGCGTCATCCGCTCGAGCGAACCGGTCGGCGAGGTAAGCTTCCAGATCGGAAGCGCGTTTTTCTATCTCGACCGGCTCGTCGATGATAAGCACCGAGTCTTTGAAATAATCGAATGCGGAGGAGGTGAGCGGCCGGGTGAGCGGGATCAGGTATTCCCAACCGGGAAACGGCTCTCCGCGCTCGGCGTGCGCCAGCCGAGCTCTCAGATCGCGGCGGAATCGATCGTCCTCCCATTGACGCTCGGCTTCGTCCGCCCAGGACATGAACTCTTCGCGCCTGACCGAAAGCTCACGCATCGGCACAATGATTGATTCAGAAGCGCGGCCCACCGAGCGCTGGGTATCCGGATCGAACTCACGAATCGATTCCACCGCGTCGCCGAAAAACTCTATCCGGTGTGGACCGTCGTGAGCGGGCGAGAAAACATCGAGGATACCTCCGCGCAAACTGAACTCCCCGACTGCGCCCACGGGCTCTTCGCGCACGTACCCGGCGGCGATCAGCAGGTCCACGATCAACTCGGGCGGCATCTCTTCGCCGGTGCGCATGATGATGCTGGAAGCCTTCATTAGATCTGGCGAGATCGTTCGTTCTGCCAGCGCGCCAACCGAGGTCAGCACTATTCGCGCCTCGCCTCGCGTTGCGCGGTAAAGGGCAAGCGCGCGTTGTTCGAGCACTTCGGCGTGAGGTGACGTGCCGTCGTAGGGATCGGCTTCTACGGCAGGTATCGCGAGCACGCGCTGTTCGCTGGTGTTGACGCCGTTCAAAGCGCAATAGAAAAAATCGACATCCTGCTGAAACTCTTCAACCTCGCGATTGGATCGTGCCACGAACACCACGCGGCGCCCGAGCTTCTTCTCAAGCGCGGTCAGAAACAACGCGCGCGCGCTTCCGGCCAGACCCGAGACTACGACTGTGCGTCGACCGGCCTCGATTTCGGATGCCAGTTGTTCGAGCTCGCGGCTCTCGACCAGGCGCCCGAAGATTTCAGGGTAGTAGGTCTGAGGTGTTTCGATGGCCAACTTCGCTCCGTATCAGTAAAAGAAAAATCTTATCACGCCCTACTGAACTCTGCGCGGCAGTTGTTTGCATTCAATTGGCAGGTGCTCTACATCGCGGACGCCCGCGGTTCAACCTGCTAACGACTGAAACTTCTCACGGGCACTAAATTCTGTTAGGATTTCCTGACTCAAGAATGACGTACCGCCGATTCGTTGCATTTTGGAGAATAAAGTGATGGCAATGAATTCATCCATTGAATGGACTGAGTCAACGTGGAATCCCATCACTGGAGCGGCCTCCGTTTCGTGGTGGCAAAGAAGAGCTGGCACGAAGCAGAACGAATGAAAACGCATGTCGACGTCTTCAAACACAGAGACAAGCGTTCGAATGTCCCGACTTATGACTTACGCAACCCTATGGATAACTATTGTGCTCGCTCGAGGAGGGTGTTCTGCCCTCCGCGGTCTTCCCTTGATCCGCGCTGGAACAGGACTAGGCCAAACGGCCTGCCCCTTCTATAATCTCGCCCATGGATCGCTCTCCTTCATCCGCGTGGCTCGACGAACCGGGTATCAGTCCGGATCGAAAGGACCCCTACCTCCGTTTTCATGCGATCAAAATCTTTGTGCGAGATCAGGATCGGAGCCTCCGCTTTTACCTGGACCAACTCGGGTTCAGTCTGGTCTACGACGCCCGACTCCAATCCGGCGAGCGATGGGTGGCGGTCGCTCCGCCTGACGGAACTGCGATCCTGGCGCTTGTACAGCCGAGGCCCGAGTCTCGAGAATACAAACTTATCGGCCGGGCAACGCAGGTCTCGTTTGTTACCGACGATGTACTCGCGAAGTTCCACGAGTGGTCCAGGCGCGGAGTTAGGTTTCGTCGTCTGCCGCGCCTGAAACGCATCAAGTATGAACGCCAGGAGGAAAACCCGCCTCCGACTGGCCAGGCCTCGAATGTCACCGCGCCATCAATGCTACTCGGAGAGCGCACCCCGATTTGGGGCGGAGTGTTTACTCGGTTCGAAGACATCGACGGGAACACTTTTTCGCTGGTGAGTTTTGACGAGGTGAGCCAGGCGCTTGACGCTCAACGTCGCGTGATGGCCGAAAAGCAGGAATCCGAATTGCGGGCCGCTAGGGAACTGGAAATTGCAAAACAGGTGCAGGCGCGCCTCTTTCCTCAAACGCCCCCTCCGCTTTCTACGCTCGATTATGCGGGTGTTTGTATTCAGGCTCGCCAGGTCGGCGGCGATTACTACGATTTTCTGGATCTGGGTAAAGACCGAGTTGGACTGGTCATCGGCGATGTTGCCGGAAAAGGAATTGCAGCCGCTCTATTGATGGCAAATCTGCAAGCGAACCTGCGCAGCCAGTGCGCCATCGCTTTGGACCAGCCGCAACAGCTTTTGTGTTCGGTGAACCGGCTCTTTTATGAGAACACCAGCGATGGCGCGTACGCCACTCTATTCTTTGCCGAATATGACGATGGAGCCCGGCGTCTGCGTTATGCGAATTGCGGGCACTTATGCGCTCTCTTGCTTCGGAGCGATAATACGATTGAGCGATTGGATTCCACGTCCACGGTGTTAGGGCTGTTCAAAGACTGGGATTGCACGATTGGTGAGCGCCGGCTGCTGGCAGGGGACACGCTCGCCCTTTACACCGACGGCGTAACCGAAGCGTTCAACGACGTGGACGAGGAATACGGAGAACATCGATTGATTGAAGCGTTGCAGCGATACCGGGAGTTGTCCTCTCAAGCCCTGCTCGGGTCAATCGTCGATGAGGTTCGTCAGTTCAGCCCCCACGAGCAGCACGACGACATTACTTTGATAGTTGCGAAGTGTAGAAGAAACTAAAGCTACACCGGGGTTTCACGCAAAGAAGCAAAGCCCCGCAAAAGACCAGCAAAGCAGGGGAGGATGCTGGCTCCCAGACTACATAACCCCACACAATCAGAAGAATTATTGCCATTAGAAACACCCGTTTGTTACTATCCAGTAGCTGCGAAATCACAGCTACAGCTCCCGTGCCCGTGCCGGAGGGACACCTTAATGAAATCAATTCCGCGCGCTCTCTTGTTGGTTGCGCTAGCGCTGTCCTTCATAGGCATCGGCGCGCTTGCGCGAGAGCTCGGGGCGCGTGAGGCTCGTGAAAGAATTGCCGAGGCAGTTGGACTCGAGAAACCCGATAACATCCACATCAAGAGCATCAGCGCCGGGATGGGGGGAGAAGCGATCGTCGAAGCTCAATTTGATGCGACCTTCCGCTTTTCCACCGATAAACAAGGCAAGTGGCACGCTGTAGATGTGCGCACCGGCGACCGCCGATGGGAATCGATCGAGCTTCTACATACTGCCATCCAAAAAGAGAAGGCTCTAAGGACCGGCGCCAATCTTCGGGCGGTGGCGACGGCGCTCGAAGCTTATCGCCGGGAACGAGGTTCCTATGTTCAGGCCGACACTGGTTCGGCGCTGATGGATAACCTGGCCCCGCGCTATATGAGTTCGATCATTCGGCTCGACGCCTGGTCACGCGAGCTCGACTACAAAGGTTCGGCATCCGCGTACCGGCTCGCCAGTTTGGGACCAGACGGCAAGCCCAACACCGGCGATGACATAGTTTTCGAGAACGGACGGCTGATCAAGGGAGTGGTCGAGTGATTCGAAGCGCTGAACAGGCCACTCAAACAGAATCGTTGAACGGCCGGGTCGCGGCCGCTCACAAGACTGCGCTGATTCTTGTCCTGGCCTTCGCGATGAGCCTCCTCATATACGCCGGCGTTGGGCTGATGATCTTGAGTCTTCGCACCTCCACCGTGCAGGCGGACCCGCCTTACGCGTTCTACATTGGGGCGGCAGTTCTCGCGGTTGGTTCAATTCTGCTGCGGCGAGCGCAGTTGCACAGGGCCAGGCTCGAGGCGGTTGCCTCAAAGCGGGGGGTGGAAGGGCTGATCAAACACCTGTTGAATACGACACTCATTGCCGCCGCTATTGCAGAAGCGATCGGCGTGCTCGCGCTGCTGGTTGCATTCTTCGGCGGCGATCAGAGCGATGTCATAAGGCTGGGAGTCGTCGCGCTGGCGGTCTCGCTGTACAACTATCCAAGACGTTCAGCATGGCAGCGCGCTGTGGATTATTTTTCGGCGGAGAATGCGAGTCCCGGCGGCGAGCGCCTGGGATTGTGACGAAATGTTTTGCAAGACCGACCGGACGCTGCCAGGAAGGCAGTCGAGATCGGGCGTGGTAGATTTGAGAAACAGATTAGGGATTCGAGGGCGCATAGAAAGGAAGCAATCTTGAGAAACCACAAGTTAATGGCCAACGCGCTTGCTCTGCTCACGATGTTGACAGTTGCAGGTGCGGCCGATGTAGAAACAGCCTGCGCAGCCAGTTTGAGAGCTCAGGACAACAAGCAGGCCCAGAGTAGCGACAAGCGCGCCGATGCGCTGAAGAAGTACCTCGAGGCCCAGCGGCTCGATCAGGCCGGCAACTATCCCGGCGCGGTCGCGGCTTACAAGGAGGCTCTTGCGCTGGACCCTCAGTCCGTCGAGTTGCGAACAGCCCTCGGCTCGCTCTACCTGAAAAACCGCAACGTCATCGACGCCGAGGAGCAGGCGAAAGAGGCGATGAAGCTTGCGTCCGACAACATCGACGTTCGCAAATTGCTCGCGCGAATCTATCTCGCTCAAACCTTCGTCGGAACTAACATTGTCAAAGAGAAGGCTCGTGCGGCTATAAAAGAGCTCGAAGAGATTGGCCGGCTCAGTCCAAATGCGAAGATTGAAGTAGGCGATCAGGAGCAATCCGTTCTAACAATCATCGGGGAGCTTTATTGGACGCTCGATGAACAGGACAAGGCTCTCGACGCAATGAAGCGTGTTTCCGAGGGCAGCTCGACCGCGGATCGCGCGCACTTTCAACTTGCATCGCTCTACTATCAAAAGAACAAGTTCCGCGAGGCAGCCGCCGCCGCGAGAAAGGCATATGACATTGATTCCAAGGCGCCCCAGTACGCCGGCCTCCTTGCAAGATCGCTTCTGCGCATCGGCCGCACGCAGGAAGCGTTGGACATTTATAAGAAGGCTCTTGGCATAAAAGAAGCCGCCGTCAAGGACGAAAAGAAACCCGCAGAAGCCAAAGCGTCAGGGGATAAGGACGAAGAAGCTGCGGGCGCGCTCATTACCTCTCCTCTTCTATTTGATTACGCCGAAGCGTTGGTATTCGCCGGTCGATATGACGAAGCAAACAAGCTGCTCGATCCGCTGATCAAGGCGGTTCGCAAAGACACCCCGGCTTACCTGACCCTGATCCGCGAGAAAGGCGATGTGCTTAGGAGAACCGGCAAGCGCGAGGAAGCGGTGCAATTGCTCGAGGCCGCGCTTAAGGGACAGGACGTGTCCGACAGTTTGCCGGTGGTTTACGCGCTGGCGGAGACGTACGAGGAGATGCTTCAGTTTGACAAAGCCGTGTCAACTTATGAGGATGCGCTGGCGTCGATCCTCAACCCCGACGGCACGGTTGGCGGGCGCGATTCTGAGAAGCAAGCTGCCGAAGTCGTGCTTCAGCGAATAGGCGTCGCGTACCGTATCGCAGGTAAGCGCGACAAGGCAATCGAAACCTTCGAGCGAATGAAAAAGATTGTCGGAAAGGACCGCCCGCGCGCCGATCAGCTCATAGTCGACACGTTGATCAACGAAGGCAAATACAAAGAGGCGCTGGCAGCGGCAACCGACGCGGCGGCGCGTTTCCCCGACGAGCGGTCGTTCAAGTTCTATCGCGCCCAGGCGGCCGGGAAGCTCGGCGACATAGCTGCTGCCGATGCCACGTTGAAGTCGATGTTGAAGAGCGGGTCCGAGGATGCCGATGTCTACCTCTTCTGGTCAAGCGTCCAACTCGAGGCGAATCAGGTCAAGGAAGCTGAAGAAAGCGCCCGCAAAGCAGTGTCCCTCGAACCGAACGACATCGGTCCGTTGATCACCCTGGCCAGCGTTCAGGACCGCGAAAAGAAATTCAAGGATTCGGAAGCAACCTTGAGGAAGGCACTCGAGATTGATCCGGACAACGCAACCGTGCTGAACAATCTTGGCTACTTTTTGGCCGATCGCAATGAGCGGCTTGCCGAAGCGGAGGCATTGATCCGTCGTGCGGTTAACATCGAGCCCACAAACGGATCGTTTCTCGATTCGCTCGGGTGGCTGTTGTACAGGCAGGGTAAGCTGAACGAGGCGCAAAAGTTTCTGGAGCAAGCAGTGATCTATCAGCAGCGCTCGTCCACAATACACGATCATCTTGGCGATCTGTATAAAAAGCAGGGGCAGATGGAAAAAGCTCGCGCGAAGTGGGAAGACGCGCTGAGGCTCGCGACCGAGCCCGAAGAAATAAAGAAGATCAAAGAGAAGTTGGGGAAAAAGTAAATTCGGTTCAAGGTTTCGGATGGGGTCCGGGTTAGATTCCCATTGTCAAGGAACCCGGAACCGCGGCCCGAACTCGCAACCGTGCACACTACTATGCGAAGCAAGTTAAGCCGGATTATTCTGGTCACCGCGGTCCTGGTCGCGCTTTTGCCGTGGACTGCCGAAGGTGGGTACTCGCAGACCGGGGCTGGAGTTGCCGGCGGCAGACGTGAAGCTCGCGGGAGAACCCACGACTCAAACACCGGTCGAACCCACGCACCTGAGGATCGCGGAGCTTCCGCCGAAGGCGAGGCAACGGCACGAGCCTCGAGCGTCCGCATTCGCGAGCTCGAGTCACTCGAGGAACGATGCCTTGCGGAAGTGAACCGGGTGCGGCGCGGCGGTGGGCTTGCCCGACTTGAGTTTTATGACGACCTTCTGCCAGTGGCGCGTGAATATAGCCGCCGCATGGCTGAAGAGCGATTCTTCTCGCACGCCGATCCAGAAGGACGCACCGTTCGCGAGCGAGTTGACGAGGCGGACATCAGATGGCGCATGGTGGGTGAGAACCTGGCTTATTCCAACGGGTACATCAACCCGGTAGCGGCGAGCCTCAACGGTTGGATGGACAGCCCGGGCCATCGCCGCAACATCCTCGACCCGGATTTCAGGTTGACCGCGATCGGCGCGTGGATCAGCTCGGATGGGACGGTTTATTTTACAGAGATTTTTCTGAGGCAGTAGCCAGGCTGGCGGCAATCGACGACGTTATGCATCAAGCATAGGACCGATCCACACGTTCGCTGACTGAATTTATTCGGTAGAGGACGAAAGCGTGGGTAGTAAACCTTCTTGAGACTCCTAATAATGCTGCGGTAACGCGAATCAACTCTATGCGTTCGGTCCGAATAAGATCCTACGCCAAGATCAACTGGACGCTCGATGTTCTCTTCAAGCGCGAGGACGGATATCACGAGCTTCGAACGATCTATCAAACAGTTTCCCTTCACGATCAACTGGTGATCGGCGAGACCGATCACACCATCGAGATTCTTTGCAACGACCCGCGTGTTCCGTGTGACGAAACGAATCTCGTGTTCAAAGCGGCGAATCTGCTTCGTAAAGCGGCGGGCACCTCACAAGGCGCGCGGATCGAGATCGAAAAGCGGATTCCGGTCGCTGCGGGACTCGGCGGGGGGTCTTCGAACGCCGCAGTTACTCTCCTTGCTTTGAAGAAACTGTGGCAAGTAGACATCGATGAACGTGAACTCATTGGTCTAGCGGCCGCGCTTGGGTCCGATGTGCCTTTTTTCCTGATCGGAGGAACTGCGCTTGGAATCTCGAGAGGAGAAGAAGTCTATCCGATGGAGGAGGTTGGATGTGATCACCTGCTGCTGGTCAATCCGGGCTTCGCCGTCTCAACACGTGCCGCATACGAAAAGCTTTCGCGGTTGACAAGGTCAGGGTCGGCTTTTAATATACCTCTTACTTTATGAGCCGCTCAAGGCATCCGTGGGCTACCGCTTGTGGCGAGAAACGATCTTGAAGACGTTGTGCTCGCCGCCTACCCCGAAATTGCGGAAGTCAAACGCAGGCTCTCCAGCCTCGGCGCAAGACACGCTCTGATGTCCGGCAGCGGCGCAACTGTCTTTGGGGTCTTTGATAATTCGCAGATGACCGAGCAAGCCGAGACTCAGATGCACGCGCTCGGCTATTGGGCAGAGCGAGTCCGCACACTTGACAGGCAGGAGTACCAAGCCTCGATTCAGGGTGAGCCTTAGCGGTCCGAGGCCATTGACAATATCATTTGGCGGGTTGGTAATCTTTAACGCGGCGCATTCCAGTTTAATCCTTGTCAGCTCTATGCTGGGGAGTCGCCAAGCGGTAAGGCAGCGGCCTTTGGAGCCGCCATTCGGAGGTTCGAATCCTCCCTCCCCAGCCAAGAATTGGTTCCGGGTTTCTGATTCCGGGTTTCTGGTTCGGGCTTCCGAGTTCAAACCACAAACTCGTAACCAGAAACTCGAAACCCTTACGTGGAGGCTGTGTGAACATAAAAGTCTTTTCAGGAAATGCGAACCGGCCGCTCGCTGAAGAGATTTGTCATCACCTCGGGATCGAGATCGGCCAGGCAAATGTGGGACGCTTCTCGGACGACGAGTTCAACTTCCAGATTCTCGAGAACGTGCGCGGCGAAGACAGCTTCATTGTTCAACCTACGTGCCCGCCCGTCGATCGGAACCTGATGGAGTTGCTGATTATGCTCGATGCCTTCAGGCGCTCATCGGCCAAGCGGATCACGGCGGTCATACCTTATTACGGGTATGCGCGCAAGGACCGCAAAGACCGGCCGCGAGTTCCGATCTCGTCGAAGCTCGTCGCTAACTTGATCAGTCAGGCTGGCGCCGACCGCGTGCTGCTCTTCGACCTTCACGCGGGTCAGATTCAGGGGTTCTTTGACATACCTGCTGACCATTTATTTGCGGCGCCGGTGCTCGTGGGTCATTTTCAGGCTTTGGCGCTGCCAAACCTGACGGTAGTCGCACCCGACGCGGGAGGCGTGGAGCGGGCTCGGGCTTATGCGAAGCGGTTGGATGCAGAATTGGCGATCATCGATAAGCGGCGTGATTACGAGCGGCCCAACGAGGTCGAGGTGCTTCACGTGGTCGGGGACGTCGAGGGTCGTACCGCGTTGATTGTAGACGATATGGTCGACACGGCAGGGACGCTAGTGAAGGCCGCCGAGGCGCTTAAGCATAATGGCGCGAAGTCGGTGCTGGCTTCGGCTACACACGCGGTGTTGAGCGGCCCGGCTGTTCAGCGGATTGAAGAGTCACCGATCGAGCAGCTGGTCGTGACAAACACCATCCCGTCAGAGAACGCATGCGGCTCGACGAAGATCAAGTGTTTGAGCGTCGCGGAACTCCTGGCTGAGGCTATTCAATCGATACACGACGAAACGTCGGTGAGTAAACTATTTATCTAAAAGTGAACGGTGAAACGCGATCGTAATAACTGAACACGCTTTACAGTCACTTGGAGTCATTAGGAAATGATTAAGGACATCACGATCAATGCAAGCACGCGCGACGGGGTTGGGAAGGGTCCGACTCGCAGGCTGCGCGCGCAGGGAATGATTCCGGCTGCCGTCTATGGCGAAGGGGGAGAGGCGGTGGCAGTGTCGGTGAGCGCCAAAGAAATCGCTACCATACTACGCTCGGCCACCGGTCATAACACCATCTTCAAACTTGCGCTTCCACAAGGCAACGGCGAACCCGCCAACGTGATCATAAAGGATTATCAGGTCGATCCGGTCAAGGGCCGGCTGCTACACGCAGACTTGTTTCGCCTGTCAATGACCACGACAACGCGGGTGAGCGTTTCGGTTGAAACGATAGGAGAGCCGATCGGCGTGAAGATCGACGGCGGCATCCTTGAGCTTCAGCTTCGCGAGATCGAAGTGGAGTGCCTCCCCGGGGACATACCCGAACATCTGAAGGTGGACATCGCGAATCTTCAGATTGGCGATCACGTGACTGTAGCAGACCTGGTTTATGACCGCGAAAAAGTGAAGGTGCTGGCTGATGAACATCAGATCGTCGCCGGCGTGCTCGCCCCGCGCATGATCGAGGAGGTGGCGCCTGCCGTTGCGCCGATCGAGGGTGAGGCCGAAGCGGTCGCCGAGCCCGAAGTGATCAAGAAGGGCAAGACCGACGAAGAATAGCCCATTGTCCGTAACCAGTGGTCAGCAGTACGTAGCGATGAGAACTAACAACTGGCTACGGACCACGGACTACCGACTATGAAGCTGATTGTGGGGCTGGGGAATCCGGGACGGGAATACGAAATGACCCGTCATAATCTCGGGTTCATGGTCATTGACAGATTGTTTGAACGCGGCGGCGGCCGGCGTTTTCGTGACGAAGCGAACGCGAAAGTCGCGGAGGTCCAGCTTGGTGGCCAGCGGGTGTTGCTTGCCAAGCCTCAGACCTTCATGAACCTGAGCGGCGACGCGGTTGTTAGGCTGCTGGATCGCTACGGCGAGGGGAATGCGGCCAACCTGATAGTGGCCAGCGACGATGTCGCACTGCCTTTCGGTATGATTCGCGCGCGAGCTCGAGGGAGCGCGGGCGGACAGAAAGGCCTGAAGTCGATCATCGAACGGCTTGGCTCTCAAGAGTTTGCTCGGGTGAGACTCGGGGTTAAGCCCGATCACCCGCTCGATGATTTATCGAGTTTTGTGCTATCGCCTATTCGCAAGCGTGACCGTGAGCAGTTGGAGGAAACCCTCGAACGCGCCGCCGAAGCAGTGTCGGTGATTCTGACCGAAGGCGTGGAACAGGCGATGGCCCGCTTCAACGAACGAGTAAAGAGCGAGGTGTGAAGGCGCGACCCTGACAGTCACGCATAACATTTTCATGCATTGCTCTCTGTTCTTTCTCAAGAGGTTCTATAGTGAATCTCCTTGCTCTGGCATTGAGGGCCAGGGCTTAACCATAGCGTCGCACACCGCACCGTAAATCGAGCGGGAGCGAGCGTTAATCCAAAAGGAGGATACTCTCAGATGAGAGTTTATGAAGTGCTGTTTATCGTCGCTCCCAACATCGAGGAGAGCGACATCGCCACGCTCGTCACTCAATTGAGTGATGTTGTCACCAACCAGGGGGCTCAGATCGCGAAAGTCGATCGAATGGGCCGCCGCCGGCTGGCCTACCCGATTCAAAAATTCAACGAAGGGCATTACGTCGTGTTTACGATCGAGGGCTCCGGCGCGGAGATCGCCGAACTCGAGCGCCGTATGCGCGTCACCGACGCAGTGATCCGTTACATCACGATCCGCATCGACGAAGATCTTAAACGCGCTGAGAAGTTTCGCGTCCGGAGAGCGGCGCACGCAACGGCTATGGCGGGTTCAAGACGCGGCCGCCGAGCGGTAGCCGAGCCTGTCCTTCCGATAGGCGACGACGACGAGGAAGAGGGGGACGAACTATGAGTAGCGATTCGAGAGATCAAGGCCGCCGCGATGACCGAGGCGGGCGTCAGGGCGGTGGAGGGGGTGGGCGCCGGTTCGTACGCGCGCGCAAATCCTGCAGGTTCTGCGCCGACAAGGTCGACTACATTGACTACAAGGATGGGCGTCTGC
>JBASRM010000114.1:0-2440 GCA_049273835.1 Blastocatellia bacterium | reverse complement strand
GGTGTTACATGCCCACTTTATCTGCAGGCCTCTCGACTTAATCCCATCGCATATTTTCTTTACTCTACCAATATCCAATACGAACAGGTCATCACTAAACATGAAGTCCCGGAAGCCGTACTTGTCGTACTTGTACTCGATCTCGTCGAGGACATTTTCAGGGGAACGATACCTAATCCTGCGGTTGTAGAATCCAGATTCCGAGCAGAACTTGCATGGGAACGGGCAGCCTCGGCTCGATAGGATTCTTGCCGTGGAATAATCCTCCTTATTTATGGTGATTGGGTAAGGCTCTGGGAAGGGTAGCGCATCCAGATCCGTCATGAAATCTCTGGGCGGCGACACAACGACTTTACCGCCTTTCCTGTATGCTATGCCTTTGACACCATCGATCTGCTCACCCATGCTCAACCTGCCGACCAGTTCGCGCATGGTCTGCTCGCCCTCACCGATTACAACCAAATCAATCCAGCGATTCCTTTCCAACACCTCTCTATACATGAATGTTGCATGGTGGCCGCCAAGGATTACCCTCGCGCCCGGCGCAGCTTGTTTTACATGGTACGCGATTTGACTCGCATTCTCGAAGGTGGGCGACATGCAGGTTATGCCTACTACTTCAGGGCGGGTTTGCTCCAGAGCGCTGTTTAATAGATGCTGCCACTCGAGCGGCTTCCGTCGCAGATCCAGGATACTGGGTTGAAGGCCCTCATTAGTTAGTATCGCGGCAATGTAAGCCAATCCCATCGAAGGCTCTTTAGCCCCCTGGCCAATTATTGCGGGGTCTACCGCGGGAGGGTCTATCAGCAGCACGCGCAAGTCGGTAGTTCGATGATTCTGCCACCGGATCAAACCCTTGCTATCCAATTCCTGGAGAAAACTCGTCATATTACTGCGTGCCTGCTGCTGACCAATCCCATACTCGGTAGCCGATTGGGCAACTATCTGGCCAACACTATGACTGCCGTCACACAATCTCCAAACGAATGCTGATACTCCGGCTAACCTGTAAACGGGGTCGGGCGACCTGTCCCCGTCAAATAGCAGGACGGTATCTCGATCGTAGAGCTTCCAAAACTTAGCTGCTATCGGTATTTGACTGTCGTACATTTTGTTGCCCTCAATTCACTGATGCCTTTTGCCCTCACAGCCTTCGGGTTCATCCGGCCACTGCTTCATCAGAACACCTGCGAGTAGACTCTGGCAGGTTGCTTCTCGATTTCCAGTAGCTCGTGGGCTTTTCGGGCTATGTTGGTCATTCTGCAACTCATGCCGGAATATCCCTTCAGCGCCAAGGCCTCCTCAACCGACAAGCCGTCGCCGTATAAGTAGGGCATGGCCCAGCACTGGTAGCAGAGTTGTTTTACGCTGCAACTCTTGCAGCGGTCGTGCTCTTCTTCAATCATGGACCTGAACCACTCCGCGCGCTCAGAGAACCACACGGTTTTGAAATCCGCACCCCTGACATTTCCGAGCGAGAATGGTAGCCTCTCGCAGGGCCAAACCTCGCCCGTTGGAGTTATGGTGCATCGAACAATACCGGCCTTACATAACCAGCTCGAAGACGAACAGTCACTGAGAATCTGCTGCACTCCTAATTTCCCTTCGACCATCAGTCTCAAGGTCTCTTCTTCTGAGACAAGGTATTCCAGGTTTTTCTTACCCCCGGTCGTCGTCGGATAGATGTTACCCATGCCGGAGATAAAGCGTACCCCGACCTCTTGCGCGAGCTCCTTCGCCCTCTCAAATCCATCCAGGTTTTGCTTCATCAGAACATACTTCAAGTATGCCGGTAGCCCATACGCCTTTAGCCATCGTAAGGCATTAGTTGCCCTCTCCAATGAGTTCTTTATTCCTGTTATTTGCTCGCTGGTTTCACGGTCTGTTCCGAAGAAACTTACTTCTATGGTATCGATGGTTGGAATCTTTTGGAGCCGTTTCGCGGTCTGTTCGGTGATGAGACTCCCATTTGTCTGAAGCCTGATTGCGAACCGCTTGCTGTTCGCGTGCTCCAAGACTTCAAATATGTCGCCTCTGGTGAATAGCTCCCCTCCCGTGAAGGTCAGGTGCATGCAACCTTGGTCCGCTAACTGTGTTATTAAGTTGGTCAGTTCGCTTGTAGTCATCTGGTTGCGAGAGATCTGCTTATCATTTAGCAATGGCCCTACGTAACACTGAACGCATCTGAAATTACAAGTGTAGGTAATCTCTATATGCGCCTTTATTACCATCTTCTTTTCCGCGATCTCCCTTACAAGCTGCTCATAGATGGTAGTTCCGTCCGGGCCATCAGAATGGTCGGCGCTCCTCGATTCGCCAGGGCGATTCTCTGCTCCTGCCGGACCTTTGAGGTCCGGAGCTAGAATCACACCCTTCTTATGCAGCCCACATAGCAGCGCGGTCACGTCTCGTTCGACTTGATAAGCTGGAGCTTGGTATT
>JBASRM010000110.1:0-7682 GCA_049273835.1 Blastocatellia bacterium | reverse complement strand
CGGTCAGCGTGCGGGCTCTGGTCCGATACACGTTTCGGCGCGTCGCCGAGACGAACTCCACTCCTCAACAGCCGTCGCCCGAAGCCTCCGGTAAACCAGAACGCGATCTGCGCCCGGCTCTTCAAGCCAAACTACCGGCGGCCACAGTGAAGTCTCCTGCAGCGTCAGATCAAATCAACCGCGATGAACGCTGGCTACGGGGATGCCGGTTCTCGCGGATGCAAATAATGATGGGGATCACTTACGGTCTCGAACCCAGTTTTTGTTTGATTGACCGAGCCATGTCTTCGATGAGTGAGTGGAGACTGCGGTCACGTTGCAGAGCTGCCGCAAAATCATCTTCCGCCGCCGCGGAGTTTCCCATCATCAAGCGAGCCAGCCCACGATTGGCGTACGCTTTCGCGGAGTTCGGATTGATCTTCAAAGCGCGGTCGTAATCGGCGATGGCCCTGACGGGCTCACCCTTGTCGCGCCAGGCGTTGCCCCGGTTTGTGTAGCAGATGGCAAAACGCGGGTTGATCTCAAGACTTCGTGTGTAATCGGCGATGGCTCCCTCGAGGTCCTTCAGTTTGCATTTGGCGATGCCACGATTGTAATACGCCTGCGAATAGCGCGGATCTATCTCGATCGCTCGAGTGTAGTCGGTAATCGCGCCGGCGAGATCTGATCTCATCTCTCGCAGGTTTCCGCGGCCGTTATAGGCTGGCGCGAGCCGCGCGTTCAGCCGCACGCTTTGGTCGAGATCAGCGAGAGCTCGGTTGAGGTCTCCTTTCTCAACAAGCGCAATGCCCCGGATGCAGTAGGCCTCGGCGAGAAGCGGGTTGACCTCGATCGCCCGGTCGTAGTCATCGATCGCTGATCTCAGATCGCCGCTCGCTTTTCTTGCGTTACCCCGTGTAATAAAAACCTCCGCATCGCGCGGATCGATCTCAACTGCAAGGGTACAGTCGGTGATGGCCCCATCCGAGTCGCCTTGAGCCAGCCGGGCGGCCCCGCGCAACCGATAGGCGGGCGCTGAACGCGGATTGAACTCCAGGACAATACCCAGGTCCAAAATGGCGCCCTCGATGTCTCCTTTGCGGAAACGCTCGGCGGCGCGTTGATAGTAGGCCGCCGCGGAGCGAGAATTCTGGGCGAGACAAACATCGGCCGCAATCACCGCAACGCAAGCAGCTAAAGCAACCAGGCGCCGCACGATGTGTTCAGGTGACGAAAGGGATTCGGCGAGCATTGGGTCCTCCGGGCAGCCCGCAGAATTGCTGGCGCACTTGAATAAGGCTAGAATGAGCCCGCTTCATGTATTGAGCAGACTCGGCAAGGGATAGCCTAGGACCGGTTGAGTGGAGTAGTCCTTTAGAAGTTCTGAGGAAAGTATTCGGAAAACGTTCTCGAAGCCATGGAAAGACAAAAAGAGATCATCGAGTTCGGAAAGTTTCGTCTTGATGTAGCTGAGTGCGCCCTGTTTCGGGACCAGCTTGCGGTCCCCCTGGAACCGCAGGTCTTCAAGACCTTGCTGGTGCTTGTGGAAAACGCGGGCCACCTGGTCGATAAGGCACGACTTCTCGATGAGATCTGGGGCGATGCTCAAGTCGAAGAGGGCAATCTTGTTCGCAATATTTCTCTGCTGCGAAAAGCCCTCGGAGAAAGCCGCCTTGGCGAAAGGTACATCGAGACAGTTCCGAAACGAGGTTACCGGTTCGTGGCACAGGTCAGGGACGCGGATGCCGCCAACAAGTCCCACCAGCGCGCCGCCCTTCTAGGAGGGAGTGCCGACAAAGTCCAGTCGCCAAACAGACGCACCGTTTATGTAGCGGCAGCGGTGGTGATGAGCCTCGCGCTCGCCGCAGCAGCCTTCTATCCGATGCGAGGCGGCAGGAATGCGGCGAGTCCGGAACGCGGTCTTACGAGTATCGCTGTCCTGCCTTTCAAGCCTTTGACGGGAGGGGAGCGGGACGAGGAGCTTGAGACGGGAATGGCTGAGGCTCTGATAAACAAGCTGAGCACAGTGCCGGAACTCACTGTGCGGCCGCTGGGAGTTGCCCAAAAATACGCTGCCCTGGAGGATCCGGTAGCGGCAGGGCGAGAGATGGGCGTTGATGCGGTGCTCGAGTCTACTTTGCAGAAATCGGCGGACGAGTTTCGGGTGACTTCGCGATTGCTTAGAGTGACCGACGGCGCGGCGCTCTGGACGTACCGCTCGAATGAACCGCAAGAGAACTTACTCGCGATGCAGGATTTGCTGTCTGAAAAGGTTGCGTCTTCGCTGGTGGCAAGCCTGAGCGCTGAGCAGCGGGCGGTGATGGGAAGAAACTACACCCATAACGCCGAGGCTTATCAACTCTATTTGAAGGGTCGTTTCTTTTTCGAGAAGGTCACGCCCGACGGGGTCAGGAAAAGCATCGGTTACTTCCAGGAAGCGATTGATAAAGATCCTAACTTTGCGTTGGCATATTGTGGAATGTGCGCCTCATACACTCTTTTTGGGCATCTACGTGTTCTTCGGCCACAGGAGGCGTTTCCAGCCGCAAAGGCCGCGCTGGCACGGGCCCTCGAGCTTGATGAGTCGCTGAGTGAAGCGCACGCCCAGATGGGTTTTATCGCTCTGCACTACGACTACGATTGGCACCGGGCTGATAAGGAGTTCGGGCGGGCCATCGAGCTTAACCCCGATAGCCCGATGGCGCATCATGGCCGGGCGTTTTATCTTGCTGCTATAGGCAGGACCGACGAGGCGTTGGTCGAGATCAAAAAGGCTCAGGATCTGAACCCCGTATCCCTCCATCTAAACTCGGATGCGGGTCTAATTCTCTATTACGCGCACCGGTACGAGGATGCGATTGCCCAGCTAGAGAGGACGCAGGAGATGGGACCTGACTTCGCGCTTGCGGCTCGCTATTTAGCTCGAGTATACGGGCACAAACGCATGGAAGCGCTCGCAGTGGCGGAGTACCAGAGGTCAGCCGGGCCGCTTGGCTTGACAGCCGTTCACCTCCGCTCTACAAAGGCTAGCGCAGTTCCAGATCTGGACAGCTACTACCGATTGGAACTCGATCGATTGAAGAAGCAGGTCAAGGAACGGTACGTTCCCCCGTTGGATCTTGCGCGGCTATACGCGATCCTTGGAGACCGCGACCATGCGTTTGAATGGCTCGCCCGAGCGATCGACGATCGAAACTACGCGATTCCATTTCTTAAGGTCGATCCCGATTTCGACAATGTACGGCCGGATCACCGATTTGCGGATCTGTTACGGCGCATAGGACTCGGACACTGAGTAGTTTCAGACGATGGGTACATGATAAGTGCTGTCTCACCGCGCGGGCTTGATGTGTTTCGTGTGTTGCGCCAAACCGCACAATCCAACGAGGCTCAGACAAGCCCGCGGATTCCTGGCTAACATTCGATCCGGAGTCGCCGTGACCGATGGATTGAGCAACAGAGGTGAGATTCAATGAGATCTACTCTCTATGCAGTGACTGCCTGCGTGCTGGCACTCAACGGCTTCGCGTATCAACCCATTCAAACAAAAGATTCTACGCTGAGGTTCCGGGAGCACACCATTGCCACCGGTTTGACTGGTGGATATCAGGTCGTTGTTTCAGATATCAATCATGACGGCAAACCCGACCTGATCGCGCTCGCCAGTGGGTTGAAAGAGCTCATCTGGTTTGAGAATCCGCGATGGGAGAAGCGCGTCCTGATCAATAATATATCTCGCCCTATAAACTGCGCAGCTTGGGATCTGGACGGCGACGGCATTCCTGAGATTGCACTGGCTCATGAATTCTCCAACGACCCCTCAAAGAGCATCGGCATCATTTCAATTCTCAAGAACAACGGCGATCCGTCGCAGCCGTGGAATATGACTGAGATCGACCGGCTACCGACTTCGCATCGGCTTCGCTGGGTGGATATTGACGGAACTGGTAAGAGGGTTTTGGTGAACGCTCCACTGGCGGGTGCGCTTGTGAAACCGCCTGACTACAAAGGGTCCGTTCCGTTTGTTTACTATCGGCCGGGGACATGGAAACGGGAGTTGATCTCCGAAGAGCTTCAAGGGGTCTTCCATGGGGTTTACTTGATCGATTGGAACAAGCATGGACGAGAAGACATTCTGACGGCGAGTTTCCTGGGTATAGATCTTTTCAGCTTCGACAAGAACAGGCGATGGCACCGGACCAGGATTGCGAACGGAAACCCGGATCAATGGCCTCGCGGCGGCTCGAGCGAAATTGCGGTTGGAAGGTTGGGGAGAGATCGATTCCTTTCCAGCATCGAACCCTGGCACGGAAGCCAGGTGGTCATTTATCTTCCGGACAAACAACGCTGGCAGCGGAAGGTGATTGATACCGCCTTGAACGACGGTCACGTGCTCTTGACCGCGGACTTCAACTCCGACGGGAAGGATGAAATCATCGCCGGATATCGCGGACAGGGACGAAGCGTTTACATTTATTCGGCGCAGGACCCGAAGGGCAGTAGCTGGTTGCGGCAGACTCTGGACGATGGCGGCATCGCGGCGGCCGGGTGTGCAGTGTTGGATTTGAATGGAGACGGCAGACTGGACCTGGCTTGCATCGGCTCGGCGACGGCAAATTTGAAGTGGTATGAGAATCTCGAAGCTCCGGGTCAGAGTAAGTGAGCTTGATAATAGGTTGAGTCGCTATATGGGCGCCGCCATCCTTTGACCAATGACGAAAACCGGCTTCGTCGCTTCCAGCGGAAGGCGGGCGCGAACCGCGCCTTCATTCAAGCGTTCTGATGATTACGACATCCCCGCGCAGGCCGGTGCGTCTCACATCGTCACGAGCTGTGCTACCTGCTACGTTTTAAGATTTTACGTTCCTGATTTCAAAGCACTCGAAGCAACTGCACTCCCATAATCGTAGTGCTACACATTTATCGGAAAATGCACTATTGTTTTCCACCTAATCATTCGCTCAGGAGAGTCTCTATGAAAAACGGATTCCGTCGCTTTAGTTCCCTGCTCACCATTTTGCTGGTCATCACGCTCGGTCTTCCGGTCCGATCGCTTGGCGCGGACAAGCGCGCGATCACCGAGATGGATCTGTTCAAGTTCGCGTGGATCGCCGATCCGCAAATCTCGCCCGATGGTTCACGAGTGGTCTTCGTGAAAGTGTGGGTGAACCAAAAAGCTGATCGATACGACTCAGCGTTGTGGATTGTGCCGACGACGGGCGGACCCGCTCGGCAATTAACGGCGGGGCCGCGCGATGCGGGTCCTCGCTGGTCGCCGGACGGCAAGTCGCTCGCCTTCACTCGATCGCCTGAACGCGACGGTAGACCGCAGCCGCCACAGATTCACTTGCTCTCGCTCGAGGGAGGCGAGGCGCAACCGCTAACCGAAGTGCCACGCGGCGCCGGCGGGATTGAATGGTCTCCAGACGGCAAGTCGATCGCATTTGTTAGCTCGGATGATGGCAGCGTTGAAAAGAAGCCGAACCCCGAGAACGCCGAGCCTAAAGACAAGACTCCTGAACGCGTTAGCGATGTGCGGGTGATCACCAAAGCTGTGTATCGTGCGAACGGCGGCGGTTACCTGAATCCGAAATTCCATTCGCATTTATGGATCACGAGCCTGCCCGCGACACCGGGTGAAAAGCCGAAACCAAAGCAGCTCACGAAGGGGAACTTCGATGAGGGCAATTCGAGCTGGTCGCCGGACGGCACGCGAATCTACTTCGTCGCGAACCGGGTACGCGAGCCTTACTACAAACCGCCACGCACCGAGCTGTTTTCGATCTCGCGCGACGGCGGAGATGAGCGAAAAGTTTTTACGTTCGACGGCGGAATGCGCGATTACACTTTCAGCAACGACGGAAAACGCATTGCGTTCGGCGGAGTCGGCGGACACAAGCCCGTGCTGTCCTACACCCAGCCCGATCTGTTCGTGATAAACAACGAGCCGGGCGGCGCGCCGAAGAACCTGACCGCGGCTTACGACTTTGACATCGGCGGCGGCATCGGCGGGGATCAGCGCGCGCCTCGCGGCGGCAGCCCCGGCGGGGTGGTTTGGAGCAAAGACGACCGGACGATCTACGTCAACGTCGCTGAGCACGGCGCCGCCAATCTGAAGCGGATCGATCCTTCGACTGGCAAGGTCGAGCAGTTGACCAGCGGTGCACACGAGGTCCAGAGCTACTCGGCGACACCGGACGTTTCGAAGATGGCGCTGTTGATCGCTTCATCGACCAACATCGGTGATCTGTTCCAGCTCGAAACCTCGACCGGCAAGCTCACTCAATTGACGCGCGTCAACGACGAGTTGTTCTCACAGCTCAATCTGACCGACCCGGAGGAAATCTGGTACACCAGCTTTGACGGCAAGAAGATCCAGGGTTGGATTCAGAAGCCGCCGGACTTCGATCCCTCAAAGAAGTACCCCTTCATCCTCGAGATCCACGGAGGTCCGCATGCGGCTTACGGATACACGTTCACCCATGAGTTTCAGTGGATGGCGGCCAACGGTTACGTCGTACTGTATACCAACCCGCGCGGCAGCACGTCCTATGGGCAGGACTTCGGCAACATCATTCAGTACAACTATCCCGGCGATGACTACAAAGACTTGATGGCCGGGGTTGACGAAGTCGTCAAGCGCGGCTACATCGACACGCGGAAGATGGGCGTAACCGGTGGCAGCGGCGGAGGCGTGTTGACCAACTGGACCGTCGGCCATACGACTCGCTTCGCGGCTGCGGTGTCGCAACGTTCGATCGCCGATTGGGCGGGATTCTGGTACACCGCCGACTTCACCCTGTTTACGCCGACGTGGTTCCGAGCCGCGCCCTGGGAAGATCCCGATGATTTCGTCAAACGCTCGCCGATAACCTTCGTAAAGAACATCACCACGCCGATGATGTTTATCGAAGGCGAAGCCGACTGGCGCACGCCTCCAAATGAGGGCGGCGAGATCATGTTCCGGGCCCTGAAGTATCGCAAGATTCCGACCGCTATGGTGCGTTTCCCAAACGAATCGCACGAGCTGTCCAGATCAGGCGCGCCCTGGCATCGCATCGAGCGTCTTCAGCATATCGTAAACTGGTTTGACAAGTATCTTCAGGACAAACCGATCACGATCTATGACGTGGAGTAGAACCAGAGGCTAACCGCGATTGAAACCGATTGAGCCTGGGCTCTGAGCAACATGAAGAGTTCGTAGTCCCGCCTTCAGCCTTTGCGCCTTTGCGGATCTTTGCGCTTTAGGTCTTTGCGTCTTTGCGGATCTTTGCGTTTTTGCGCGAAACCCGGCTCCCGCATGGGACTCGTTAAAGTGTGACCGGTGCTCTCAAAAACGCAAAGATCCGCAAAAAACTGCCCTACTCTTATGGAAGATTTCGGCACCCCCACGCGTCAAACGTGAAACATCAGCTTAAGGAGAAAAGAGTGTATGAAGATTCAGCGGTTTCTTATTGCCCTTACGATTATCAATCTCGGCCTTACGATGTTTCTGCTGGCACAGACCCGGCGCGTCGATGCGGGTAGCGCCGAAGCCCGGGGCGTCGGGCCTGGCAGCCCCGCCCCTGTACTCCGTGGCAGCTCGCTCGAGATCGTCGACGATCAAGGCAGGGTTCGAGCGAGCATCAAGCTTCACGCAGCAGATCCAAAATACAAGTGGCCGGATGGCAAGACGGGATATCCGGAAACAGTAATGTTTCGCC
>JBASRM010000106.1:0-11542 GCA_049273835.1 Blastocatellia bacterium | reverse complement strand
CGACCTGGCAGTTACCCCCGGTGCATTGGGCCCCACATTCGATGATGTGCCCGGCGATTGTTCCCGACGCCAGCCGATCCCAATCGTCGGCCGCCCATCCGAACTCCTGAATCATCGGTCCCAGCGTGAGCCCGGTGTCGGTGCAACGGCCGGTGATTATGATCTGGGCGCCCTGCGCGAGCGCTTCGGCTATCGGAGCTGCGCCAAAATAGACGTTCGCGCTCTGAACCCGATCACGTATAGACGCCAGCGGTTCGGCGGTATCCATATTCTCCAGTGCGATTCCAGAGTCCATCAAAACATCAAGGTTCGCCAGGATGTCATCGCCGGCTACGACTCCGATTTGGACTTTGCCGGCGAGGCCAAGCTTGCGGGCAACTTCGGCAATGGCGGCGCCGCATGCTCGAGGATTGACACCTCCGGCATTTGCAACAACCTTGATGTTCCTTTCAACACACATCGGGAGTATACGGGCCATCACGCCGATGAAGTCGTGCGCGTAACCGAAGCGCGGATCGCGGGCCCGCTGCTTCTGCATGATTGACATCGTTATTTCGGCGAGATAATCGAGCGTGAGATAGTCGATCGGCCCGCGCTCCACCAATTGCACGGGAGCTTCGAGCGAATCACCCCAAAAGCCCTGACCATTTGCAATTCGTATTGTCTTCACCTTACACCGTGGTCGCTTAAGCCGTCCTCTGCTTTGCCACTTCTTCCAGCCCCAATTCCTGGATAAGTTTCTCTTTGAGCTCGAACTTTTTGACCTTACCGCTCGCGGTCAACGGGAAGGATGTCACAAACTTGATGTACTTCGGGACCTTGTGTCTGCTGATTCCATCGCGGCAGTAAGCGAAAATCTCGGTGTCCTTCGCATTTTCGTCCGCTTTCAATCGCAACAGCGCCGCTACTTCTTCGCCCATGAAGCTGTCGGGCACTCCCACCACTTGCGCCTCGGCGATCTTGGGATGACGCATCAGGAACGCTTCGATTTCGGCGGGATAGATGTTTTCGCCACCCCGGATGATCATGTCCTTTACACGCCCGACGATGTTCACGTAGCCTTGCGCGTTCATCGTCGCCAGGTCACCGGTATGAAGCCAGCCTTCGGCGTCGATCGTCTCGGCAGTCTTGTCGGGCATGTTGTAGTACCCCGAGGTGACCAGAAACCCGCGCGCCATCAACTCGCCGGATTCGCCGAATCCCACGGGCTCGCATGTCACCGGGTCCGCGATCTTGATGTCCATGTGCGGCATCGGGATCCCGACGGTAGACGCCTTCAGCTCGAAGCTATCGGTCAATACGGTCTCGGTCACGGTGCCGGTCGACTCGGTCAGCCCATACACTATCGTGCAGTCCGCGCCGATCTTTTCTTTCACCTGTTCCATCAATACCACCGGGACCGGGGTCGCGCCGGTTATGATTTCGCGAAGCGATGAGAGATCAAATTCTCCCGCGAGAAAACGCGGATGGTTGAGCATCGCGACCAGCATCGTCGGTACATTGAACGACAGAGTGGCTTTCTCGCTATGGAAAAGCTCCAACTCCTTTTCGGGATCGAAATGAATCAACGGCACCAACGCACACCCCAGATAAACTCCGAACAGGATTGCGCCGAGCGATCCGGCGATATGAAAGAAGGGCATCGCTGTAACGTAGCGTTCATCAGCCCTGAGGTTGCCGATCGCGCACGAGACGTGAGCCTGATTCATTATTCCGAAGTGTGTAAGCATCACTCCCTTGGGAAACCCGGTAGTGCCGCTGGTGTATTGCATCTGAATGACATCGTGAGGATCGAGGCCCGACTGTCTCTTTGTTAACCGCTCGTCGGAAACTCCGTCACCCATCGGTGCGATCTGCGAGTAGAGCATCATCCCCGCCCGTGGATTGCTTCGGATGAGAACCACTCTCTTCAACTCGGGTAGGCTGGGACAGTGTAAGCGCTGGTGAACCGGATAGGCTACGTTCTTCAACTCGGGAGCGATGCGGTACATCGAATCAACGTAAGAGTTGCCGCGAAACTCCTCGATCATGAAAAGCGTGGTTATGTCGCCCTGCCGGAGCACATACTCGATCTCGGCAGCGCGATAGTTGGTGTTGACCGTCACCAGCACCGCTCCGATCTTTGCAAGCGCGATCTCGAGCATGACCCACTCCGGAACATTGGTCGCCCACACTGCGACGTGCTCCCCCTTCTCGATGCCCAACGCCAGCAAGCCCTTCGACAGTTGATTCACTTCCTGGTGGTATTGGCGAAAAGTCAGACGCATGTCGAGTCCGATCTCGGGGTAGTTGTAGACCAGCGCTTCCTTATTGGGATTCGCCTGGCACTGGCGATCGAACAGCTCGCCGACGGTAGTGTTGATCAAGTCCACCCCCCGGCTTTCAGCTTCCCAGATCGCTCGATCACCTTTAATTCCCATACGCTGTCCTTAGGAGCCGGGAGTGGAGCTTGGAAAAAACCAAGCCTGTGGACAATTGCGTAGCGCGCATTCTATGATGAGCCGCAGGGTAGTATCAGTCAGGCTGGCGCTCCCACGTGAGATTGAACCAAGCCAGGCACCTAGTCAAGGAGTTGAGTGATGGAAGTATTGATCAAGATTGAGATCCCGCCCGATTTGCAGCAGTTCAAGCTTCCAGCAGGTGTGGAGGAACGGCTGCAGGATCTCTTGGACCGTCAGGACCGCAGCGAAACGCTGACGGCAGGCGAGCGCAAGGAGGCGGAGGGCCTCGTGGATATTGCGGAGATGCTCTCGCTCCTGAGCCTTCGCGCACAAAGGGCAGAGCGTGAAACCACGATCGACCAATGAGACATATTCCTGCCGCTTTGCGAAGGCTTGTCGCGCAGCGGAGCGGCGACCGTTGCGAGTACTGCCATCTCTCAAGCCGGGCAGGAGGCGACATTCCATATCGATCACGTCATACCCTATGCTAGTGGTGGTCTGACAGTCGACTACAACCTTGCCCTCGCCTGCGTTTCTTGCTCGTTGCGCAAGGGCGCAAGAAGAACTGCCGTTGACCCTGGCACCGGTACAGAAGTTCGGATATTTAACCCACGCCTTGATGATTGGTCCGAGTTCTTCTTTTGGGAGGGCCTCCGGTTGAGCGGCCTCAATGCTATAGGCCGCGCAACAATTCAAGCACTCGATCTTAACAGGCCTCTCATCCTCGCGATTAGAGAAGAGGAGGTTGCCACCGGGCGGCATCCCTGATCCCTGAGAAACAAATGCAAGCGATCAATTCGATTGTCAATCCAAAGGACGAAACCTATCAGACCAACTACGCCGCAAACGCGGCAGCGGTCGAAAGACTGAAGGCCGAGCTGGCTCGTTCCACGAAGGGCGGCGGGGAACAGTACGTCAAACGACATCTCGCGCGAAAGCGTTTGCTCCCTCGAGAACGCATCGAAATGCTGCTCGACGAAGGCTCGTACTTTCTCGAAATCGCGCCGCTCGCCGGAGTCGGAATGGAGAACGAATTCGTCGGCGCCGGTGTCGTGGGCGGGGTCGGTCTGGTCTCGGGCCGCGAATGCCTGATCATCGCCAACGAAGCTACCGTCAAAGGCGGAGCCGTCAGCGAAATCGGTCAGTTGAAAAACCGAAGGCTTTCGGACGTCGGTACTGAAAACCATCTACCCAGCATCAGCCTGGTGGAATCAGCCGGCGCCGATCTCCCTGTTCAAGCCAAGATCTTTGTACCCGGCGGCCGCGGCTTCCGCGAGATTACCCGGCGCTCGAAGATGCGCGTCCCAAGCATATCGGTCGTGTTTGGGAATTCCACCGCGGGCGGCGCGTACCTCCCGGGCATGTCCGACTACGTGATAATGGTAAGAAACCAGGCCCAGGTTTTCCTGGGCGGCCCGCCCCTGGTGAAGATGGCTACAGGCGAGGTCGTCGATGAAGAATCGCTTGGGGGAGCCGAGATGCATTCGCGCATCTCGGGGCTTTCGGATTATTTGGCCGAAGACGAACTCGACGGGCTGCGACTGGCGCGGGACATCGTTAGTCATTACCGCGACGCGCCACCGAAGCCGAAGCTGCGAGCCGTCGAAGAACCGATCTATCCGGCCGACGAGCTGTTGGGCATCACTTCCGCGGATGTGCGAGTCCCGTTCGAATCTCGCGAAGTCATCGCTCGCATAGTAGATGGGTCGAGGTTCGAGGAGTTCAAAGCCAGGTACGGCACGACCCTGGTAACGGGGTTCGCATACATTCACGGTTACTCGGTCGGGATACTCGCAAACAACGGAGTGCTGATGTCCGAGTCGGCGGCCAAGGGCGCTCAGTTCATTCACCTCTGCAACCAGCAGAACATCCCTCTTGTCTTCTTGCAGAACATCACCGGCTTCATGGTGGGCCGCAGCTATGAAGAACAAGGCATCATTCGCAACGGAGCCAAGCTGATCAACGCGGTTTCGAATTCAACTGTGCCCGCGATCACGATCATCACCGGGAGTTCTTATGGCGCGGGCAACTACGCGATGTGCGGGCGTGCTTATGAACCTCGATTTCTGTTCACGTGGCCTAATCATCGTATCGCGGTGATGGGACCGCAGCAGCTCTCCGGGGTGATGGACATCATCAAACGTGACGCCCTGACAAAACAGGGTCTGCCGGTTGATGAAAAAAAGCTCACTGCCTCGAGACTGGCTCTGGAAGCCCAAATCGAGGCTGAGTCGGATCCTTACTTTGCGACCGCGAGGTTATGGGATGACGGCATCATCGATCCGCGAGACACACGGACAGTGCTCGGTATTTCGTTATCGGCGGCATACAACCGGCCGGTGGAAGGAACGATGGAGTGGGGAGTGTTCAGGCATTGAGATGAGCGACTTCGTAGTCTGCGTCAACAACGACAGCAATCCTGCGAGTCTGATCGTGGGTAAAGTCTATCGCACACTGCCAAGTTCGGAAGGGGAGGGACACGGCATGCTGCGCGTCATTGATGAGGACAAGTCTGAGCCCGACGGCTATCTTTACCCGGCATCGATGTTTATACCTATTGAGTTGCCCCGAAGTGGCACCGCGCGCATCCCTGACGACGAGTGACTGAACGACATTTCACAAAGGTCCTAATCGCAAATCGCGGAGAGATCGCCATCCGCGTGATGCGCACCTGTCGCGCGATGGGCATCTCAACCGTCGCTGTCTACTCCGATGCCGATTCGCGAGCGCCTCACGTGCGCTTCGCCGATGAAGCCGTGCACATAGGCGCGGCTCCCAGCAAAGACTCCTACCTCAACATTGAAAAGATCACCGCTGCGGCCCGCCGAACCGGCGCAGACGCAATTCATCCCGGCTACGGTTTCCTTTCCGAAAACGCCGGGTTCGCTGAAGCCTGCGACACAGCCGGGATGGTTTTCATTGGGCCGACCGCTGACGTCATTCGGAAGATGGGTTTGAAGAGCACCGCTCGAAAGCTGATGACTGAGGCTGGCGTACGCGTTGTTCCTGGCTATGACGGAGCAGATCAGTCTATCAAGTGTCTCAGCAAGAATGCCGAAACAATCGGTCTGCCGGTTCTGATCAAAGCCTCGGCAGGGGGCGGCGGTAAGGGCATGCGAGTCGTTCGAGATGCGAGTGAACTTGAAGAGGCGATTCAAGCCGCGCGGCGCGAGGCCGAAAAAGCCTTTGGCGACTCAACGCTGCTGATCGAGAAGTATGTCGAGAACGCGCGTCATGTCGAGGTCCAAGTCCTCGGCGACAATCACGGGCACTTGATTCATCTCTTCGAGCGCGAATGTTCAATTCAACGCCGTCACCAGAAGATCATCGAAGAAAGCCCCTCCCCGGCCTTGAACCTCGAGCTTCGCCGGCGAATCTGCGACGCGGCGGTTTCGGCCGGACGTGCGATCGACTACACGAATGCCGGGACCGTCGAGTTCATCCTCGAGCCGTCAGGTGAGTTTTATTTCATCGAGGTCAACACCCGGCTTCAGGTCGAGCACCCGGTGACCGAGATGATCACCGGACTCGATCTTGTGCAACTCCAGATCGAGATCGCCCAGGGTAAGCCTCTTTCGATCACTCAACAGGAAATTAAGCAGACCGGGCACGCGATTGAGGCCAGGTTGTATGCCGAAGACCCGAACAACAATTTTCTTCCCGCGGCCGGTACGCTTCACGAGTGGGATGTGCCGATGCCAGGCGGCGGCTTGCGGATCGACGCCGGCGTTGCTCCCGGCTCCGAAGTCGGCATTCACTATGACCCGTTGCTTGCGAAACTTATTGCTCACGCAATGGACCGGGAAACCGCCGGGCGCAGATTGTCGAATTGTTTGAGCTACCTCTTTGCCCCCGGCGTCCAAACAAATCGCGAGTTCTTGATCCGAGCTCTGCAGCACCCTGGATTCTCGACCGGGAGCTATCACACCGGGTTTATCAGCGAGCACCTCGACGAGCTAATCGCGCAAGAGGATGAAGCTGAAGATATCCTCACCGCGAGTGTAGTGGCGTTGTACATTATGAAGCGGCGACGGGCCGAATCAGCGATCCTCCCCTACTTGACGCCCAGCTATCGCAACAATCCGTTTCGCGATCCGTCGACAAAGCTCCAGGTAGGCGGCGAGGTTTTCGACATTTCGTGGCGGACGATCGGCGAGGAGACCTTCGTGGTTTCCTGTCGAGATTGGCAAGCGACCGTTCAACTTGTATCATTCGAGCGAACCCGCATTCGAGCGTCAGTTGACGGGATCCAGCTCAAGTTTAGAATCGCGGAAGCAGGCGATCAGTTCTTTGTTCAGTCGCGCTCGTGTTCTCGCGTAGTTACTCGCCTCGCCCGCCATCCGCGGAGAAATGATGTTTCCGAGCACGAAAGCGCTTTCGCTCCGATGCCTGGTCAGGTCTTGAGAATCCTTGTGGAAGTCGGCCAGCGGATTTCGGCCGGTGACCCACTGGTCATTCTCGAAGCGATGAAAATGGAGCAAACGTTACGGGCCGCGACCGGCGGGGTCGTTGAGGCGGTGCTCGTAAAGCAGGGCGACGTCGTAGCGCCCGGCGATACTTTGGTTAAGATTGCAGCAGCAATGTGATTTGAAATGGAGGAATCATCCCATGTCGAGCATGACAGAAGCCGCGCCAGTGGTCGCAACCACCTTCCCTTACTTCACCGAAGAACACGAAATGTTCCGCGAAACGGTGAGACAGTTCGTTCAAACCGAGATCGCTCCACACGCCGAAGAGTGGGATGAAGCAGGCATCTTCCCAAAAGACCTGTTCAAGAAAGCTGCAGACCTCGGCCTCTTTGGCATTCGGCTCGATCCAAAGTACGGCGGCAGCGGGCTGGATTGGTGGTACACCGCCGCTTACCTCGAGGGCTTTTCCTATTCCAACAACGGTGGGGTGTCGATGGCGATGTTCGTACAATCGGACATCACACTGCCGGTGCTTGACGAGCTGGGAACCGATGAACAAAAAGAAGAGTTCTTGCGGCCGGCGATCGCCGGCGACCGCATCGCCGCGCTCGGCATCAGCGAGCCCGGAGGCGGATCGGATGTAGCGGCCTTGAAGACTCGCGCTCGGGTTGACGGAGACGACCTGGTGATATCCGGACAAAAGCTCTGGATCACCAACGGCGCTCGCGCTGACTTCATCATCCTGGCTGTGCGTACTGGCGATGATCGCTACAAAGGCATATCGATGGTATTATTCCCTACCGATGTGAAAGGGTTTGTCGTCGGAAAGAAGCTGAAAAAAGTCGGGAATCTTTCCTCGGATACCGCTGAGCTGTTCTTCGACAACTGCCGCATCCCGAGGCGGTACGTGCTCGGAGAAGAAGGACGGGGCTTCTACTACACGATGCACAACTTTCAAGGCGAGCGATTGGCGTCGGCGATCTCGACTGTTGCGATGATGGAGCGCGCCATCGAATACGCGGTTGCCTACGGAAAGGAACGTATGGCCTTTGGCAAGCCGATCGGAGATTTTCAAGTGTGGAAGCACCGCTTCGCCGAGCACCTCACGTCTATCGAAGCGGCCAAGTGGCTTTCTTATCGCGCGCTCGATTTGATTAACAGAGGCGAGCGGGCGGTTCGCGAGATCACGATGGCTAAATTGTTCACCAGCGACCTTTCGCAAAGAGTAACCTACGACTGCATGCAGATCTTTGGCGGCTTCGGCTATACGACCGAGTATCCGATCAGCCGTTTTTGGCGCGACGCGAGACTGAACACGATCGGCGCAGGAGCATCGGAGATAATGAAGGAGATCCTGGCGAAAGAAGAGAAACTCTGATGCATTTCTGAACACCGAAGAAAAGGTTCGACGACTTCTGAGGTTCATGCCCGCTTCCCGCCCCGTGAGCGATTTTGCCTTGGAGGTTCCATGCTGAAACGAGTTCTTTTTCTGCTCCTCACAATCCTGATTTTTGCAGCCCCCGTCTATGCGCAAAACAACGCTGAAAAAGAAAAGTTCGAAGTAGGAATCCAATTTTCCCTGCTTAAGCAAGGCAACGGGGTGTTCATTTTCGGCCCGACGTCCGTAGAATTCGTCAACCCCCACGTCGACAGAACTGCCCTGGGTCTCGGCGGCCGCACCGTTTACAACTTAAACCGTTTTTTGTCCCTTGAAGCTGAAGTGAACGTCTTCCCAGAACAAAACATATTTGGTCCTCCGGACATAGTCTGTTGTGGGTTTGGTACTGTGATAGATGGACTAATAGTCGAAGGACTCGCGGGCACCAAGGTCGGGTTGCGAAAGCGGCGAATTGGAGTTTACGGACGGGCGAGACCAGGCTTCCTCCATTTCGGTCGAACCCTGGGCGAGTGTACCGCGGTCCTTGTCGGTGTTCAGTGCAAGTTTGACAAAGGTCGCACCGATTTTGTCGTCGATGTGGGCGGGAGTCTCGAGTTGTACGTCTCGGACAGATGGCTTATGCGCTTTGACGTTGGCGATATCATTCAGTTCTTTCCCGGCCTGAGACCGGTCCGGATACCACCGGGGTTGCCATTCCTCCCCGCCGATACAAAAGCCCAGACATATCATAGCTTTCAATTCAGCTCCGGGGTTGGGTTCCGTTTTTGAAACGGGAGCCCGGCGCCCCATCCCTGGCTTTCATTCGGCCGATTGTTACACTACCAAGTGAGACCGGGTTGCGGACAACCCGTGTTGATCTAAGTGCGTGAAAAGTGGGCATTTGCTTGACACTTTTTTTGTTGACGTGTTAGCTTTCGAGGCTTGAACTCACGGTAAGTTTCACAAAGGAGTGCGTGCTTTGGTTCCGACGACACTCGCCTTCGCCGAAGGTGGCGGCAGCATCATAAGCCCGGACGGCTCACTTGTTTTCGTACTCGTCCTCTTCATCATTTTCGCTTTTGTGATGAACAGAATTCTGTTCAGACCAATCGGGCGGGTGCTGGACGAGCGCCAGACCTTGACCGAAGGCGCGGCTCACGAAGCGCGCGCGGCACGCCGTGGTTATGAGTCTAAGCTGGCCGAATACGAGGCGACGATTCGACAGGCGCGTTCTGACAGCTACAAGCGTTTGGAGCAGGAGCGGGCTGTTGCTCTCGAGCAACGGCGCCGGCTGATCGAGCAGGCAAAGCAGCATGCTCACGAGGAAATCTTGAGCGCCAAACAGGAGATCGAGGGCCAGGTCGCCGCCGCTCGCACCGCGCTTGAAACAGAGTCTCGCCAGATTGCAGAGCGAATATCGCGCACCGTGCTGGGGCGCCCCGTGGGAGGTGCAGCCGATTGATACTTGATCAGTTTATCCGACCGGCTCTGTTTTTGGCGGCCGAGCAGGCGGAAGCGGGCGGGTTGTTCAGCAATCCGGATCTCTGGAGGGTGATTAATCTCTTAGTATTCGTCCTCATCTTCGTTTACATCCTTCGGAACAAGATTCGGATAGGCCAGGTTTTCGATAACCGCGCCGCTTCAATCGTCAAGGAACTGGAACAGGCCAAGCGTGACAAGCAAGACGCGCAGCAGCGACTGCGTGAGCTTGAAACGCGGCTCGCCCGCCTGGATCAGGAACTCGAACAGATTCGGACCGAAGCTGAACGCGAGAGCGCGCGTGAAGCCGAACGAGTGCGTATGGAGGCCGAAGCGGACGCCGAAAAAGTCCGGCAGACCGCTCAGCGCGAGATTGAAGGAGCAATGAAGGCTGCCAGGAGTGAGCTTCGAGCTTTTGTAGCCGATCAGTCGGTGGCGCTTGCGGAGGGAATTATTCGCCGGGAGATCCGACCCGAGGACAATTCGCGGATGATGAATAGATTCATCGACGACCTGCACGAGGTGAGCAAATGAGCGTTACCACAGTTGCCCGTCGATACGCGGAAGCCCTGGTCGATGTTGCCATCGCGCATAACCAGGTCGAACACCTTGACAACGACCTGCGAGCGTTCGCCGAAACGATGAACGCAAGCCGGGAGCTTCACGATCTCTTCGCCAGCCCTATCGTTTCGCAAACCGACAAGCTACGCGTACTCGACGCACTTATCGCCCGCCTGCGTCCCGATCAGAAGACGGCGAATCTACTGCACACGATGTTGAGTCATCACCGCTTGCAATACGTCGTCGAAGTGTACGAGCAATTCCGCAGGGAGATGAACGAGCGCGAGGGCCTGATCGTCGCCGAAGTAACAACTGCCACCGAGGTCGGCCCAACGGAGCGGGAAAAGCTGGGACGGACTCTCGAGCAAATCACCGGCAAGCGCGTGGACTTCAAATTCAAGACCGACACCTCACTGGTTGGAGGGGTCGTGACTCGCGTGGGCTCAGTCGTTTATGACGGGTCGGTGCGCACCCAGCTTCGGGAAATCAGAGAACGCTTAAAACAAGGTGATACCGCGGTGTGAAATCCCTGGGAGCGCGCTGCCGTTGTTCTCGGTCCGGCGCTATGACGCACGGTCTCTAGCGGCCCCAGGAGGGAGACAGCAAATGGATGCAATCAGAGCAGATGAAATAAGCAAGATAATACGTCAGCAGATCGAAGGCTTCGACACCAGCGTGGAGGTCAGCGAAGTCGGCACGGTGATCCAAACCGGAGACGGCATCGCTGAAATATATGGCCTCGAGCGCGTGATGGCCGGCGAGCTGCTCGATCTGCCGCACGAAGTCGCGGGCATCGCGCTCAACCTCGAAGAAGATAAGGTCGGCGCGGTGCTGTTCGGCGCGTATGAGAACATCAAGGAAGGCGACGAAGTACGTCGCACCAAACGCATTATGTCCGTGCCGGTAGGCGAAGAAATAATCGGGCGGGTGGTCGATCCGCTCGGACGACCGCTCGACGGCCGCGGGCCGATCGATACGGGCGGAAAGTTCAGCCCGCTCGAACGCATCGCGCCTGGCGTGATGGACCGCCAGCCGGTCCGCGAGCCAATGCTCACCGGTTTGAAGGCGATCGATTCGATGGTCCCCATCGGCCGCGGCCAGCGCGAACTGATAATCGGAGATCGTCAGACCGGCAAGACCGCTGTTGCGATTGACACGATAATCAACTCCAAAGGCAAGGACCTGATCTGCATCTACGTCGCCATCGGACAGAAAGATTCCACGGTTGCACAGGTGAAAAAAACACTGGAGGACTACGATGCGGATTCTTACAC
>JBASRM010000070.1:0-11066 GCA_049273835.1 Blastocatellia bacterium | reverse complement strand
GGTTCTACCCAGAGGAACTTTCCGGTGTCGCCCACAACTTCATAGAAGATCATCCGTCCGAATCCGAGGGAAAAGCCGGGGGCAGGCGAGCCGGTGATCGCGTCGAACGCAACCTGATTGTTTCGGCGCGACCAGACCCGACTGTTGTAATAAAGCGCGAGGTTCGCCGACAATCCGCGGCCTCCCAGACTGATGATTGGCACCGCCCAATTGAAGTTACTACCCTCGGGAAGGACCGAACCAAGCGGCATCGACGCAGCAACTGCGTTTCGCGGCGAGCCAACAAGGTTTCGCGATTCGCTCCACAACTGATCGTATCCCAGATCATTCGGGTAAGGGGGTCCTTGCGCGAAAGCGGTCGCGGCGAGCTTGTCGAGCAGTGAAGCCAGTGCCGCTCCGATTCCATTTGAGCCACCCGCTTCGCCCAGAATGTCGCCATTGACACTTAGCTTTTGCTGATCACCCCGCCACTCGGCATCGCTTTGGCGTGGCCGATGATTCGGTCTAATAAGAACTGGAGCTGTCGATGTTGCCGTGCCGGCTCGGCAGGTGATCCATGCCAGCCCAGGTTCAAGAAAGCGAGCACGCCCCGATTCATCAATTTGGAGCTTACTCGTATCCGACGATTCGAAGGTAAACTTAACACCTTGCACGGTGCGATCCAGAAAGTCGGTAGGCGTCGCAGTAAACTTCGTTCCTTCATCCTCGTATCCGACGAACTTGTTTGGGTTGATTTGAATGTGCGCAACGGCAGCCGCGCGGTCCGCCATAGTCTCGTGACGGGGCCTGCTGATGGTTTGCGAGAAGAGCCGTCTGAAGAAGAATGCTTCGTAGCTGTAGGAACTAACTCGCGCGTCGATGGCCTGTCTGGCAAAGCTGAGGACGTGATTGGTGACGAGACCCGGCCCAGGCCACAGAAGAAGATTAAACGTGACCGCAAAGCAAACCAGCCTCCTCTGAACGGGTCTTCGTAAGACCGGACGAAGGAGCCTCGAGAGTAACGTTCTAACAAAGCCCAGATACAAAAGGGTAGAATGAGAAACAACATGAACTTGCTGACGACACCGGGTCTGGCGGAAAGGAAAAAACGGGTACATCAGGGGACCCCTAAGTGACGATTCGACGCACAACCCTCACGAGTCGGTCTGTCACGGTTAACAGAGTCGGCTTTCTATACCAGCCAACTCTTAGTTACATCCCCTTACACCCTGCCTAGTGGAAATCCAATGGATCGCAATCCGTGGAGACACCATGTGGATCTATGTAGTCAGCACTACAATTTGAAATTGCGCCAATGGTATACTTGTAATGTAAGCTTGTCAACAAAAAAGAAATCGAGGCGAAGGCACCACGAGTGACACCGCACGATACGAAAGCCGAATCTGCCACAACGTTGGCTATTCGAATTCAAGACGTTGCTCTTCTAAGGAAGCTTTCCGGGTCCCTGGAGCATCTAGCCGAATTTGGTCTCCCACCAGGAGGCGAAAGCACTGTAGATAATTTTGTAGATGGTCGATACGGTAGGAGGGGTCAGGCTTGACTTTCTTGACATTTGACTAAGACCGTTCCTTCGATCTAAGCGCCTTCCGACGTTTCATCAATTCCGAACTGCCTTCCCCGCGTTGACGCGCAGCTTCGACTCGCCTCGTCACCGCTGAACCTTCCCCCCTCGATAGTAGTCGTCGTGACTCTTCTCGCCCAGCCTCGCCTCGACCAATCGGGTGTAGTCTTCAACCGCCCGCTTCTTAGTCACGCCGAAATCCCGCAGCATCGGCTCGGAATCCACCAACCTCGTTCTGTCCAATCCAAGATATGCTCGTTGACCGCTGTTCTCAAACTCCTCACGCCGCTTCACCATCTTTAATCTCACAGGATATGGATGTAGCGCACCAACTCGCGTCAATCTTTTAGAGACAATCGGACAGATAAAAAGGGCGGCCGATCATCCCAACGGTAATAAATACCTCTGAACGGTCTTGCAAGTCAGCTTACCGACAGTTTTATGATGACGATTCCACTTGACTTTTAATTAAAGGCTAGTAGAATGCCGCCGCGGGTAGAACAACGTAAGTAAATGTGGTTTGTATTTCTAAACTCGGCCGGTCTACGAATATTCAATAAACTCCCCTTCGTGACACGTACCGCGTTTGCCGAGTGGGCAGGATAAACGGCGAGCAAAGATTCGCCCGTCCTGTCCACCTGCTCTTTTTGCCGCCCTCAAGCGGCGTAATACAACACGCTAAACCATTGTCCGACACGACCTTGGAACAGCTATTTCCTCAGAAAGGAGAAGACAAGCCATGGCAGCGAAACTTAGTGGGGGGACGGCGGCCGCCGGCGTCGTCGCATATCAGGACAGCGAGGTACCGGATCAATTTCACTATCTCCCAGCGAACGCTGAGACCATCTTGAACGAAACGTTGCGGGACTACAGCGCTACGTATTGGGGAATCGGCGAAGAGTACCTCTATCAGGCCCCGGATGGCCGCATCGAGAGCATCGTGGGGGCTATCCTTGCGGGAAGGGTCGCCATTGACATCTCTCAGTTCCAGAGAGACAGAATCATCAGTGCGATTCGACTCGCTTACAAGCAGCAGAACCCTAGATTGATTCCGATGATGCTGACCGAAGTCGAAGTGCAGCCGATCGTCGGGAACAACACATTACGCCTTGGCAAAGACTCGGATGTGACCTTCCCAAAGACGGTGCAGTTGGGAACTACTTTCAACTTCCTGGTCGGGACCGGCAACAGCCTGTTCGCCCAGTTTGTTGGTTCCCAGGCGATGGGGGATGTTGTCACTCCGAATCCATCCTTTGGCATCAACATCTATGGCAACGCGGAGTTTCAAGGCGATCCGTGGAAAGTCAAGATCACTGCCGATCTCAGCCAGGTTTGGTCATACACCCGAAAACAATTCAACCTCGACATCGGGTGGGGCTGGTTCAAGATTGCCTCCGCCAAACTCGACGAAATCGTCATGAACATGCATCGCGACCAGATCATCAAGCTCGACATGATCGAAGGATCGCTCGATAACGAGAAGTACGGGCGGCAGATTCTGGAGATGGGGAAGTCCCTATACGAGCAAATCAACTCACTGGCGTTGTCGCAGGAGGGCTTTTTCAAATTCGAACCGAACCCTACTCCTGCTACGGCTGACAATCCCTCGTCGGGATTCTCGTGGCCCTGGAACGGATACATCAACGCCGGCTACAGCCAGCAGTCGATAAAGTCTACACAGAGCACCCACTATGAGGCGGAACTTTCCTACAGCGGGCGACTGACCCGTAGAGTTCCTGCCTCGATGACTCTCGCCGTCAGTTGCAACAGCGCGACCGCCAGCTACTACAGGGACCTCGGTGAACCTTCGCAGCCTTGCATAACCGATGCGAAGGCAGCTCGAATGCAGGAGCGTCTCAGGGCGGAGCGTGATAAGAAGACCGCCCTTGCAGACAGGTTGTTTGACCGCTGGATAATGGGCGAGATCACCGACGATCAGTATTACGCCGGCATGAACCGTCTATACGGTTTCTCAGCGACCGAATCCGCTGTGGTAATGGAACAGCCGGACACCGTAAAGTTCGACGGCCGCGAATACAAACTTCCAGGAAACCGAGTTGTCTTCGGCTTTAGAGAAGACGACTTCAACACGTTGTTTGAGACGGCCAAGGGTCGTTCCGCAGGCTGAAAACGGGTCGCCTCTCAGGCGTCCTTTTGGCGAGCATCGGCCGTTCGGCAACAACGCGCGCTTGAAGCGTGCGTACCCAGGAAAACGAAACGGCCGATGCCGCACGTCACTTTGCATGTCGATGTAGAGCGATTATGACAGCCCGGCTTAGCGGCGGTACGGCCATAGATGGAGTTGTGGCTTACCAGGACAGCGACGACGACACCCTCTTTTACTACATCCCGACCGATGTCGAGACCATCCTCGGGGATACGCTCGAAGAGTTCAAGGTCACTTACTGGGGGATTGGCCAGCCGTTCCTGGTCCGAAAAGGAAAATGGCTTCTGAGCGTCGTTGGCGCCTCGCTCGAGGGCTCCGCAGTCCTCGATATTTCATCGTACCAGCGCGCTCGAATCATCGAAGCCATCCAAGCCGCCTATCGCGTGCAGAACCCTACTCTGAAGCCGATGCACCTGGATAACGTGGTGGTGCAACCCGTCGTCGGCGAGAACACCCTCCAACTCGGCGAGGATGGAGAGGTGAAATTCCCGAAGAGAATTCATTTCGGCGTCCCCTTCCATTTTTCCGTTTCCACCGGCAACAGCCTGTTTGCAGCCTTCGTCGGAGCGCAGGCCGCCGGTGATGTTGTGATTACCAACCCAGCCTTTGGCGTGCTCATTTGTGGTGACGCCCAGTTCCAAGGCCCGCCCTGGCAGGCCGTCGCCACCACCGACTTGAGCAAGGTCTGGTCCTTTACGCGCAGGCAGTTTGAGATCGGAATCAAGTTTAGCTGGCTCGAGATCCCGCTCGCGAGTTTTCAAACCATCATCGTCCGGATGGTCAGCGACGGTACTATCTCGCTCGACTTCTCGGCCGGGTCGATGGATCCGGAGATCTACGGTCGTGCAATTCTCGAGATGGGCAAGAGGATCTTCGAGGCGGTCAATGCCCTCGGTTTGTCCGACGAGGGGTTTTTCTCGTTCGAAACGAAGAAATGGCCGCCGCACTCGTTGCAGCCGTCGAGCGGCCTTTCTTGGCCCTGGAAGATTTTCCTGAACGCAGCATACACAGACCGTTCCATACCGGAATCACCGGCGTGCTTTTACCGTGAGGAAATCAGTTATGTAGGACTGCAGATGATCCCTGTGTCGGCTTCGATGACCCTGGCGGTCGCCTGCAATAGCGCGACCGCACAGTTGTATCGCGATCTGGGGGACATTGACGAACCCTGCATCACCGCCCAGAAGTCCGAATTAATGCAGCAGCGCATGCAGCAGGAACGTGCGGATAAGCAATCGCAGGCTGACGAGATTTACGAGCGATGGATTCTCGGAGAAATAAATGACGCGGAATATCACGAGCAGATGAACATGCTGTACAGGATTTCGTCCAAAGAGGACAAGCTCCTCGCTTGACCCCGTGCGGCCGCACGGGTCAGAAGATCGAGCGGAGATTAGAACGCCTATGGTGGCCAACCTTAATAGTGAGTTGGTAATCGGTCCGCACGTGGTCTATCAGGACGAGGATCGGGCGTCCATCTTCCATTACCTGACGACCCAACTCGATTTGACATTGGAAGCCGGGCTGCACGACCTCAGCATTACCTATTGGGGCATCGGAGAGGAGTTTACTGTTCAGGACGAGGGCCGCTTTCTCAATGAGGTGGGTGTTGTGATCGCCGGCCGGTCAGCGCCCGCCGCTTCGAACGTACATCAGCAGCAGGTTATAACAACGCTCCGTGATGACTTTCAGATTACCAGCCCGCAAGCGTCCCCGATCAGACTGGCCCGCCTCAAAGCGCGGCCTCACTTGGGGATGTACCGCTGGGGGATTGGCGGAGACGGCGACCAGGTCTTTCCGGCGCCTCTCGAAGTCGACGAGGGATTCAGTTTCCTCGCTGGCTGGAAATGTTCTTTCGCTCAATTCACCGGGACACAAGTGGACGACGCAATGATCGAACCTCATTCGCTGTTCGGCATAGGGCTTGTCGGAGAGGCGGAGTTTACAGGTGACCCTTGGGGTGTTCGCGTCTCAACAGATCTGAGTCGGGTCTGGTCCCAGGTTCGTGGTTCGGTTGAGCGCGAAATCAGTTTCGAGTGGCATCGCCTTCGCCACCAGGAGTACTGCCAACTTCTCGATCGATTGATTGACCAGGGGCTGATCGAGCTCACCTTCCTTGCGGGGACGTTCGACCACCGACGGTACGGTCGCCAAATTTTTGAAATGGGCATGCGCGTGCTCGAGGCAGTCAATGGCGCCGGAAGCTCCAAGAACGGTTATATCTTTTTCGAGCCGCGCGCGTTCGCGAAATCGGAGGACGACTCCGAGGTTCCATCGCCCTGGCCCTGGTCATTAACCATCAACCTGGCGTTCGGCGATCAGTCGATACCGTCGACGCCTTCAACGCATTATGTGGAGACAATTTCATTCGCAACCGTCTTTTCCCTGCCGCTGCCGGTGCAGTTAATGATGGCCGTCCCATGCTCAGCGCAGACTGCTTCGCACTTTAGAGACCTCGGGGATCCCGCTGAAGGCTGTGTAACAAGCGTGAAGGCTGAGAAGCTGAGCGAGCGGATGGCGCGAGAGAGAAAACGAAAGAGCGAAGCAGCCGGCAGGTTCTACCAATTACTGACCGAAGGGCGTATAGGCCAGCACGATTACGAGGCGAAGATGAGCCATCTATACCTCTTATGAATCATGACGCTGCGCCAGAATGCTCGCCCGCAACCAGAAAGAGGGAGCTATGAACAAGTTGAGTCCAGATCAAGCCAAGCAATACGAGACTCTGAAACGAATCAAGGAAGACATCGAGAGCGAGCTTCTCAGTCGTCCCGGCGTCCGGGGCGTAGGGGTTGGATTTAAAAATGTAAAGGGTAAACCAACCAAGCAGCTCGCAATCAGGGTCTACGTCACGGAGAAACGGGACGTTGCGGACAAGGAGAGTATTCCGGCGACCATCGGGGGCGTGCCAACCGACGTGATTGAGTTCAACGCCCGGCGGATGTCGGACAAACCGCCGCCCCGGCGGCCAACGACTAACGAAGCGGTCATGCTTTCGGATCCGGACAAAGCCAAATACGATCCGCTGGTTGGCGGAATCAGTCTGGGCCTGTCACGCGAAGTCGCCGGTTATATGGCGCCGACCGGCACCATGGGTCTCATGGTAAAGGATGGGTATACGGATGCGCCGCTGATGCTGAGCAACTACCACGTGATGTGCGCCAACGACGGGAAGGCAAAGATTGGCGACCTGCTTTGCCAACCAAGCCGCGAGGACCAGTGGCTGGACTACTGCAGTGACTGCGCTCAATTGCTTCGCTGGGTGCTCGAAGGCGACGTGAAAGACAGCGGGATTAGTTATGGTGGGGTGGACAGCGCGGTTGCTTCCTTGACCCATCGAACCGCCAGCGTCGGCAAGATCGTCGAGATTGGCCAAATCACCGGGACCGCAGCGGCAACGCTTAAGATGCAGGTGCTCAAGCGCGGACGAACGACAAAGTTGACCGAAGGGGTGGTTGACGACATCGACCTCACCTGGTCGGACGACTTTGGCCCGCCTTACGGAAGAGTCGAGCTCAAGAAGCAGATTATGATCACACCGACAACAGGAAAGTTCATGGAGGACGGTGATTCCGGGTCGGTTCTCGTTGCAAAAGTAGGTAAGCAGGTTGTCGGCCTTCTGTGGGCCGGTGACGACACAAGCGGACGCGCGTTGGCAAATCCAATCGCCGCAGTGATCAAGGCGCTCGACATAAAGATCGTTTAGCCGCGAGGCCCAATTCCAAAAACTCAAGAAGGAGGTGCACCATGTCCAGCAAGGTACCAGGGACTGATATTGAAGGAGATGAACTGGAGAAGGCCAAGCGAACGCTCGACAAGCATAAGGACAGATTGCTCGCCATACCGGACTGCACCGGAGTGGGGATCGGACTGAAAAAAGTGAAGGGGGAGCAGACAAAGCAACTGGCCATAGTGATCTGCGTAAAAAAGAAGCTGCCACACCCGCCGGCCGAATATCAGATTCCGAAGGATCTTGAGGGCGTGGCCACGGATGTTGTCGAGCAGGAGGAACGCGGCTTCGAACTGATAGCCACCGATCCCTTCGCGAGATTCGACACTCTGTTCAGCGGCATAAGCGTCACACCCTGGGAAGCTCCCCCTCCGTGGGGAACCATTGGGTGTTTTATCACCACACCCGGCTTCCCGGTTCACCGAGTTCCCAGAGGGGACTATCTCTTAACCTGTCAGCACGTCCTCCAGGCCGCGACTCCCCCAACCGACAGCCAGGTGGTGATTCAGCCCAAGTACGACGGAATGATTCCACCTAATAATTATGCCTGTGCCGATTATGTCTATGGCGTACAGGACCCTCTTCACGACTGCGCGATTGCGCTAGTCACTTACGGCCGGGGTCTTCAGAACGAGGTTCCCAACTATCCCTGGTATCCCGGAAGGCGCGACATCGTGGGGGTAGCAGCAGCCGCCCCAGGCCAAGCCGTCTACAAGTACGGAGCGACCTCAAAGTTCACAAAAGGGACAGTGACGATGATCAATTACAATCCGCTTGGTCTCAACTATCAGAACGTCACTGTAATCAACAGCGATGGAGGGCAGAACTATGTTTGGGTGGCAAAGGGAGACTCCGGCTCTGTCACGATCCTCCAGTCTAACGATATGGCTATCGGCTTGAATTTTGCGGGAAGTCCAGCTGCAGTTATGCCAAGCCCTCCCCATCTACCGGCTTATCCTGCGTATTACAGCGGGTTTGCCTACGATCTGCAGTCCCAGATGGATGCCTTCTCCGCGACCGGTGGCGTTGTGTTGGCATGATTTCGTTTCAGCGAAGACGCGCCGGAACCCTAAAATAGATCTGGAAGTAGAAATCTATGGCGAAGGAGTAGAACAACTGACGCAGCGTATCCCGGGATTTGATCAAAACGGTGTACTCGAAAAGCAGGGTGACCTGCGTCGGGGCAGGAGGACTGATCGGCCAGACTGCTCCCACCCTGGTCCGCAAAGGCATCGGCGCCTCACGATTTTTGGCGGTCAGCGTAGAAGACGGTCACTCACCTGGCGGTCGAAGTACTCGGAGAGTGCGGCCACTCGAACGGCGTCATCGGGGAAGAACATGAAGGGCCTCCTCCATGTAGCGGTCGGCGGCGGCGGTTGCCTCCTCCGGACTGCTGCCGTTCTGACGCGCGCTCAGGTAGGACGCGTACCAGTCCCACCAGTGGTGCTCGGCGTGCGTCTTCTCGAAGTGGTCGTGGTGCTCCGCCGTCTCGCGGAGGAGCTGTGCGAGGGTTGCAACGTCCATGGTTTGTGGTCGCGTCAACTCCCACTCGCGGCCGGGAAACCGCGTCTGGATCTCCTGGAGCAGCCAGCCGTTCCCGTCCGGATCCTCGAACGAGGCAAACGAGTAGTAGGAACGCCCTTGCGCGTCGCGCCCGCCCACGCGCGGGTTCTCCACGGAGTTGTTGAAGGGGCCGCCGGCGTAGTGGAAGACCTCGCTCACGTCGACGCCGCGGGCGATCAAGTCGTCGCGGGCAGCGTCGATGTCGTCCACGGCGAGGACAAGGCTGTCCGCCGAGCCAGGCTTGGCCGACGTGACTCCCTTGCCAAAGATGATCGAGGCTTCCGAGTTGTGCGGCGTCAGCTGCACGACGCGGAAGTCGTCGCCCGCCGCGAAGTCGGCGTCGAGCCGCCATCCGAGATTCTCGTAGAACGCCTTGGCGCGGTCTACGTCGGAAACGCCGAGCAGCACGACTTCGAGCTTCATGTCGAATTGTCCTTTTTCTAATTCGGTCATTGTGTGTTCTCCTTTCAAGACATAGAACTGCCGCGACAGCCTACAGAGAAGAGATCGAGTCGACGATCTCCTTTGTGGTCACAAGGGCATTGGCGTAATTTGGAATATTGACGTCGAGAGCGGCGCGCATCTCTTCATCCGAGTAATCCGCGGTCGCGTTTTTACCATCGTGACCTCGTAGCCAAACTCAGCGTGCTGCACCATCATGCTTCCGCCAAGTATCGACATTGATCGACATGCGCCGACCGGGCGCATTGATTGTTGCCGAGAAGCTCGACTTGACTATGGTGTTGTCTTCCATTCTTCCTCTCCTTGAAATAATTGTAGCCTTCATGGAACGCCCTTCCCAGCGCATTGCGGTTGCCAGGAATATGCTGGCCCGTGAGCAGATGTCGGTCGCTGAGACAGCGCTCGCGGTCGGCTATCCAATCGGTGCCATGCCTATCCCAGACTACAAAGTTTGATGCTGCCTCTCTTGCATACGGCGCGGATAAGTAAGAGCATTCGATACGCGATGCAATCGGGATAGGTCGCGCGACCAGCCTCCAGGCAGCGGAGGTCTCTTGGTAAAGGGGATACAAGCTATGAGAAAGTTCACAACCATCTTACCGCCAATGCTTTTTTTATTCTGTACAGGAGCCTCAGGTCCTCAGGACGGATTCAGCGGTATCCGATGCGGTGCTGACGTCCCCAAGGCGCTTATTGGTCGCTTCATGCGCAATGAAAGGGTTGTCGTAATCGAGAATAGACACAAGGATCTGGGGCTTAAAGATTTAGGAGGAACGGACATCTCGGACAGACCCCCTTTATTCGCCTCATCGTGGAAGATTTGCGGAGATGAGTATATGTTACTCGAGGATGGCCATTGGGTCGTCCGCGATGTTCTGAAGGTTCCCGAACATTCGAAGAGGTCGCCAGAATTTATTGGGGAATGCCAAAACAACGGTACCAAGATGCCGGGGACAATCGTTGCCATTCTGAATAGTGAACAGGGAAAGGCTACCCTGTCAGCAAAGGCCGCATGGAAAATTGATGAAAAGAGAGCAAGATTTATCAAGATCTCTACGGACGGACTCGGTTGCCCACGTTCGGGAATTATAACTGCAGATGGGGGGCAATAAGATCCCACGTCGCGGCTCGCACAGATGAGGGATTTGAAGAATGCGAGTAAGAGCTTGGATCAAATTGCGAGTCAATTCCGGATATAATGCATTAGCAGAGCTTTGATTAAGTCGCATCCAACAGAGAACCACGGATACCTTGCACTCTTGGCTCTTTCTAGCACAACAAAAGGCCGCACTTGGTGCTGCTAACCGAATACCAATCCACGGTAGATAATTTTGTAGCTGGTCAAATCCTCAAAGGGCAATAGCTTTCTACAGGCTTCTGTAAGCCAATCGTAACTCATTGAATCTGAAAGCTCGATATTGCTTGGGATTTCGTCGTTTTCGATTATTCGCTGAAATCGGACTTCTAAGCAGGGGGTCGCAGGTTCGAGTCCTGCCGGGCGTACCTTTATTTTCAATGGGATACAGCGAGTTGTTGGCCACCTGAAAAATCCACTGTAGATAATTCTGTAGATAGTCTTTTCG
>JBASRM010000068.1:0-3064 GCA_049273835.1 Blastocatellia bacterium | reverse complement strand
GATACTCTCGGCCGCCCCCGGCTCATTGAGCAGCCGATAGCGCATGGCTTTGTCGAGCGCTGCCGGAATCGCGTCTTTGTTTAGCGGTTTGAGTTCGAACATGGTGTACTCCTCAGTAGTCCGTAGTCAGTAGTCAGTAGTCTACGGACCACGGACTACTCACTACTCCCTTCGCCCGCGGAAGAGTTGCACAAGCCGGGCAAGCGGATCATAAAACTTGCCTACCACTCGCTCCTTGAGCGGGATGATCGCGTTGTCGGTTATCGTAATGCTCTCAGGACATACCTTTGTGCAGCACTTGGTGATGTTGCAATAACTGATTCCCATCGTCTCCTTCAGCTCTCCGAGCCGGTCCTCAGTATCCAGCGGATGCATCTCCAGCGCGGCCGCATAAACCAGAAACCGTGGTCCGATGAATTGTTCGTGCAGGTTGTGTTCGCGGAGCACGTGACAAACGTCCTGGCAAAGATAACATTCGATACACTTGCGGAACTCCTGAACGCGATCGATGTCCTCTTGTTTCATTCGCCACGTCCCGTCCGCGGCGTCAGGTTTCCGAGGTTTGAACTTCTTGATTCTCTTCTTTACCTCGTAGTTCCACGAGACATCGGTGATCAGATCTTTGACGTGAGGAAAGGCCTTCATCGGCTCGACGGTTATCGGCTGTTCGACGGGCAAAGTGCTGAGTCTGGTCATGCACATCAGTCGGGGCATGCCATTCACTTCGGCCGAGCACGAACCGCACTTGCCCGCCTTGCAGTTCCAACGCACCGCAAGGTCATTCGCCTGTTCGGCCTGGATCTGACGAACGGCGTCCAGCACAACCATCCCGGGGGCGGTTTCGATCGTGTAGTCGACGAACTCGCCGCCGCCGGTGTGGCCGCGCCATACGCTGAATGTGGCGGTGCTCATTAGCCCATCTCCTCTATGACCTGTTTGAGTTCCGCGGGCATCTCCGGAATCGGCCCGCGACGAACCTGCATCGTTTGGTCGGCGTCTCGTCTCACCATAATGTTGACTTTGCCGAAGGACGGATCCTTGGCGGGATAATCTTCGCGGAATTGAGCCCCGCGACTTTCTTTTCGCTCGATCGCCGAACGGGTGACCGCTTCGGAAACCGTCAGCAAGTTGGAAAGATCGAGTGCGGTGTGCCAGCCCGGGTTGTATTCGCGGTTGCCGTTGACCGCAACGCGCGAGGCCCGTTGCCACAGGCGCTGGATTCCTTCCAACGCTCTTTGCATCTCGTCTTCGGCGCGCACGATCCCGACCAGCTCCTGCATCAGCTCCTGGAGGTCGAGTTGAATCTTGTACGGAGAGTGTTCGTCTGAAGTACCACCACGGTCAAAAGGTTCGAGAGCGCGCCGCGCTGACTCGTCCACCTGGTTGGCGTCGATCTGACCGTGAGTGTGTTCGCGGGCAAACTTCGCAGCAAACTCGCCGGCGCGTTTGCCAAACACCAGCAAGTCCGAAAGCGAGTTGCCTCCCAATCGATTCGCTCCGTTTATTCCGGCCGCGCACTCCCCGGCGGCAAACAGACCCGGCACGCCGGACATTTGTGTATCGGCGTCAACGCGAATCCCGCCCATAATGTAGTGAGTGGTGGGCCCCACTTCCATCGGCTGCTGGGTTATGTCGATATCGGCGAGTTGTTTGAACTGGTGGTACATGCTCGGAAGCTTGCGCTTGATGTGTTCCTCGGCGTTGGCAAGCCTTTTCTTGATCCAGGAAATGTCCAGATAAACGCCTCCGTGAGGGCTTCCTCGCCCTTCTTTCACTTCGCGGACTATGGCGCGAGCCACGTGGTCGCGAGTGAGCAGTTCCGGCGGGCGTCGCGCGTCCTTATCGCCCTGTGTGTAACGCCACCCTTCGTCCTCGGTGTCAGCCGTCTGGCTTTTGTAGTTGTCCGGAATGTCACCGAACATGAAGCGCGTTCCAGCATTGTTCAGCAACACTCCGCCTTCACCGCGAACTCCTTCGGTGACCAGGATTCCCTCCACGCTTGGCGGCCATACCATTCCGGTCGGATGAAACTGAACGAACTCCATATCGATCAGTTCGGCGCCCGCGTGATAAGCGAGCGCGTGCCCATCTCCGGTGTACTCCCAACTGTTACTGGTGATTCGGTATGCTCGGCCGATCCCGCCGGTTGCAAGGACAATAGCTTTGGCTTTGAACAATCTAAAGCGGCCGCGTTCGCGATCATATCCAAACGCGCCGGCAATCCGATCGCCGTCCTTTAGCAACGTCAACACAGTGCACTCCATATGCACGTCGATGCCCTGGTGAATACCGTGGTCCTGAAGCGTGCGGATCATTTCCAGGCCGGTGCGGTCGCCGACGTGCGCGAGCCGAGGATACTTGTGTCCACCGAAGTTCCGTTGAAGTATCCGGCCATCCGCGGTGCGATCGAACACTGCGCCCCAGGCTTCCAACTCTCGGACTCGGGCGGGCGCTTCTTTGGCGTGCAGCTCAGCCATGCGCCAGTTGTTGACATACTGGCCTCCGCGCATTGTGTCCGAGAAGTGGACCTTCCAGTTGTCGCGTTCATCAACATTGGCCAGCGCGGCGGCGATTCCTCCTTCGGCCATAACCGTGTGAGCTTTCCCGAGCAGCGACTTACACACGAGTCCGACGGACGCGCCGCTCGCCGACGCCTCGATCGCCGCTCGCAAACCCGCTCCGCCTGCGCCGATCACCACTACATCGTGCTCGACTGTTTGGTACTCGGCCATCAGAATATTCTCCGGTCTGACCAGATACCCATCGAACAAAGGCGGACGTATATGTCGGAAAACGCGACCCAGAACAGGCTCATCCATGCCCAGAGCATGTGCCGCCGATTGAGACAGCTTACGCAGTTGTAGGTCTTTTGACGGATCGGCATCCTCGATAGTTGATCGCAACCCCCTCCAACGAGGTGCCGAAGCGAGTGACAACTGAACGTGTAACCGCCAAGCATAATGGCGTTCACAGTGAGCACTATCGTGCCGATTCCAACGCCGAATGAAACCTGGCCATTCGATGCGTCCGTGAACCACAACGCCTTCCATGCATCGTGCAGCAG
>JBASRM010000062.1:0-7407 GCA_049273835.1 Blastocatellia bacterium | reverse complement strand
CGGCCGGGTTGTCTTCAGCCCGGAAGAAGCCGAGGCGTGGGCAGCGGAGGGCAAGCCGGTCATCCTGGTTCGCCGTGAAACGTCACCCGAGGACGTCCGAGGGATGGATGCCGCCCAGGCCATTCTTACCTCAACCGGCGGCCCTACGAGTCACGCGGCAGTCGTCGCGCGAGGCTGGGGAAAACCTTGTATCGTCGGCGCGGGCGAGATCGCAATCAACTACGGCAAGAACGAATTCTCGGTCAACGGCACACGGATTCGACGCGGGGACTGGCTCACGGTCGACGGCACCAGCGGCCGGGTGATCGAAGGCGTGGCTCCGGTCATTGATCCGGAGCTTGGCGATGATTTTAAAACCTTGATGAAGTGGGCCGACAAGTTCCGCACGATGCGCGTCCGCGCGAACGCAGACACCCCGGAAGACGCAACGGTGGCTCGTGAGTTCGGCGCCGAAGGAATCGGTCTCTGCCGAACTGAGCACATGTTCTTCGAAGGCGACCGCATCGACGACGTGCGCGAGATGATCCTCGGATCGCTCGATTACAAGAAGCTCGAGCGCGAGCTTGCAGTGTTGGAGTCCGAACTTCGTCGAGCCACTTCGCCGAAGAAAGTTGAAGAACTGAGCCGCGCTCGCAGAACGCGCAAACAGGAAATCGAAGAACCGAAACGAATGTACAAAGGAGCGCTGGCGCGTCTACTAAAGCTACAGCGCAAGGATTTTGAAGGGATATTCAAGGCAATGGACGGACTGCCGGTGACAATTCGCACGCTGGATCCACCGCTGCACGAGTTTTTGCCGCACGATGAAATCGAAACCCGCAAGCTTGCGCGGAAATTCAAAGTTAAGCCCCAGCATTTGTGGGAACGCGTGCAATCGCTTCACGAAGCAAACCCAATGTTGGGCCATCGCGGCTGCCGCCTGGGAATCGTCTTCCCCGAGATAACCGAGATGCAGACTCGAGCAATTTTCGAGGCCGCCGCGCGCGTCCAGAAAAAAGGGGTGAAAGTCCTGCCCGAAATCATGATCCCACTGGTCAGCGACGTAAATGAGCTTAAGCTTCAGGCCGACATCGTGCGGCGAGTCGCCCAGGAAGTTGAGGACCATACCAGGGAGCCTATCGAATTTCTGGTCGGCACAATGATCGAGCTACCGCGCGCGGCTCTTACTGCCGACAAGATCGCTCGGGAGGCAGAGTTCTTTTCCTTCGGCACGAACGATCTTACCCAGACGACTTACGGCATATCGCGCGACGACTCGCCGAAGTTTTTGTTGAATTACATCGAGAATCGGGTCTTCAATGAAGATCCGTTTCAGGTGCTGGATCAGGAAGGCGTCGGTCAACTGGTGAAGATGGGAACCGAGCGGGGGCGCAGCACCCGTCCCGATTTGAAAGTGGGGATATGCGGCGAACACGGCGGCGAGCCCTCATCGGTAGGCTTCTGCCATCGAGCGGGATTGAGCTACGTGTCTTGTTCACCGTATCGGGTCCCGATCGCGCGGTTGGCGGCAGCTCAAGCAGCGTTGGGGAGTGAGCAAGCAATCTCACACACGGCGTAGCAGCCACCAATCGTCAGTCGCTAGGCCCGCAGTATTATTAGGATCGGGAGGTTCGAGCGGACTTACGCTTGGGGGTTACGCGCACGAAGGCCGGTGAATGCGATTCTATCTGTCGCATTGCCTCGCGGTCGTAGATTTTCTCCCCGCAGTCTGGGCATTGGTAATACCCCAAGTTGGGAACCGTGTATTCCTCGCCCTTAAATTTCCTGGTCGAGTCTTGCCGCACCCTCTTGATCCTCTTGCTGCCACAAGACGGACAAGTAGTAATGTTAAGTTTGGCCATCGCTAGATCGCCCTCTTCGATGATACCAGAAAATAGTAGCTTTCTCGGCCAGCTTCTTTAACGAGCTTGCCTTTTGTGTAAATGAGCAGACCGCTAAACGCATATTGACCAGCGAGAACAGCGCGCTTGATCCTCACGAGCACGTCTTTTTCGCCAATCCGCTTAGCCACGACCCGGGTTTATTACCCGGTAAAGCTAGCACAACCGGCCCGGTGGTTTTGAACACCGCCTTCGAAACTAATCATCTTGGCCTACTGCACGCTGTTCATTTACACTTCGCGCGAAAGTAGTATTCCACCCGAGAGGACAATTATGGTTGAAGAGACGTCTCCGCCGTTGCCACCCGCGAAAGAACCCATCGAAGCGGAAACCGATCACCGGCACGGCCCAAACGCTCGTCCTGCTTGAAACGATCCTCGGCCCCTTGCAGGCCGCGCTGCTCGGGCTCGCTATTCGACGCAAGTTCATGCGCTGAGCCGAATCGGTTATACTCGCCTTGTTTTGATAGCTCCTTCAAAGAGGTAGACGGAATGAAAAAGAGACTATCCGCCAAGCGAAAGTCCGAGCTGTGTCTGATCTGCGGCAAGTGCTGTATGTCCATGACCTTCTCTGGCGGCGAGGTCGATGACGACGCCCGCGATGAAATTCATTGGATGGAGCTTCACGGGTTGAAAATCGATTACGTGAAAGAGAAAGGTCGCACCGAATACTACTTCACAATTCCAAAACGTTGCGACGCGCTCCAGGAGATAAAGACTCCGAGCGGCGCGACTAACTATGTTTGCGGCGTCTACGAGACTCGCCCTCAGATGTGCCGCGACTATGACGGTCGAATTTCAGGACCTCAAGGTGTTGCGGATTGTCTGTGGCGACTGGAAGAGGGCGGACTACCGATTCCGAAGAGTGCTCTCGTTCAACTAGAACCGCCGTCTCGATAGACTGGTAAGGAATACTCGAACGGCGAGCGGGCACGTTGGCGAAAGGAACCACATGGCAGACCTTCACCACGGCGATGTATCCGTTCACTTGGAAGATCACATCGCGCTGGTCGAGATTCACCGCCCACCTCATAATTATTTCGACGCTCAACTCATCCAGGATCTCGCCGACGCATTCGAGGCGATGGATACCGACCACGATTGCCGAGCTCTCGTGCTAGCATCAGAAGGCAGGTCTTTCTGTGCCGGCGCCAATTTTAATGCGACCCGGGCCGTAGCCGGCGAGGAGGTCGCGGCTACAACAAGCCGCCTCTATCAGAACGCCGTTCGTCTCTTTGGCTGTGCGAAGCCGATAGTGGCCGCGATTCAAGGCGCGGCGGTCGGCGGAGGCCTGGGGCTTGCCATCGTGGCCGACTTTCGTGTCGTGTCACCCGACGCTCGCTTTGCCGCGAACTTCGTAAAGCTGGGCATTCATCCAGGATTTGGGCTGACATACACCCTGCCGCGCATAATTGGCATTCAACGCGCAAGCTTGATGTTCTACACCGGACGACGGATCGCTGGCGAAGAAGCCGTCGAGTGGGGTCTTGGCGATGTACTGGCGACCCCTGATCGCCTGCGCGAGGAAGCCATGAAACTCGCGACGGAGATTGCGGAGTGTGCGCCTCTCGCCGTTCAATCGACCAGAGCAACACTGCGGCGCGATCTCGCCGATGCCATCAAAGCCCAGACCGATCACGAGCACTCGGAGCAGAGCCGGCTATTTCAGACCGAAGACCATAAAGAAGGCGTTCGCGCGGTCAACGAACGACGCCCCGGTCGTGTGAAAGGCCGATGAGAACAAAGGGCAGACTTGAGAAGCAATCTTCACGGTATCAAAGCGATCTTCTTCGACGCGGGCGGGACACTAGTTCATCTGGATTCATCTTGCATACGAAAGCTGCTCCGCGATGAACTCGACATCGAATTGTCGTTGGACGGCTTTCCGCGAGCCCAGTCGCTTGCGATGGCCCGAGTTGCCGAACTTGTCGCGGAAGGCGCCGGCTCCACCGAACAGCTTAAGCGAGAGTTCTACACGGCTTTGCTGCACCAGACCGGCGTCTCCGGAGAGAAGCTGAGCGACGCGGTTGACTGCACCTTTCGGCTTGCTCGTGCGGAGATGCTGTGGCGAAAGGCTGAAGATGGGACTGCTCGGACCCTCGAGGAATTGAAGAACCGAGGCTACAATCTAGCAGTAGTCTCGAACAGCGATGGGCGAATCGAGAACGCGTGTGAACAGGCAGGGATCGCGAGCTACTTTGACTTCTTCATCGACTCATTCAACGTCGGCGTGGAAAAGCCAGATCCCGAGATCTTTCGATTAGCCACCCAGCGCGCGGGTGTTGCCCCCGACGAGGCCCTTTACCTTGGGGATCTCTACTGGGTTGACGTGGTCGGCGCCCGGAGCGCGGGCCTGGTGCCGATACTGTACGACCCTTTCGATCAAAACCCTCAAGCAGACTGTCTGCGCGTAAGATCAATCAATGAACTGCCGGCGCTCATTCGGTGACTCGGTTCAGTTTGAAAATAGATCGTGCGATAACAGCGTTGCAGTTGATTCGATGGAACCGCGTGAGGTTAGCGGCTATATCGGGTAGATTTTTTCGACTAAGCGGAGATATCGACTTCCATCGTCCATTCCGGCAAACGAATGCCGCCACTCAGGGTCTACTACTGGTCGGATCCCTGACCGACAGCGCGCTCGCGATCAGTTCTACAAGCGAGCTCAATCCCACTGGCCACTCCGGAGCCAAACAGCAACCCCTCGATCGCTCCCATCACGATCTGGGTCGTTTGACCAAAATGCACTTCACCGAACAGCGGAGCGAGCGGGTCCATTCGGATCTGCGAGTTCGCAAACAGGCGAGCTACGATCTCGAGGCTGGCGCTGAACAGGTTGCCGCCTACCACGATCAGCAGCACACCGGCGCTCATCGCCCCGATGCTGGCGGCGAGTATCTTGTGCCATGAACGCGCGTTCCGGATCAGCGTGGCAGCCAGAACCATCCCCAGCGACAAGCCGGCGCCTATCACCGCGCCTTCAAACGCTCCTGTAATTCCTGTGGGGCTCTGGCCGAACAAAGCTCTAACCGTGTCGACCCCAAGCAGCTTGGTGCTCCCTCCGACCACCGCTCCACCCGCCGCGCCGCCTACCACCGACCACCACTTGCTGTGACGATACGCTACGTGCGCCAGGCATACCATGCCGAAGCTGACTCCCACCCCGCCGATCGCGCCGATGAAAAAGCCCAACGTCACCAGAACAAGGATTAGTTCCGCCGCTTCAGGCGGCGTCGCTCCGCGCACCAGTGCCAGGCCCGTACCCAGTATCACACCGCCTGCCAGACCCGAGGCGGCCCCGCCTAACATCCCGCCGATCCCGCCTCGCACTATCTCGCCGCCGTCCCTGCGGAGCCGCACCCACATAAGCCCGCCGACGACCAACAGGCTCACGGGAATCGAAAGGTGCGACAGCCGCACAAGTTTCTTGTCGTGATCGCGGACCATCGCGAGGCTCATCGCCTGACGAATAGAGCCGGCGTGAGCTTCATCGTCGCCGTCGGATAGTGCTTCTTCGACCGCGGTTCCGATCCACCCGGCGAGCGCAATGCTCGCGGCCTTCCTCACCGCGAGGTCGCGATCCCAAAGAGCGAGCTTGCGCAGCAAAGTTCGCATTGCGCCAGTTCGCAACAAATCGGCCGCCTGGACCGCGCAGAGCCGGACCTGGGAATCTCCATTCTCGGCCGCAGTGGCAATCAAAGACGCGGACTCAGGAGCTGCACCAATGAGCCAGCTCGGGGTGGCTCGGCCACGATACAAGGCGCTCGTCATCAACAGGTCGGCTTCGTCACCGGTCAGTCCAAGCTGCTCGCCGAAGGGCAACACCAGCTCGACCGCGTCCGCATCGATTAACAATCCGTGCGCCTGATGATTTTCCATTGCGCGGCGAATTAACCCACGCGCTCGCTTCAACGCAATATCATCCGCGGTGAGCCATCGCGAAACCTCGGGAGTCAAGAAGTCGTGAGCGAGCTCTATCCAAGAAGCGCCATCCTGACGACGGCGTCGCAGAACGCGAGCCGCAACAAGGTCTTCGATCAGGTGGGCCGTTGCAAGACCGCCGCCTGGATTCCCTATGCGAGACTCCAACTCGACCGTTTTTACAACAAGACGCTGACCAGCGTCTGAGATCAGCGCGGTGAGAATTCGTTTTGTTGTATTCAGGTCTTCGGCGTTAAATCGTCGCAGGACACGTTCGAGATAACCCGCGAGGATCTGTGGCGCACCCCCGAGGCGCTGGTAGGCCACAAGCGAGATTGTGGAGTTCTCATCCCTCGAGTCGTATAGATTGTCGCAAACGATTTGCAACTGAGGCGGGTCGACTCCACCCGCGTCGCCGATATCGGATAACAACTGGGCCACGAGCTCTGGTTCGTAGCTGCACCCAACGGTAAGCGCCGGGCCGGTGATGGCGAGTCGCGCCTGATCGCGATTGAGACGCTTGAGCCGATACTCGTGATGGAACACTTCGGGAATCGCCGATTTTAGCTGGCTCATCTCGGCGAGAAGGTCCTCGCGCAACGCGAATACCAGCCGCACAGGGAGATCAGCGGCGGCAAGCTCGCGGGCGACGCTCAGGAAATGCCGCCTTGCGTCTTCCGATAGCAGCGAGAAGAATTCTTCAAACTGATCCAGGAAGAAGATCACGTAACGCCCATCCTCAATTCTTCGGATCAGATGTTCGAGGCTTGGGCCGGCGTCCTCGCTCGCTACGACTCCGCAGACACGGGAAAGTGCGCTCACCATCTGATGAACCGGGTCAGTGAAGCTGCGGACTACAAAGACCAGGTGGCCTTGCGATTTGAGCCTTGGCATCAAGCCCGCGCGCAATATCGAGCTCTTCCCTACACCCGACCGCCCGTGCAAGATGAAAGACCGGTGCGCAAGAATCTGCGAGCAAATTCCCTCGACTTCTTCTTCTCGTCCGAAGAAGAGACTGGCGTCTCGCTCGGTGTAGTAATCCAGAAACTTGTAGGGACGCGCGGTTCCCGGCTTACGTCCAGGGGAGTCGCCCGCGATGGCCTCGCGAGTGCCGGTCTCGGAACCCGGCGCCGCGTATTCGTCAGCATCAACGAGATCCCCAATAAAGATGTACCCGTGTTTCGGGACGGTCTTGATGTACCGGGGACTGGAGGCGTCATCGCCAAGCTGCTTCCGAATGTCCTTGATGCACTGAGTCAGCGCCGCATCCGTTACGAACACGCCATCCCATACTTCTTCAAAGATTCGTTGCTTCTCGACCAACTGGCCGGCGCGGCTGACAAGCAACAACAGCACGTCCAAATACTTCGAGTTCAGAGCGACCGGTTCACCGTCGCGTGAGAGTTGCCGATTGCTTGCGTCGAGGAAGAAGCCGTCGAAGCGATAGCTGCTAACCGAAGTTCTGACCTGACTCATCCTTTGAATCTTCTCACAACTTGATCACTGATGGCTCATTTTTCCGGCGATGCATACCAATAGAGTGTGCTTAGAACCCAGTCAACTGGCTCGGGTTGCTCGGAATGCCACGCAAGTATTAACAGGAGTCT
>JBASRM010000049.1:0-21579 GCA_049273835.1 Blastocatellia bacterium | reverse complement strand
TGGTATTTCCGCGCTGCTGGCCCTGCGCGGGTTGTTGGCGATTGGCCATTCCAGGCCAGTTGTTTGGCGGCGGACCAAACCCGAACGTTCGCGATACGCCGACGTTGACGCTAATGGATCCTGGCCCCTGGCCAAAATTGCGCGGGATAATCTCGTCTCCCGGCCCCGGGGAAGGGTTGAAAGTGCCGAAACGCGTGACGATCGCTCCGGGATCACCTGCATTTGCGAATGCCGGACGGTCAGTGAAGGAGTTGTCGCCATTTATATCTCGGCCGATGGTGATATTGAACGGCGCTCCGCTCCTGAGGCTGACGTTCGGAGTGAGACGTATTTCACCGGGGAGTGTGAAATTTCCCACGATGTTGAACGAGTGGCGCACATCAAACGATGCCCGGCCGTATTCAAGCGAAAGGTCATAAGGATTTGAGGGCATCGTTCCCGAGCGATCGGTGTCGCTATGTGCCGACCCCAATGTGTAGAAGGTGAAAAACGAAATCTTCTGGGTAAGGTTTGCGCGCAGGCCGACTCGCAACTCCTGCCGTCTCGAGAAGCCTGTAGACTCATATTGAAGGATCGGACCGTCGTCCGGGAATGGGCGAATCGGCTGTCCGTTGTCAAAACCCAGCGGCGCATTGATGTTCCGCATGCGCAACAGATGAACGCCGCGAAAATAGTTATACATCACCGAGGCAAACATGTTCTTCGGCAGCTGGCGTTCATAACTGATGCTGCCCTGAATCGTGTAAGGCGCGTTTATATCCTCCGCCTTTGTACGGATAGTCGGTTGAATCCGGTTCAGCGTATCGAAGTTGGCGGGGATGCTTCCAAAAAAGTTTGGCTGCTGGACGACGAATTGTTGCTGGTGGAATCCATCGAATCTTGTGATGTCAGATGTGATTCCGTTGTCCAGACGGCTGTAAAAAACACCGCCGCCGCCGCGAATGTTGCTCTTCTTATCGAGAGCCCAGACAACTCCGAACCGGGGTGCGAAATTCACCTTGTCCTGGAGATGGGTCTGGAAGTCATGTCTTAACCCGAAGGAGAGCGTCAACTTCGGCGATACTTTCCAGTCGTCCTGCAAGAACCATCCGTACTGCCACTGTGTGAAGCCTACAAACGGATCGCCACGATTGATCGAGAACTGAGATGGGCGGATCCCGGGCAGACCTTGCAACACCGCTGAGTACTGTGCGAGTGAACTGAAAGTGAATGTGCCGTTGAAGTTTGACCGATTAAGGTTCTCAAACTGGTCCGCTTCGGCGGTGAGGCCGGATTTAAACGTGTGATTCTTGTGGGTATAGGTAATGATATTGGCGAAGTCCAGGTTTCGGTTCGAGTTGTCCGAGAAGCTCTGGCTGCCGCCTCCGCTAAAAGCGTCCAACACGTTGATGGCCAGGTTGTTCGAGAATCCGCGTGAATGGCTTGATCGCCGGCTCAACTGAAGACGCATTTCGTTTACTGCGTGTTCGCTGGCGATGGTGGTGAAAGAAAACCGGATCGTATCTTCTCGGGACCCGGAGGTCGTTGCGCGCTCGGGCAGGGTGAATCCGCCGACGCCTCCCAGCGGCGAGTCATTCTCAGCGTGCCGGTATTGGAATCCCACGGTATGCTTCTTAGTCAACAAAATATCCGTGCGAACGGAAAAGTTGAAGCCTCGACGCGGGGTCAACAATGTCGTGATGAACGGTTCAGGGAGAAACGTCGCCGGGTTGAGAACTATTGCGTTGACCACTTCATTTTCATCGAGCTCGTTGCGCGAGAAATCGAAGAACAGTCCGGCGCGATTGCGCACGATTGGGCCGCTGAAGTAGCCGCCGTATCTGCGGGTCTGCAGCGGCGCCCTGAATGAAGCAAATGGGTTCCGCGCATTAAGCGACTCATCATTGAAGTTCAAATTGAAACCGCCGTGGTAGGTATCCGCGCCCGGTTTGGTGATGATTTCAATGCGGCCAAAACCCTGCTCGGTGAACTCCGCAGAAAACGGATTAGTGTTCATGTTGATTCGCAGGATCGCTTCCTTGGGAGGAATCTGGCCGCGTTCTCGAAAGCCGCCTACAAAGACGGAAGCATCACCACCGGCCGCGCCCGCCATCTGCTTCAGCGTTTCAAGAAGCTCGTCGGGATCGTCGGGAAGCGCTTCCAGGTCCTTTTCGGTCAAGGTTATCGCTGAAAGATTCTTATCGGGGTCGGTTGAAATTGTCGCCGCGTTGTCCTTCACTTCGACCTGTTCGGCCAAACTGACCTTCATCACTATGTCAAACGGGCCGGCTGGCTTTTTAGTCAGGTCTACTTGCTCGGAGATCTTTGCAAAACCTTCAACTTCGACGGTAATCGTGTACACGCCGGGCCTGACGTTGAAGCGATAACGCCCGTGATCGTCGGCAACCGCTGTGTACTTTTGGCCCTTGCCGTCATCCAGCGTAATCGGCGCCGCTGCCAAATAAGCATTGGTCTCGTCGATCACCGTGCCGCGCAGCTCGATTAGCGCTTGCGCATAAGCCGCGCGCGGCGCAGCAAGCCCAAAAAAGTTCACCGTAAAAAGGAGTAAGCTTAGCGAAATAGCAATTGTTCTTTTCATTATATCTTCACTTCGTGTCGAGTTTTCACTTCTTCTCTTTCTATTCAGTCAATTCAGCGCCCAGGTTCCACTAACTATGCGATCGCTGAGTATCGAAGGGGCCGTCTACTTCTTGGACCGCTCTCTTTCCTGCTCGCGCATCTTGTCGTGCTTCTGGACCATCTCCTCGTACTTCGGAAGCTGGTCCGACGTCAGTAATGCTCGAATGCGATCACGCGACTCCTGCCGCGCTGCGTCGAATTTCGGCACGAAGTCCTTGATCCGCGGCTCCATGTCCTTCCTGATCTCCCGGTATTTGTCGTTGGTCTCATCCAGAATTCTTTTGATCTGGTCCTGTTGATCCGAAGTGAGACCGACCTCCTCATCCATCCGCTTGATAAGAACCTCGGTTCCGCCGCGTCTCGGGTCCTTTTTGCTTGCGCCGGTCAGGCTTTGATAGAGGTTGAGCGACAACGCCCCGGCCGCGAACCCGATAACAAACACCGACAAGACAATCAGGCGAGCCTTTGATTGACTGTTGGATTTACTTTCCATTTTCTTTCTCCTCGACCGCGACAAGAGTTTCAAGCACGTCATCGCGGGTCGGCGCGGGATAGTCGTACATGTCCGGGAATACCACCCGCTCCCTTGGTCTGACCGCTGCCTGGCTTGGTTCGGAAGGTTGTCTCCACATCAACGTGGCTCCAATTATCACGAGCAACAATACAGCCATGGCCGGAAGCAGTTGGCGAGCGGTCAGCAGCAGGGCGGACGCCCATGACTCATCCGCGGCTCGCGGTTGGGAGACTTCCGCTCCGCGGGCGATCCTCGCGCGAAGGCCCTTAAAGAAATCCTCGTCGGGCTGAATCGCCTCACGTGCGGCTGCCGCGTCCAGTGTCGCACGTTGCAAGGTGAACAATCGATACTTGATTCCGCAGCGCGCGCAGGTCTGCAGGTGGCGTTCGGTCGCTGCGCGCTCGGTGACGGCGATCGATGTCCGATCGCTCTGGTTGAGCCCTACATTGAAGTCATCCAGCGCCGCAAATCGCTTTCGCGCCTGCCGGCAAACCAGATTTGTATCTTCACCAGACTTTCTCATTTCTTCTTGCTCCTCTGCATTCGCTCTCCGCTTAGCACCAGGCGCTTCATCGCTGCCCTCAGTACGCGGCGCGCACGGAATGCACGGACTTTTACTTTTGACTGACCCCACCCCGTCATTTCCGAGACTTCTTTGACTGAAAACCCATCTCTGTCAATCAGCACAACGACCAGTCTGTCTTCAGGTTCAAGTTTCGCCAGTAACCGCTCCGCGATCTCCGCGGCGTCTCGCTGGCGTTCAGAGCTTGCGTGGCGGTCTCGGGCGACTTCCAACATCTGAAGCTCGAACCATTCATCTTCCTGCTGGGTCTCATGCGGCAACTGCTGTTCGATGCGGCGCCGCTGCGCGCGCAGATGATCGTAGCAAGCGTTAACCGCGATCCGCGCAACCCACGCTTCGAAAGATCGTCCCAGCGTGAAGGTCGCCAGCGAGAAGTAGGCTTTGGCGAATACCTCCTGCGCTATGTCTTCAATCATGTCCCGGCGCCGGAAGAAACTGCCGATTATGCTAAAGACTCGCGAGCTGTGGCGACGCACCAGCGTTTCAAAAGAGTCGTGGTCGCCCGCCAATCCGCGGGTTATCAGCTCATCCTCCTCGCTTGCGCCTGCCTCATCCGCGCCGAAGGCGTTCTCCTCCGGTTCAGAAGCCGAGCGCGCTTCGCCACCGAAGCCCATCACCTGCTCGGTCCGGCGATCCGATTCGACGCGACCGACTTCGGTAGCTTCGCCAACTACAGCACGACGTGCCGTGCTTTGCGCATTGCGGTTATCGGCCTGATTCAATCCACGCTCCACTGAATTGCGGGATATGGTCCCGGATGATGCTGCGAACGACTCTGCTCTCTGTATCGTTCTCGCGTCCACAACAACCGGTTGACGCGATTCAGATTGATGGGTTTGGCTAAAATCTGACTAACGTCTTAACGCTAGCTTTGTTCGCCATTTTCATCAACCTGCGGCCTCCGCCTGGCCGGCTTCTTCTTTGCAAAGAACTGTGGATGACCACGGGCAAACCTGGGCCAACACCTATAAGACGATTGGGGTGGTGGTACGGTTACTATAAATTAGAGCCGGCTAAGGCTTTTCCGAACGGCTGACCGAGAGGTCGCTTCATTTACAGACGGGTCGATGACATGGGCTGGTTTCTAGGAGTTATCATGCTGGTTGCTACCTCGCCAATCAAGGGTTCAACGTTTCACACATTTTCGAATCGGGACTGATTTTTGGCACGCAATATCACGAGCCTGCAGGCAGGACGTAGAACATCACAGCGAAGTAGTGACAAATGCTTCCTGCCATTACAAACACATGCCAGATCGCGTGGTTATAAGGGATTCTCTTCCACGCAAAGAACAACACACCCACCGTGTAGAACATTCCACCGGCCAGTAGCCATGCCATCCCTGAAAGCGGCACCACCGACATCACCGGCTTGATCGCAATTACCACCAACCACCCCATGGCGATGTAAACCAACGTCGAAACAATCTGAAACCTCTCGACGTGGAAGAGCTTCCACACGATGCCGAATATCGACAGGCTCCAGACCAGCGCGAACAGAGTCCAACCCCAAAACCCTCGAAGGTTGACCAGTGTGAACGGAGTATAGGTTCCGGCGATCAGCAGGTAGATCGCCGTGTGATCGAGTATCTTGAGCACGCGTTTCCAACGCGGGCTGCGCAAGCTGTGGTACAAGGTCGACGCGGTGTAAAGAAGGACCAGAGTCACACCGAAGGTCGTGCACCCGGCGATTTGCCAGGAGTCCCCGCGCAGTATCGCGAGGAGTTCCAGCACTACAAACCCCACAACGCTAAGCGCGAGGCCGATGCCGTGAGTGATTCCGTTCGCCAGTTCCTCTATAAGGCTCTGATCCTTGGTGCTGCTCATCGATTCCTCAGATTTTGAATCGCTAGACCCCATCTCTTTGAAGCTGCCCTCTGAGGTCGAGCCGTTCATGCTTTCAAAGCAATCGTGCTGCTCGCTTCGATTTTCAACGCGACTTTGATTACTACGAAAATTACCCGGTGTCCCTAGTCAGATTGGACCGCCGAGGAGTTCATGCAAAAAAGCCGCCTATCTTATGAACGCTCTCAGCGCTTCAATGCGCTGGCTCAACTCGACCGGAGAGAGCTGACGATATTGTTCCGGGACCATCTCCCTCGAAGTAGCCTCGCGAGCCGCAACCAGTATCTGATACTCGATTGCCATCTCGTCGCGAGCTGGACTGAACTCACTGGATACTTGCTCAACGTCCTGCTGAGCCGTCTTATCACGTCCAGACAAGCGAGCCATTCGTCGAGCCCGGATCAACATCGATTCTATGTCCGCTCCTGAGAGGGTCAGTTTGTTTTTCGTGATCGGCGACCAATCGGTAACTTCGTGCTCGATCTTGTGTTTTCGAACCATCGCATCGACAACCGCCAGGCGGTCTTCTGCAGTGTCGGGGTAAAACAGGGAGATGTGTTCTTCGGCGCGGCCCTGGCGCTTCAAGTCAATTGGCAGCAGGTCCGGACGGCTGGTCATTAATATCCAGAGTATGCGTCCGCGATTACGTGTGTCGCCCATCGCGGCCGCGAGCTTTGAAAAGATCCGCGCGTCAACGCCTGAATCCCCGCCGGTCTCGCGCGAGCCCAGCGTCGCGTCCGCTTCGTCCACCAGCACTACGATCGGTGCAAGTGTTTGAAGCAGGTTTAGAATCTTTTCGAGGTTTGCTTCGCTCGACCCGACCCATCGCTCGCGAAAGTTTTTGAACGCAACAACATTCAATCCGCAATCGTGGGCGAAGCATTCGGCGAGAAAAGTCTTGCCGGTGCCGACCGGGCCTGAGATGAGAATGCCCATCGGCGCCTCTTCGGTGTTGCCCGCGCGAATGGTGTCGGCGATCGAGCGCATAAAGGTCTTGGCTCTCGCCATCCCGCCGACTGAGTCCAACCCGAATCGCGGCTGGACGAATTCAACCAGCCCCACGCATTCCGCTTCAATCAGTTCTTTCTTTTTATGCCGGATCTTGTCGAGCGTTAGCGCGGCCGCCTCAGACGCGGCGCTCCGAAGCAATGAGTTAAGATGGACTCGATTGAGTCCTGAGGTCGTCAGCGCCAACTGTTCGTCGGTAACCTCGCTTTCAAGTTGTGTCAATTGCGCGCGCAGATGGCCGATGAAGTCCAGCCGCTCCGCGTCGTCGGGGTAAGGGATGTCGATCGCCGCCAGCCGCGAGTTCTGCCTGATGCGGGGATGAATCTCAGCCACGCTCTCGGCGATCAGGATGACAATGTTGTCCTTCCTCAACAGCCGGGAGCTTGTGATCCAACGTTGAAACGCAACAAGGTTGGTGCGGTCGTCGCCAGACATGTAGCTCACATCGCCGGCGGGGATGATGGTATCGAGGAAGTTGATGATCACCGCGACTTGATCACCGTAGAGCAGGAAGTGCTCGATTAGCGGAAGCGCGCGAGCGGGTTCTCTTGGAAGCTGCCGCATTGCGTCGCGGCCCATGAGCGGATCCGACACTCGCAGCAGCGCAGCGAACTGGCGCTCCGCCTCGGGAGAACCGAACTTGATCCCTTCGCTGCGGTTGTATGTCAGCAAGTGCTTGGTCCCTACAAGCTCTCGCTGAAGGTAGTTGAGTAGGCTGATGTACTCGGAACCCGAACGCACCAGGTCATAGATGTTGTTGTAAAGAAGGAAGTGGCTGGCTTCTCCCGCGTAGTACTTTCGGGCCATCCGCGCGGCCCAGCCGGGAAGCTGTTCTATTTCGTCGTGTAAAAGTCTTGTTCGTGCTGACATAACGGTTCAGGGTTCCGGGTTCCGGGTTCAGCGTTTCTGGTTTCTGGTTTGTGAGGTCTGCTTGCAACTCCACGGGAACAGGGACCGCAAAACCAGAAACCACAAACCCTGAACCCGAAACCAGTAACTATTGTCTTTGTTGAAGCGGGGGCCGGCCGGACTGCGACGACGAGCGTTCGGCGAGATCCAACTGGTTCATGATCGGCGCCGTCTCATCAAGAATCTCCTTCGTCAATTCGATCGAAGACAATAGTGATTCGAAATCGAGCGACGATATGTGCTCGGGCGTCGGCATGGTTATCACCTGATCGTTGACCAGGCCAAAAAAGCTCTCGATCGATTGTAGCTGGGCTTCCACTCTTTTCATCGATCGCTCGATGTCGTCATAGGTCTTCATCCTTTTTTGGAGAAAGTCCAGGTGTGTTTGATAGAGCCGCCGAGTGTCGTCATCAGGCGCAGTGGCGATCGCCCGCTCCGCTTGTTGAATCTGGTTCTGAATCGTCTGGCGATTTATAGAACGCATATGGTTCTTTCGCCGCCTGTAGGTGTCCAGCAAATCGACGTACGATTCCCAGTACACCTCGAGAGTCTCGATCCTCTCGGGCAAGTCCGTAACTCCGGTGAACTTCTTGTAGTTTTGATAGATCTGGTTCTTCATCCAGCGAAGATATTCGACCGCTTCCCGCTCGCGCGGGTCAAACGTCTTGACCAGGTCCTCACGCCGGTGGTTACGATCTGCAAGCGCACGTCGTCTCATTCGTTGATCCACCAGCCGGCGATATCCAGGGGTGTTTGGCACGGTGGATAGATACAATGCTTCGGCGGTGGCTCCCGCCGCCAGTGGAATCCACGGCGCAAGCCACGCAAGGAATCCAAAGTCGCTAGCGGCGGTCGCGGCGAAGACCGCAAGCGCCACGAAGATCACTATCGCCCAGATGTTGAGCGGCTCCTTGATCGCCTCTTTGACGTAGCTGACCTGTTCTGGCATACGGTTCTTCTGATGCGTGATTCGGCATTCGTGATTCTAACGTTCTTCCTCACCCATCACGCATCACCCATCACGCATCACCCATCACGCATCACCCATTTCCATTTCACGCTTCTCGCCTATTCAAGCGCCTTCGCCCTGTCAGCGGGCCCGAGCGTCTTCTCGCCTGACGAATCGCTCTGGACCGAGGGCGGAGCGGGTGCTGAAGAAGGGGTGTCGGGCACGAGTCCCATCTGCCGCTTGTAGGCTGTCAGAGTGTCTTCCACCTGAATGTTCAGCGACTCGCGCTCGATGTCCTGGATCTGCGATTCAACCCCACCGGTCGCCAAATCCATTCGAGCCTCCGCGGCCGCCGAACGTCGTTGAATTCGCTCGCGCATTTCCTGGAAAGTCCCAGCCTCATCGCCGATCTGGAACGAGGCCATTGCCTGGGAAAGCTGTTCTTGCATTTTAGCCGCGCGCGCTTCATTGACCAGTTGTTGCGCCTCGGCTGCGCGCTTCTTGACCTGGAGAATGTAGTTGTCGAGAAACTTTTTAGCTTGCTCTGACGCTGCATGCGAGGTTTCGAGTTGTTGTCGGGCGCGTTCGAGCGCGGTCTGCTTTTCATTCAGCGCTGTAATGTAGGTGCGCGCGATATCGTCCCGGTTTGTGGTGATTGCGGCCTTCACCTTCGCGTCGTAGTCTTTTATTTCGCGTTCGAGGGTGACCACTTCCTTTTGCAGCAACTTCTCGGTCGCCATCACCTGCACGACGTTGTTCTGCATTTGAGGGACCTTCTCGCGCATGTCGCGAATGGTCTGTTGAAGGATCAACTCGGGATCTTCGGCCTTCTCGATGAGTCCCCCGAAAACGGAACGGAACAGTCTCTTTAGTCTAGCCCACATTTCCCCTCCTAACCGGGCGACCTCGGGTCCACGCTGGCGGCCCGCTCGATGCCGGGCGGGCAGTCAACATCACTAATACAAGACGCGCGGGGCGAGGCGTATTGAAATTCTTCATTAGTCTACCATAACAAAACACTTGCTAAAAATTTAAACTGCCGGGGTTTCGCGCCCAAGTTGCAACCAAAGGCTGTACATTTCAACAGCATTGCGACATACGGCGCCGGCGGGACCTTCGTTCTGACAATAGAAGTTGCGCGGCCGATGACCCGTCGTTATAACCAAACAAGAGAGCCAAACAAGAGGGAACAGATTGAAAGCTATCTACTTTTGCCTCGCAAGGACTGGTTTGTTATGATTGCCGTCGCGTTGAGCACGATCGGTATCCAATCAACGAAATGATCAACGCGAGATCGGAGCTTCAGACGTGATGCACAGCCGGTTGCAAGTACCCGAAGCTGAAGACTCGCTTATGACACCGGAAGAGATATTCTTTCTGGTGCACACCGATCTCGCGCTTGTCGAGCAGGAGTTCGAGCGAAACGTCTCGGGCGCTTCCACGCTTGTGTCATCGATCGCCCGGTACTTGCACGAAGGCGGCGGCAAGCGCGTTCGGCCGGCGCTGGTGCTGCTCGCTTCCAAGCTGGTTGGAGGAGAATCCTCACCTTCCGCGGTTCGCATGGCTGCTGTGATGGAAATGCTTCACACCGCCACGCTGGTTCACGACGACATCATAGATGAAGCACGAGTGCGGCGCGGCCGGGCTTCGGCCAACGTTCAGTGGGGAAATGATCGCACGGTCCTGATCGGCGATTGGCTGTACATGACCGCCTTCGACATGAGTTTGCGCGAACGGAGCTTCGACATACTTGATGCGTTGACTACAATGACCCGGCTGATGGTCGAAGGCGAGATCATACAACTCTCGTTCGTAAGAAACAGTCACATCACCCAGGACGAACATCTGGACGTAGTGCGCCGCAAAACTGCTCATATGTTCAGCGCGTGTGCTGAGGTAGGTGGAATGGTAGCCGGAGCGACCCGCGATGAGCGGCGGGCGCTCGCGCGATACGGTTTGTCGGTGGGCGTGGCGTTCCAGTTGATCGACGACGTGCTTGATTTCGTATCAACCGAAGCGAAGCTTGGAAAGCCGGTCGCAAACGATATCCGCGAGGGCAAGCTCACCCTTCCGCTGATCTACCTGCTGGAAGAGGGCAACGACGAGCACAGGGCAATGATCGAAAAAGTCATGCGAGAGCGCGGGTTCCAGTCAGTCCACCGCGAGGAAGTTCTCGAATTGATCCACGAGAAAGGTACGCTCAAACGCGCTCGAGCCGAAGCCGAGCGCTACGCCAATGAAGCCATTGAATCCTTGAGCATCTTTCCTCCATCCCCCTACCGTCACGCCCTTTTGAGCGTGCCTCGCTTCATCGTCGAACGCGAGATGTGATATAAGAGTCGAGTCGGGCACTAACGCATCGGCGCGGACGAGCGGAGGTCTACAGGGAAAAGCATTCTCCTCTTCTACTTGCTTTCCGCTCATCTACGACAGGTTCTCGACTCCCGCTTAGCTATGCACTGTGAAAGATGCAACATAGATTTTTCTGAAGGACTGCGGTACTGCAAATGGTGCGGAGAGGCGCTGGTTGACCGGCCGCGCGTCACAAGCGAATTGCAGACCTGTCCGAGTTGTTCGGCGGCAATCCAACCAGGCTGGGCGTTCTGTAAAACGTGCGGGGAGCGGTTGCAGGCCTCACCGCGAGAACCTGTTGGCGCGGTGTGTCCGCGTTGCGGGGAGTTGACGGATCCGGGCGCGCTTAACTGCCTGCATTGCGGAGAAGACCTCACCGGCGGACGAGCAGCGGCGTTCGAGAAGGAATCGGCTGACACATCCCTGATTGCAATGTGCTCTTCGTGCGGGGAGCGGTTGGATGCAGGTTCGCTTTACTGCAAAGCGTGCGGCTCGGCTGTCTATTCCGAAGAGACGCCTTTCGGTGGATCGGCTCTTTTGTGTACCGCGTGCAGCAGCTACAGTCCCTTTGGCTCACGCGTTTGCCGGGTTTGCGGCGCACCCTTCGCTCAAGGAGCACGCACGGTCGTTGACCGCCCCGCCTTCGAGCCGCCAGCCAAACAAAAGCCGAATACGCTGCCGGATCTCGACGAACAAGAGCTGACTCTTGAGCCGACTCCCGAGGTTCGGCCGGAGTTTGAATCTGGCGCACACACCGTGAAGTTTGCCCACACTGAACCCCAGCAGCAGACCCCGACTTCGCGGCCAAAGAGTGGCGTAGACACTAACCTGCTGCCCGGAACCGCCGGCTCCAAATCCGAACAGCAAGCCCCGACTTCAATTATGAAGAAGGGCAGGATCACGAGTCCGGTCGACGAGCCTGACGGCGGCGCGGAGAAACCGCCCTCGGGTGAGCTTGCGCAACCGATCGAGTCCTCCTCGGATGGCGATACAGGCGGTCCGGCTGAGCCGACCCTCGAGTTTCCACTAAGACCGGTGCACGTCGCCGACTCAAAACCTACGACCGGAGGCTTTGGTTCGGACCCGGGCGGCGCGGCTGTCGGATCGGAAAATCGGACTGAAATCTTCGTTTCTCCAGGAACACAACCGGCTTCAACCCTCCAGGCAGCTTCTGCTGATGAAGTCAGGACCCGGGAATTCATTGCTCCGAAACCGCCGCTGGATAATCAGGCCACCAGAGAGTTCCAAGCGCAGGAAACCGCGATCAGCGAGGACCACCTCAGACAAATGGACCAACCGGCGGATGTAGTTGAATGGACTGACGCCCGCCCGCTTGAATCCAGCGAAATGGTTGCTGAGCCGGGGCCTTCACAGCCTCTCCCAAAGAAGCGGAATGCAGTGGGAATCGCGTCAGTGGTGGTAGCGTTACTTGTGGTTGCGGGAGCTTTGTTCGCTTTCTGGTGGTTTGTGTTTGGCCGTTCCAGACCTCCGGCGCGGTCCGCGCCTCCCGTGGCGGTGGAATCACCTCCTCCTCCTGTAACACCTTCGAAGCCTCCTGCGCCTGCCGTCCCGGAAGGAATGGTGGCCGTCGCTCTGGGCACTTACACAATTGGAAGGGATGGGGCCGATCCGCTCGAGCAGCCGGAGCACAAAATCGCTCTACAGCCGTTCTTCATAGATCGCTCGGAAGTCACAAACGCCGATTACAAGAAGTTCGTCGATGCGGCAAACCACCAGCCGCCTACTAACTGGGCCGGTGCGAGCCCTCCTGAAGGGCGCGACCACTTTCCTGTTACCGGTGTGACCTGGCAGGACGCGGCCGATTACGCTGCCTGGGTGGGCAAACGCTTGCCAACTGAAGCAGAATGGGAATCCGCGGCCCGGGGCGCTGACGGTCGAATCTATCCCTGGGGTAATGAGTTCAGTGCGAGCCTTGCCAATATCAATCAAAGGCCTGACAAGCCTACTCTAAACAAGTATCCCGCAGGGTTAAAAGAGGTGGGCCAATACCCGCAGGGGGCTAGCCCTGCCGGCGCACTCGATATGATCGGGAACGCCTGGGAGTGGGTGGCTGATGAAATCACCTTGTATCCGGGGAACTCTGAGGGCAAGCTCGAGCTCGAACCGGGCGCGACGTATCGGGTGATCCGAGGCGGCGCTTACGATGGCAGCAAGGTAAATGACGCAACGTATCGCGGATATCTTGACGCGAGCCAGGCATACCCTAAGGTTGGATTCCGCTGCGCGAAAAATGCCAAGTAGAAACGGTCCGTAGCCCGTGGTCAGTAGCCCGTAGCAGCAGCCGAGAGTTCAGCATACCGGACCAGGGACTACCGACTACGTGACTACTGACTACGGACTCTTATGCGATTGAGCGTCAAGCTTGGAGCCTTGTGTGCAGCCGCCGCCTTCATCCCGCTATTAATCGTTTCACTACTCATACAGTCTGAGGTCTCGGCGCACGCCCGCCGGCAGTCTCTCGAGCAACTGCGCACCGATGCCAGAGCGGCTGGGTCGCTTTATGAGAAGCGGCTGATGGAACTACGCGCCGCAGCTCAACGGCTCGCCGACGAGATCGCAAACCGCGCGTTGGTGAGCGGCGACAACCTGGATCGCAATAGCGCCGCGGGATGGGCACGTCTTCAAGATATGCTGCCGCGGGCTCAAACCGAGGCCGCGCTTGATCTGGTGATCGTGACCGATCCGCTCGGCCGCGTTATCGCCCGTCACAATGATCGGCCTTCTGCGGGAGAGACGCTGCTTGGAGGTAATGATAACAATCCGATCGTCGAGAGAGTGATCACCGGGGGCAATCAGCCCGTGGTTTCGTGTGTACTTGAGCGCGGCGAGCGTTACACGAAATTGGGTTTGGATCGCATCGCGCAAGTGCGAATGGCTGACGGCTCAACCGTGGATGCAGCTTTTATGATTGAAGCCGGGGCGCCTATCTTCAGCAGCGGACGATTCGTAGGAGTCGCGCTGATCGGACAGATGCTCAACACTTATTACAAAGCGCGGCCAGGTGCGAGCGCGCTTTGGACTCCGCTGGTGGCTGAAGCAAGGCAGACGCTTTCTCGCGGAGGCGAAGAGGATGCGGGCGCAATAATCGCGTTGGACAAGGCAATCGTAGCTTCGAGCATTCCACCGGATGCCACTGGCGAGCCGGCGAGCGGACCCGCGCTGGTGGGTTCGCAACACGATACTGCGAAGACCGAAGAGGTACTTCAAAACGGCGAGCGAAGCTACAGCGTGGCGTGGCAGCCGTTGAAGTCGCTTGACGGAGCAGTAACCGGAGCGATAGGCATCGCTCGCCCGACAAACGAGCAGGATGGCCCGGGTGGCGCTGTTCGCAATCTGCTCCTTATCGCCGGAGCGCTGGCATCGATGGTTGCCGCCGCGGCCGGATTCATGTTCGGCCGGGGACTCGGAGCAAGACTCGAGGATCTGACACAAGCAGCGAGTCGCTGGAGCCTGGGTGAGCTGAGCACTCCTGCCAGCGACCGCGACCCGCTGTTGGCGAAGTGGGTTCCTGCTGAGTTTCTGCGCGATGAGATCAATGCGCTTGCCGCCCAGCTCGATCAGATGCGAGAGAGCTTCAGACAAGCAATCGAGCGCGTGCGCAAGCGCTAGTATGGACGGGGGTTTGAATTCAATCGAAACTCGCCTGACATCACGCATATTTAGTCGTATAATTTCGGGCGCGTGGACACTGTCGGAAGACTATGGTACTGGTCCTCCAATCGTTTGCCTTCCCCACACTAAGGTCGCGCCGAGTTTCGCGGGCGACGTACATCAACGGAGGTTTCTATATGAGAGTGAAGCTCCTGACGTTCGGAATCACCGCAGTAGCAATCATTGCGCTAGTGCTACAGGCCCCACCGCCGGCTATCGCACAAGGAAACGCCAATAAACCGGCTGCTGCCCCCAAAAAGGCGAAGGCAAAACCGCCGGCTCCGCCTAACGTAAGCGCTCCCGCGGCCACTCAAACAACCATGACTGCCGAGAAGCCCGCGGCAAAGAAGCCCGTCCGTCGCAAGAAGAAGGGGGCGATGGCAATGAAGGGCGTGCCCTCGGGGGGTGTTAGCGCATGCCTGAAGCACCTATCCGAAATGGCATCCAAGGATCCCCTGATTCCGTATGAGGGACATCCTGAGGAAATCGTCAACAACGGATTGATGTGGAACGATCCAAAATCTAAGTGTTCCATCGGTAGCGATGAGAACGCTCGGAAGAAGGTTTTCGAACTGACGGGTGCATGGCGTATGAAGGACGCGTCCAGGGTGCGTTCGATAATTCAGGAACTAGAAGGTATGCCGCACTAAACAGCGTCCGAAGAGCAATCAGATTGACTCAGTGCACCGGGTAGCCGCGTCATCCGCTTCTGCCCGGTGCAGGACTCTTCCCCGACGGTCGCCCACGCTGGCGCCCATCCATGAGTTAGATTATTCGTGTACTCGTGGCCAACGAGACGCGGCCACGCACACCTTACAGAGCAGCCCCCGTCGATTTCCCCCCACAAGTGAATGCTTGACACCTCAGACGGGCTCGGGATAGTTTGAATCAAACCGGCATCATCAAATGCAGATACCTATAACATCTATCAAGCGGATTACTATTAGCTGTGTTGTGGTTTTAGCTACCGTCGTGGCCGCAGGATGCGGGCTGATGTCGGGCGACTCGAAGATCGACGAAGGCGTCGTGATCGCTCCCAAGCTGACGATCCGCTCAACGACCGCTCCGGCGTCGCTCCCGTTAGCGGAAGTGAAGCGCGGAGACCGCCTTGAAATTCTGGAACAGGCCCAGCTCAAGACTCCTACCCGAACCAACGAATGGTACAAGGTCCGCACCAAGACAAAGGATGCGACCGAGGGTTGGGTGGAAGCAAAGTATGTCATCAACAAGTCGGTGGTCGACAAGACACAGGAACTCTACGAGAAATCCAAAGCGATCTCTTCGCAAGGTATGGGCCGATTGAAGGTTCAAACAAGGCTGCGTATTGAACCGGGAGGAGACGTCGCCACGTACTTGAGTCGCGGAACGATGGTTGACATCGTTGGCAAGACGCGCACCACCGTCAAGCCCGACAAGGCGCTGGATACCGACGATAGCGAAGATACAGAGCCCGAGACGCGCACGGTGATCTGGTATCAGATTCGTCTGCCCGAAACAGAAGTACTGCGGGCGGGATGGGTCGGCGCTCAACAAGTGCAGCTCGACGTTCCGGACGAGATACTGTATCTGGAAGGCGAAGGCCGGCGGTTCACCGGTTGGGTCGTATTCGATCAGGCGAGGACAAAGAAGGGCGAGCCAAGAGACAACTACATCTCGTTGATGAAGAATTTCAACGTTGAAGGACCCATCGATTTCACTCGTCTTTGGATACTGATCTATTCGCCCGATAGCGGCCGCTACGTAAGCGCCCCCATCGACGGATCAACCGTTCAGGACGGATTGCGAGGCGTGCTGCCGGTCACCATCCATCCTGATCATCGAGGGTTCACAATCCACGAGCTCGACGAAAACGGGAAGGTGGTTTCGGCAGAGTACGAAGCGATTCGAACCGATTCGTCGCATCTGCGCGTGAGGCGACTCTCACCTAAGCTCACTTATACGAAGAAGGCGCCTAGAAGTAAACCAAAAGGAAAAAATTGAAGAGCGAATTTCGGCCGGCGACCGCTTACCCTTCCCGCTTTGCCTGCTCGATCATCTGACTGAGCGCTTGCTCGACCGCTTCAGCTACCAATTCGACCATCGGCTTTGTGTTTATCTTAGTTCCTTCGTCGATCGCGTTTCGATAGGCTGAGCGCATTTCAGGTTTGATAATTATCGGAGGAAGCATATTGCGCAGGGTGAACAGGCTCGCCGCCACCAGCGCGGTTCGCTCATTAGCTTGCTCGAAAGGCTGAATTCCAATCAACCTGAGAAACACAATCGATGCCTGCTCGACCGGATGAAGCTCCATGAATGATTCGACGGTGTACCACTGGCAAGCGCTTTCGAGAACCGCGGCGAGATGCTCGGGAGCTACGGGCTTCACCGGCCCCGCGGAATCGCCGGCGTTTTTTCTAAACACCGGCAACCCTCCGGTGGCGTCTGGGATGTTATGTAAAGTCTTGAGAAGATCGACCGTCAGCGCCGCTGCTCTGCCGTGGGCGCGGGCCAAAGAAGTGACCGCGCGCAGCGATTCGAGAAGCGCTGTCGCCTGATCACTCCAGTCGCCCACGGCGGCGGAGACGGGAGGGGAGACGATTCGAGACACTTGTTCTCGCGTGATGTCCACCTCGTCCAGCAAGAGCGTGGAATAAACAAACTCGGTTTCTATCCATCGGTCGAGCGTCGCCCTTTCCTTTTCAGCGAGGTGAAGCTCGCCTAGCTCCTTGTGTTTTTGATTCACGCGGCCAATCCATTCGTGGGTTGGCCGGGTGAATAGGATCGTGCGCGTTCTCATGTCTAAACTCAGGCGGCGCGATTCTCATACGGGCATAAGTGGCTGCGGGCGGGCGATCACAAGCAATTATGACAAATCCAATACGCGTAAAGAGCGGCATTGGGTTCGTCGTTGACATACTCCTGCAAGGATTTATGTCTTCTCGAGGGAGAATGCTGTGCCAGTAACACTCCCGCAAACCCCAACTGACAGTTAACACTATAGTCAATTATCATCACATGATCGATGGACCCATTGTTCTGCCAGTCGGCAAAGATCAGATCACCTTCTGAAAGATCGCAGATGTTCCCTGTGTTGTAACCTCTGCCAGTGTTTTTCACGAAGAAGCGGAGTGCTACTGCCTGAGTCCAAGTGCGACTTTGACCCTTGTTCTGACTCCCCGATGAGTTGTACCACCAGTGGTACCAGTTTTTTCAGCTTGAAGCCTCTATAGCAAAAACGGCCACGTTCGGCTAAGGCTTGCGACACAAAATTCGTGCAATCGTTATCAAAGTGTCGATATGACGTATTGTAGCTAAAAGCGTATATATCAGCATACCAACCGGCGTCGTTGCCGTTATAATTACAAGCATTTGGGTTATTAGAAGTTGGAGAATTGGGGGCGATAGGCTGGTCACCGGATGGCTGGAGGTATTGAACCTCCTCCGCATAACAGCAGTAGTTCGAGTTGTCAAAACTGGGATCCTCACAGGGATAGTAGCCGTACGGATCACATCCTGTTGAGTCATAAACCATGCAGTTTCCATAGGGGTCACACTCTGTGTGAATTTGAGAACGACGTGCCGTAGCGCGTGTCATTTTCGCGTTCCTTGATTTATAGTCAGCACGTATCAACGTCGGTTCCGAGGGTTGCTTCCCTACAGGATTGGCCAGTTGGTTGCGGAATACGAAAACGTGCACTACTTGATCTTCACTTGTATCCGGCAAGTCCACACCAGGACGAACACTGTAACGATATATCGTGTGTTCGGTTGCCTGCAGCAGCGTCTTGTCCTTCTCGACGCGTAGGGCTGAAGGCGTTAAGGCCACTTCGACATCCGTTAATCGCCTCACCGATTCTTTGTAATGCTGGTTCAATCTGAGACCCGCGGAAATTCGTTCTTCTTCCGTACGTTCCCGGTTTTGCTCGCCATCGTAGCGAGTTACCAATGGTTGCGTCGGACGTTTACCGGTAAGCTTTACTTCGTGTTCTGCTTTCAGATATGCAAGTGCGCTCCCCGTCAACCGCTCTTTTAAGCCTTGGTCGGTACTGTTGGCCTGCAACTTAGACACTGGTAAGCCTGTCGGTAAGAAACCGCCAGGACGGTTGTAGGAACCTGTCTGTCCCTGAATATCTGCTTGCGTTTGTTGCGATAGAAAGATAATCGTGCTGAAAAACACAGCTACAGTCAGCAACAAGAGAATCGGCACACAGAATAAGCGTTGTTTCATACTGTTTCGCTTTCGTTCGCTTTGGGAGCGAGTTACCTATACTTCCGAACGCCAAGAACACCATTGGGTTGACTGCCGGGGCACTAAACCGTCGGATCATTACTCTTCCGTGGGAAGGCGTCCTGGGTTATGGCTTTTTTTGCTTCTGTCTATTGTTAACCGCAGGAGGCGCGCTCTTTAGCGGAATGTCTTGAGGCTGAATATACTTTTGCGCTTCACCATCCTGCTCGGCTACTCTCAAGAGTTGAGGCTCAGTAATGTCTTTTATTAGCGTGTATTCAAAATCCCCAACCCGAACAGTATAAGGGTTGTGGTGTGAACTGGCCGACAGCGGCGCTACTGAAAAGATAAAATCATGACGCGTGCTCTCTTCGTATACATCAGGCATCGGTGGCGAAGGCTTAAAATCAAAGGTAAAGTGTTCCACTATATTAGCTACCGCACGGAGCGCAACTCTTCCATCACGCTGTTCAGCAGCTATCGAACTTAGATTGACTTCGATACTCGTATGGTGTTTTCCATGTTCGAGAGAGCTCTTTCTACCCTTTAGTAAAGCGGCAATGCGGTCTTCTCCCGAGATCTCAGAGCGCGACATCCCGCTTAGTCGAGGGACTAGCGCCTCAGCAGGCGGATTTCCTGTTACCAGAATGTTGTACTCACTTCTCAGGAAGGCAAGCGCTTGTTCTGTTAGAGCAACTTCAGCCTCGGGTGGCAAACGGCGCTGGCCCGAAGGAGAAACCTCAGCGAAAAGAAATGCGGCAATAGCAAGCGCAAGAAGTAAGCCAAGTCTTCGCGCCATGTCTAAACTCCCTCTTCGCGATACCCGACTCGGGTGGCCAGATTATTGGTTTATCTCAATGTGAGGTATCGATCTTAGACTGTCTCACGGGCGGTATTACTTATAGAACAGCGCAAGAGGGGTGTCAAGAAGCATTGGTAGTGTGTGATATCGTAAGTTTCCGACCAGAAATAAATTCTCCGGCCGCAAACTGCCATGCTTAGGTGTCTCTCGCCTCTGTGAATTCGAGTGATGCCGTTTATGCTCAACAACTCCGGGACCCACACCTTTATTTATAGCGGGTTCCGTGCTTGATCACCATAGAGACATTCTGCAGCAGATCGATGTAGCGCAGCACATCTCCACGCACGGCGATGATGTCCGCGTACTTGCCTTCGCTGACTGTTCCAACCTGGCTGTCGACTCTCATCAGCACCGAAGGCCAATAAGTCGCCGCTCGAATCGCGGTCATCGCGTCCACTCCAAAATGATTGACCCACGCATCAAGCTCGTGCCAGGTGCTCTGGCTGTGAAACTTCATCGGTATACCGCTGTCCGTGCCGATCAACAGCACCACCCCCGACTCGGCGAGTTGCTGAAACTTCCTCTTCAGCGTCGGGCGGCGGTTGGGCGTAATTTGAAAGTAAGAAAGCCTATCGGGGTGTTGAAGCGATTGCTTGATGTCGGCGATGATCGAGTCGGTCAATCCAACCTGCCAAGAGGGATCATCCAACGCTTCGGGGTTGTCTCGCAGATACTCATAGTTCAACAAGCCTTCGATCGTAGGCGTCCAGAACAGCGGGCCGAGACTCATTTTTGCGGTTCGTTCGCGGAGCAGAGCGATGATATCCGGCGGATACTCCGGAGTGGTCGCAAGGCCGGTGTGTTCGAAGCAATCGACGCCCGCCTGCAGCCCCCGGCGAATCTCTTCGGGGCGATGCGAGTGAGCAACAACCGTCAACCGATGTTTGTGCGCTTCATCAACCACCGCCATCACTTCGTCCAGCGTCATCAGGTCCTGATCGATGAGCTTGATGCAGTTCACTCCTGCTTCGGCAAGCTTGCGCACTTTCTCGCGAGCGTCCGCCGCGCCGTTGGTGCCCCACCGAAAGTACTCAGTGCCAGGGTACGGTTCGTGTTGAATAAAGGGTCCCGAGACATAGAGGGTCGGTCCGGGCAGCTTGCCCGCATTGATCCGATCGCGCACCGAAATACTCTCTTTGAGCGGCCCGCCCAGGTCCCGAGCGCTAGTGATACCAGCCAAGAGCAGTTGCTTTGCCGAAGCCGGCATGATCACGTTCTCGAATTGTGATGGGTAAGTCTTATCCCAATGTGCGTAATCGCTATGGCCGTTGATCATGAGATGTACGTGCATATCCCAGAGACCGGGCAGCACGGACATGCCCTCAGTGGAGATGACCTCAGCGCCTTTCGGAATTGTAAGTGAGCCGGCTTGCCCGATGGCTTTGATGCGCTCGCCTTCGATGATGATCACGCTGTTGCGGATGGGTTTGCTGCCAAAACCGTCGATGAGCGTGCCGCCCACCAGTGCTTTGACAGTCTGGGATTGGGCCGGCGCCGGTATGTTCATCGCCAGGAGCGCGACTGCTCCAACCAGCGCAAAAGACAAGAAAAGACGCCTAGATGTTTTCATTCGCTCCTCCTCGACCGAACGGTAGTATGATGTGGCGGCACACCAAAGTTACAATGTTGTTGAATAGGAGATTCAGATGAAAAGGTCAACCTTATTCACCACCTGGGTTTTGCCTTTCTCGTTGTTGGTAGGACTACGAAAGAACGGGTAGCGGTTCAATAACCGGGCTCCAATTCAGCGTTTTCTTGCTGTCAGCACCAGAAGCACTGGAAAACCCAGATACTTTTGGCTCCTGGAACCAACTTGGCCGTAAGTTTCGAACCACAGATCGTAGCCTTCGCGGACGCCGATTCTTTGGATATTCTTGTCCATCCCATGCTGAGGTATTGAGTTCAAGCAGCGTACGTTCTGAGTTCAGCGTACGTTCTGAGTTCAGCGTACGTTCTGAGTTCATGCGTACGTTCTGAGTTCATGCGTACGTTCTGAGTTCAGCGTACGTTCTGAGTTCAAGCTTTAGCTTGCTCTGAGTCAAGCAGGATACGTTCTGAGT
>JBASRM010000047.1:0-43550 GCA_049273835.1 Blastocatellia bacterium | reverse complement strand
CAGTTCGAGCAGCTCCTGCAGTAAGCCTCGGGGCAGCGCGATGTGATGATCTAAGTCTTCTGCGCAAGCGATAACGCGTGGTTTGGCAAAAGTCGAGAACCGCATTGCTTGAGCACTGTAGAATTCCGGGTTTTGAAATGCCGCCAGCCTAATCAAGCGATCCAGAAACGCCGCCGGTAAACCCTTCTTTTCGACGTAAACCATATCGCCGCGTTGGATTGATACGCTGCGGGGCAACGGTTCTTCGATAACTCGATTGAGTAACCGACCGGAAGGCGGGAGAGTCCACGGATCACTCGCGTCGTCAATGGCAGTTGATGCGATTTCTCCCGTGTGAATCGAATAAGCGACTCTCAGCGCAGTGAAACTGTGACGATAAGGTAAACGATCGAGCCTCCGGTTTGTAGGAATCGAAGACTCTTAGCGGATGACAAGCTGCGAGCGGCAAAGAGCAAGGGGCTAGGCGTTACTCGGAGGCTAAGAAGGTAAGTGGGGCTGGCGGTCTTTGGTCACTTTGCTATGTGCGATACTGTGAGTCGAAGCTGCGACTCTTAGCGGATGCCGATCTGGAGCGGCAAAGAGCCAATCGCTAAGGACTTTACATACACTATTCCGAGACCTCATACGCACTGGAACCCGCGAAGCAGCAATTGACAATCCTTTCCATTACCTCGCCTATGCTCCGGCCAGGCGTCGAAGCCCCAGCCGTCAATCCCAACCCGACCTCGCCGTTCGGCAACCAGTTATCAACGAGGGTCTCCCACTGCTGACCGATAGGTTTATGGCGTATAAGGGTGGAGGAGATCACGCAGTCAGCGTCGCTAATGTGGTAAGTTGGTTTGTACAGGCTGGAGATCTCACACAGGTGGGTTGTGTTGCTGCTATTGTAGCCCCCTATGACTATCATTAGATCGATGTGTTCCTGCGCCAACTTTTTCACAGCATCCTGGCGTTCCTGTGTTGCGGTGCAGATAGTGTCGAAATGGCGGAAGCGATCAGCAGCCGCTTCGCTCCCGTACCGGCGCACTATAGCGTCTCGAAACATCTCGGCGATCTTAACCGATTCATTGCTAAGCATAGTGGTTTGATTTGCAAGGCCGATGCACCTCAGATCTCTGTCAGGGTCGAAGCCGGGCGAGCAGGCTTTCTCAAAGTTTCTCAAAAACTCTTGCTTGTCGCGGCCCTCAACTATGTAACGACAGACGTATGCAGCTTCATCCTGATTGAGCACAACCAGATACTTTCCACCTTGATATTTGAAAGTGCGAGAGCTCGTGGCGCGGGTTTCTTCGTGATCATACTTCCCATGAATGATTGCGGTAAAGCCGTCCTGAGCGTACCGCTCAACGCGCTTCCAGACCGCTACAACAGAGCCGCAGGTAGTATCGACTACCAGGCACCCTTTATCTTGAAGCTGCTCGTACTCGCTTAGAGTTGCACCGAATGCCGGTACCACGACAATATCGTCTGCTGTGATGCGCGAGAATCGATCGGGCTTACCTGGTGAGGAGTCTAGGAACTCTATACCCATTTGGCGCAGTTGAAGATTAACCTTAGGATTGTGAAGGATTTCGCTCATCAGGAGTATTCGTCGGTCGTGGAACTTTCTTCGCGTCTCATAAACCAGGTTTAGCGCGAAGTCTACGCCGTAGCAAAAACCGAATTCCTCGGCGAGGCGAAAGTTTAGCCGCCCAACCTTTAGTATTCCTTTTTGGCTTTTCACCCGTGCAACTAACTCACTGTAGAAATCCTCAATCAGTAAGTGGCGAACTTCTTCTTTTAAGCCGAAGCCTCGTCTGATCACACTCTTGCTTGCTTTGATAGCCTCCACCTTCGTCTCCTTCCGACCTTCGTTAGGCAAGGAGGTCAGCGCCGTTAGCTGAGAAGATTAGGACTCCCGGTTCGTAATCGCGAGCGCACGATAAAGGACGCAGTCCAAGCGATGAGCAAACAGTACGATTGTACCACCGATTACACAAGGTTTCAATTTCTTTGTGTGTGTTGTGTGCATCTCGAGATATCACTCTGTCTCTGACAGATTGTTTGTGGAGCAGCCTGAGGTCGTTACGATCGAGGTCGTGAGCGTCGGTGGAGGACTTGGAGGACTCTCGACTACCGCTGGTGCGTTCAGGCGTCGAGGTTTTAGTGCTTGAGGCTTTCCACAGCCCTGAGCTTCGCTGAAAGACGGGCAACGATACACAAGAAGTCATCGACGGCACGACGGGAAAGAAAGAGATCGTTCATCCATACGGCTCGTGAAGCAAAGCTTCACGTCCATTTGGCTCTCCTGATCGGAGTCCTGGCTGGCGGTATCCGTGAAGACCCCGGCGAGGCAATATCTTTTTTCTAGGCACCTTGTTCCGGATCGCCGGCGTGATCGAGTGACATCTTGCGACACGCTAAAGACATTCGGAGCCCTTCCTCAAAAGGAGTCGTCTTCAAGTTGAACGCTCTCAGCAGAGGGCCTAAATCGGCAACGAAGTTCTCGGTTAGAAAATCAACCGCCGCCACTGTCAAAGGAGGGTTCGGAAGATTCTGACAGACTGTTCCGCCCAGCCGCGCGAGAGCGCTTGGAATGTGAACGATCTTTCGTCGCAGACCGGCTAATTGAAAGAGCAGATGCAACATCTTATCTAACGACATTCGGTCCGGGCCGCCGACCTCAAATACCCCCTGGGGTGCTCCGGCATCGGTTGCTCGCCGAACAACTTCAGCCACGTCTTGGACATAAACTGGCTGATGCAACTGTTTGCCGTCGCCGACCACTGGGATGACGGGCGACACTCTCGCGGCCCGGAGTACCCGATTGAGGCCTCGATCTTGCGGACCGTAGACCAGAGTCGGCCGGATACAAACTGCCTCGAGTCTTGAGTTTAGCACCGCCTGCTCTCCATGCCAGATCGCGCGGTAGTAGGCCCTTGGCGAATCCGCACGCACACCGACCCCGGAAATGTAAATATACCTTCGAACTCCGTGAGTCTCCGCCGCCGCGACGAGCCGCTCGGTGCCGAACCCGTCAAAATCCATGAACGTGTGCCGACGACCGGGCTTCTCGATCGGATAGGTCACGAAGTTCGCGCTCTGAATAACCACCTCAGCGCCTTCAAGCGCCGGCCCAAGGGTTTCCGGAATCAGCAGATCGCCGTAACGAACGCCGGGAAGGTTTGCGTGTTCTCGATCGTGGGTTATGACTATGACATCCGAACGCCGAGCGCGGAGTGCCTCGACTATGGCGCTCCCAATGACTCCGCGGCCACCCACTACTGCGATCATGCTCACCTCATCCTCAAAGGAGTCTTTCGGGTTAAGAGCTTCGCGAAAATCCCTCGCACAACGCCGAAACTGCACTGAACCCGATCACGGAAGCCACACCCTGGCACGGGTCCAAAGATCGGGCGGCTGCGATCCGGAGAGTTCTCGAAGGAACGCCGCCATGAACTCCGGGTGCCGCGACATCCGCCAAAAGTTAAGGTCACGCACCAGTTGAAGACCCGGCACTTTGCTGGTCATTGAGAGCGCCCAAAGCTCGGAGATTCTTCGAGCATACGAAACCTGTTTGCTTCTTCGACGCCGAACTTCATCCAGAGCTGATGCGCTTGTGTTGCCGGTACGCAACGCTCGAATCACTACATCTTCCAACACTGGAATATCGCCGAGAGTTAGATTTCCGCCAAGCCCCAGGTGGGGCAGCACCGGATGCGCCGCGTCACCAATCAGGACCACGCCGTCAGCAGCCCATCGCTTTACTCGCACACTCCAGGGCCGCACCTCGATAACGCTTTCAAGCTGCCTGAAGGCGCTCGCTGCTTGCCGATCCAATTCTGCATAGGCTTGCACCGATTTCAAACCAGCTACGCCGCCGCCCTTCCGAACAGTTGAGTACAACCAGCTTTTATCTCCACCGAGCGTCACGCATCCGGCAGACCAGCCAGTCCCGATCGACTGACGTAGCTCGTTGAATTTGAGGCCACCGCCTATACCGGTGACAATGACTTGTCCGCGTGGTCTCCAGCGCCACGACTTGATCCCGATCGTCCTTCGCAAAGAAGAATCAGGTCCATCGGCACCCACAACCAGTCGCGCCGTGACGGCGCATTCTTTTCCTCCGATCGTTCCCTCGACTTTCAGCAGGCCGCCCTTGGCCTGCGACAGAGCGGAGAAGCGAAACCCTTTCAAGATCCGCACGGCATCGTTCGGTCTCAATTCGGTAGCGAGTATATCAACTAATTTTGAAGGGAGGATGCCGAGCCACTCTCCCGCGTCCGCAAGGGGTTGCAAGTCAACACAAAACCATTCGCGCCCATCTTTCGCCGACCAGCGGTAAGACTGCAGGCGAGAGCCTTCGGCCTCCACCCGGTCGAGGACTCCGAGCCACCCCAGCGCGCGAACTCCAGCAGGCCAGATTACAAGACCCCAGTGATCTGGTTTTTGGGCTTCGCCAGCCTCCAGCACGGTAACCGCGATGCCTGAGCGCGCAAGGGCGAGGGCCGCCGAAAGCCCCGCGATCCCCCCACCAACAATCGCAACATCACTGGTTATGATCATCTCGTTTCCAAATCTCGTTTCCAGAACGCAATCACATCGGGATAGACTCTGCTCGTGACGAGCTTATCTGACCGCGATCAAGAAACTTTTAAAAACTCAAAGTATACCTAGTGTCACATATTACCAACGCTCATCATCGCTGTGGCAACTCGAAATGTACGCCACACTTTGGGAACTCCTCCTCTCCCACTCCATATTCGTGCCTTCCGCAAATGTTTAAGCGCCATGAGTACTTTCATTCCTTGACATTGTATCGCGGATTATAGTATAAGTTACGCCGCGAAGAGTGATGATCGTTCCACCGCCTCTGTAGAACAAATAGAGTTTGTCAAACTCCAAGCGGATTCAGAATCGAGGGGCGGAGTTGCTGCTGAAAACCGTGCGTCCTTGAAGGCATTAACCAAATCCCGCCAGCACTGACTCAGTCGAATGGGTGCAGACGAGGTTGATCGAGCAAAGTTTCTGTTCTTTGCTTATTCAGTCCTTTTGTTAGCGCACGCGGAGCTTTCTGCGATAAACCGTTGGAAGCCAGCCGCGCAACAAACATCTTCAAAGGTGCCCTGCCATCGCTGTCAGGGGCCTTTTGCCGAAGGAGGAACACTAAATGAGCGACATACAAAAACCCAGAGTGAAGATTATTCTTGTGGCTGTCCTGATGCTTTTGATGATCGGGTCAAGTTCGAAGGTAATATCAAACAGCAGCGGTCAGGTCGCGCAAGTCAGCACCGACGAAGTGCTGTCCTCCGGAGACTTCGAGACGGTCCTGTCTCTCGGAGAGGGAACAGTTGACGGAACGATAATTTCGTTTGCCGTTGCCGATTTGGCCGTTCCGGAAGTGTCTGATTGTCAAGGGTCGGCCGAGCTTCAGGCATACGCGGCGGATCTGGTGGCACAAGCGAATGCGGGCGCTGTAGACGGTATCATGACTTTTGATCTGGCTACGGCCGACACCTCAACGGCTGAGAGCCTCGTTCCTGTGGATTTCACCTTGAGTTTCGATGGTGAACAACAAATCGCGACAAAGCGAGGCGGCAAGGTGCGAGCGGCGGCTGCGGCTGGTCCCACCGCTAAGTTGAAGTTCTCGGGTACTGCCCGGGTCGGGAAGGGATTCGACAAAGACAATTTGGCCATGGCGGCTCTCGCACCCTCCGCAGTGACATTTGGGTTTTCCCAAGAGGTTACAACAACTGCGGCGGCCGACTCCGGACAAAAATTTAAGGGTAAGTTCACTCGTTTCGCGGTTCCAAACATCGGCCTGCGCGGCACCGAACTCGAGGTTGCGAAGTGGGGAAGCACTCCCAAATCGGCTAGGAAACTGGACAAGAATGAGATAAGCCTCGAAACCGGGTCCGTTGAGATCGATGTGGTCGCGGGCACTGTCACTTCCAAACACCGAATTGTAATAACAAAGAAGAGTTCATAACTTAGAAGTAAAACGACAGAGGATTCCAAGACAAGGACCTAGCCCCCGGCGCATGGCTGGACGGTATTTGTTTCGTTCGTAGTCGTATGCTCGCGTCGTGAAGTTATTGCTTGGCTCAGACACGCGAGAGACCACCCGCAAAGCTCGCGCTCGTTTGAGGAGGGGTAGTCCGCGTCTCGGCCAATCTGGGTGTACTCTAGCCTGCAGTGCAGTTAGCCTCTTGCTCCTTCGGGTGTAGTACTGGAGTTTAAATGATGTAGTGCCCCGGGTTGGAATTTCCTCAATGGCGTCCTTCGGGTTTTACGTAACCACCAGAAGATAGTGGGAAGGCGAGGGTTCTTTGCTTCGACACGGAGTCTTCAAGTATGTCTCCAGGTCTTGTCAAGGCGATGCCCGACTGGGATGTCGATAAAAGAGATATCGGGCCCATCGGTAATTTAGAACTGCCGACGATGAGCAGATTGCTCGCGCTGCTCCGTTGTGGCAGTTGCCGGTTTGCGGCCTTTTACTTCCTGTCTTTCTACGTCGCCATACTTGATTCGGGTCACGGGGGTTGGGGTTGGTTATTGTTCAGTGCCTTAATCTGGCTACTGCACTCCTTGGGTACGGAGCTGGTCAACCGCGTGTCTGACGAGACTGAGGACAGAATTAATCGGCCCGAGCGGACGGCCATGTGTGATTTGATAGGCTACCCCCGGCTTAGGCTCCTGAGCTGGATCATATGGTCTGTGGTCGCGGCGATTGACTTGATCTGGGTCATATCCAAGCCAAATCCAGTAGTTGGGGTGCTACTTGCCCTGGCATTTATGTCCGGCGTTAACTACTCCTATGGAGCGCGGTTTAAGGAAAGACGCTACTTGTCCCTTCTCGCTCTAACTTTCCCATTTGCTGGTCCATTTCTTGTTGGGTGGTTCGTCTATCACCCTATACTGGAATCGCCCGACTCGCTTCACATCTTAGTGGGTCGCGTTGTCCCCTTCGTCACCATAATGGGTTTGCTGATCGGAAGTATCGCGAGCGCCAAGGATATTACAGATATCAGGGGGGACGAAATGGTCGGCTACTTGAGCGTCGCCGTCTCTCTAATCCGAAAGAACGCAGTACTGGTGATCCTCGGAATGGTATCTATTCCGTTCTTGGCGATCGGATTGTCGGTCTCAAGTGGCCTTCTCCCTTTTCGATTTTCTTGGTTGCTTTTCTTCATGCCGGTTTCCTTGCTTGGGGCCTTGTGCATCAACGCAGCGACTGGGGAAATGGAGCTTATGGCAGTCAAGGAAGCCGTCTACCATTATTGGTTCGTGTTGTTAGCGGTGTCGTTGTACCTTTACCTTCCTGCCGGAAGTACCCTGTTGGTAATCTTCGGGACCGCCGTCTACTGGTTCATCGGCTCTCAGTATTTGCACTGGACTGACGGTATACGAATTTGGAAAATCCGGCTGCTTTTCACGATACTCCGGCGCGTGAGATTGCAACCAGTCAGTATTGGGTCTTGAGGTGGGCCATCACCCTTCGAGGAACGCAATATGGATCAGCGCGAGATCAGACGCATAGTTGGAGAAGTAGTGATGGATGTTCTCGAGCTGGAGCTTGAAGAGTTGAGTGACAATGCAGACTTCCACACGGACCTCGGTGGCGATTCCATACAGAGGCTCGAGTTGGTGGTTGCCCTCGAAAAGCGCTTCGGCATTCAGTACGCGCTCAACGATGAAGCGAGAATGAACTGTATCGACGACGTCGTGGAGATCACGCAAAGTTATGTACCTCGGGCGCCGCTATGAGTCAGAATCGAGGGTAGTCGTGACAGGGCTTGGTGTTGTGTCACCTATTGGGATTGGAGTAAAGGATTTCTGGCAAGCGGCGCTTTGGGGAGAGGTGGGCACCGGTGAAATAACTCAATTTGACACCGGACCGTTCTTAACGAACAAAGGCGGGGAGGTCCGAGACTTCGAGCCTGCGCGATATGTGAAAAACATCTCTTATTCCGAATTGTCGCGCAGCGCCCAGTTCGCAGTGGCGGTCACAAGAATGGCTATCGAGGATGCCGGTCTGCTCGACCATTGCGCCGGCTCCGACCGAATGGGTGTATGTTTTGGCGCCGTCGTTGGGAACAGGCCAAGTTGCGAGCCGGTGGCGCGTAAGCTTTACGAGCAACGTGGCCGTCCTGTCGCCGAACTGACCGCCACGTCGGCACACGACGTTACGGTTCTGAGCCGGTTTCCTGCCATCGAGTTGGGCCTCTTAGGGCCCAATATGACTATTCCGACGGCGTGCGCGGCGGGAAATAGCGCAATCACTTATGCGATGGACACCATACGGTCCGGTCGCGCAGATGTGATGATCGCTGCCGGAGCAGATGAGCTGTCGATGACCATGTTCATGATGTTCAACAGCTTTCGAGCGCTCGCGCCTGATCGTGTTCAGCCTTTCGACAAGAACAGGAAAGGCCTGATCCTATCGGAAGGGGCAGGTGCGCTCGCAGTTGAGTCCTATCGCCACGCCAAAGATCGCGGCGCGGTCATTTATGGGGAGATTCTTGGCCACGGAAACTTTGCTGACAGCCATCATATGACCGCACCTCATCCCGAGGGACTGGGCGCCAGGCGTTCAATTCAGGCGGCGTTGAACATGGCGGGTGTCCGGCCCGAGCAGGTTGACTATATCAGCGCTCACGGCACGGGCACCCCAACAAACGACCTGGTCGAAAGCAAAGCCATTCATGCAGTCTTTGGCCAGGCAGCGAAGTCGAGACCGGTTTCCTCCATAAAATCCATGCTCGGCCATACTCAGGGCGCGGCCAGCGCTATCGAAGCGGTGAGCTGCCTTCTCGCAATCAGGGATAACGTAATCCCACCCAACGTGAATTACGAAGAGGCGGACAGGGAATGTGATCTCAATATCATCGCGAATGCTCCCATCCGGAGGAAAGTAGATGTTGCTCTGAACAATGCATTCGGATTTGGGGGCAACATATCCTGCGTTGTTTTTTCCAGGCTGGGAACAATCGGGGAGGCGCTTTGACGAACCGTGTCGTCATAACCGGCATAGGAACCATCTCGTCCCTGGGAATAGGCAATAAAGCCTTGTTCACGGGGATGGTTGAAGGCCGCACTGCCTTCTCAGATAGATCATTTAACGACCCTGAACGATTTCCGCTATTGCCGCGAGTTCTCACCGGTGCGATCGAGGATTTCTCCGCTGCGGATTTCTTAGGCCGAAAGGGCATCAGGGCTCTGAACCGCGAGTCACGGGTTTTCATGACCGCTGCGGTGATGGCCTGTAAAGACGCAGGGCTGGACCCAAGCGCGTGGGGCCACAAGTCAGTCGGGGTATTCTGCGGTTCATGCTTCGCCGGATTGCAGGATTATGTGGAGATGTTCACCGACGGACTGGCGTACGGGGTTGATCGGGTTAGTCCATCTCAGGGTCCTCAGACCGGCTTCAATTCGCCTCCCTCCCAGTTGGCGATTCACATGGGTGCGGAGGGCCCCAATCTGACAGTTAGCAATGGCGCTACGTCGAGCGTTGATGCGATTGCGTACGGGTCTCATTTCATTCGCGAAAAGCGGGCTTGCGCGGTGCTTGTGGGTGGAGTCGAGACGTTATCTTTTTTCGCCGTTTACGCACTCGCGTCAACCGGATGCTTGGGTAACGAACCGGTAGGACCCAGGCCATTCGATCTCGACAGGAAGGGCCCCGTGTACGCGGAGGCTGGGGTTGTTTTGGTGCTTGAAGACGACCATCAAGCACGTCGGCGCGGAGCACGTGTTCTTGCGGAGATTTGTGGTGCCGGGAGTGCATTCGAGCCCGATCAATCGGCTCCGGCACTGGAGCAAGCATCCAAGCGCGCGATTACGGAGGCACTGGATTCAGCAGGCATTGAGCCAGACCGCATAAACGTGATCTTTGCATCCGCGAATGGGCACTCGGTCGGCGATGCGGCCGAGGTTCACGCTCTCCACCACGTTTTCGGCGAGGCGGTACCGGTTTACGCGGTCAAAGGAGTGACAGGGGAGTGCCTTGGGGCATCCGGAGCTCTCCAAGTTGCGGCTGCCTCATTTTGTATGAATGAACAGGTCATCCCGGCAACAAAGGGCTTCGTCACACCCGATCCCGCTCTTCCGCCGCTGCACATAACAAGAGAGCATAGCAGTTCAAATGCTTCGGCGGCGCTGGTGCATTCGATTGATACTAGCGGGCACGCAACGAGTTTGGTGCTCAGAGCCCCTCTTTCGTCCTAGGGGGAGACATAGTGAGCAGTTATCAAGGTTTGAACCAAGCCAACGCAGCAACATACTTCCTGGACCGAAACGTCGAAGCGGGCAGGGGCGACGAGGTCGCGTTGTATTACCTCGACCAATCGACGAGTTACTCTCAGCTTTTCGATCTCGTTTGTAGGGCGGGCAATCTCTTTGTGGATTCCGGCATAGATTACGAGAACAGGGTGGTCATTATTCTCCCTGACAGCCCGATCCATGTCGTCGCGTTGCTAGGCCTTATTCGTATAGGAGCCGTCCCCGTTCCTTTGAGCACGAGGCTGTCACTGGATGATTATCTTTACGTCTTCGCTGATTGCCGTCCCAAGGGACTGATAATCGGGCAGGAACACGTATCAGTAATGGAAAGTGTTCAACGCCAACTCGAAGAGAACTCGTTTCCTTTTCCGAAGAACACTTGGGTTGTCGGAAGCGGCCAAGCCCCCTCGCATTACCGCCCATTAGAAGATGCTCTGTCTCAAACTCCAAATGAATCGTTCGTTCGAAAAAGCAGCCGTGACGAACCCGCGCTCATCCAGTACACCTCAGGCAGAACAGGAAAACCGAAGGGCGTGGTACATCTGCACAGAGGATTGCTACAAGTGACTGGGCACCTGGCCCGAAGGTTGGGAATGAGCGAAGCCGATAAGTGCTTCTCTGTGGCGAAGCTTTCTTTCGGATACGGACTGGGAAACTCGGTGCTACTCCCATTTAGCCTGGGTGCCTGTTCGATTCTCCACCCGGGTTTGGCAGATCCGTTCACGATCTACGAGCTGCTGATTCGCCACCGGCCCACCGTCTTCTTCGGCGTGCCCAGCCTCTACTCGGCCATGTTACAGGTCAAGGTTGGTGAAACAGACTTTGATCCCTCGAGTCTCAGGGTCTGCGTTTCGGCGGGTGAACACTTGAGTGCCAGCCTGTTTTACAAATGGAAGGAGAGGTTTGGCCACGAGATATTGGACGGGTTGGGCTCGACCGAGTGCCTGCACATTTTTGTTTCAGGAGAAATCGGTCGAATCAAGCCGGGAAGTGTAGGAACGCCGATAGAGGGCTGTGAGGCAAAGCTTCTGGACGACGATGGCGAGCGGGTGAATGAAGGCGAGACCGGTCATCTTTATGTCAAGTCGCCAGCGAACGCCGCTCGATACTGGAATAAGCACGATGAAACCACCGCGACGATGATAGGGGCCTGGATACGCACCGGTGACCTTCTCTACCAGGACGACGAGGGTTACTACTACTACGTTGGACGCTCAGATGACGTTATTAAGGTGGGGGGCTTGAAGGTTTCACCGATCGAAGTCGAAGAGTGCTTGCTGACGTTCGAATGTGTCAAGGAATGCGCCGTGGCGGGTGTAACCACAAAAGAGGGTATCGCGACGATTCAAGCGTACGTCTGTCTGAATGAGGGTTGGGAGCCAAGCAGGCGTTTAAAGCGAGTGCTGAAGGAGTATGTTCAGAACTCAATATCCCCTTATAAATGTCCAAAGGAGATCGAGTTTGTTCCGGCGTTGCCCAAGACGGTCAACGGCAAGATTGCGCGCTATCGGCTTAGCGAAGTTGCTGCTGTCTGATCTGCTTGTTCTACGCGCGCCGAGGCAGTCGGCGACATCGCTCGAGAGGGAGTTCAAACACATGCAGAGCATGAAAGCTTGCGTTGATTTGCGCGACCTGGCAACGCCCGTCGAAGCTGACTTGTACGCTGTCGAGGAGTATATCTCGGAGATAGTACAAGGGCCAGTTCTGATCGTTCGTGACGCCACCATGCACACGTTGGGCGCCGGAGGTAAGCGGATTCGGCCGCTTCTGACGCTGCTCAGCGGCAAGGCCGTGGGCGAGATCAACTCCAAGGTCATTGCGATGGCAGCCCTCGTCGAGGTTGCCCACACGGCTGCATTAATCCATGACGACGTAATAGACGAGGCGGAAACACGACGCGGTCGGCCCGCGGCAAATGGCATCTGGGGTAATCAGGCCACCGTGTTGGTAGGAGACTATCTGATTTCGCAGATAGTTTTCATTCTGTCGGAGGATGAGTTTAGGCCTTTCCAACGATTGATCGCACTTGCAGCAAGACGCATGTGTGTCGGTCAACTGCTTGAAATCGAGCTGCGGCGTAAAGTGGAAATCTCCGAAGCTGAGTACAAGGAACTCATTCGGTGTAAAACAAGCGAGCTCATAAGCACCGCCTGCGAGGTGGGCGCGTTAGCTGCGGATGGGATCGACACGCAGGTCCGGGCATTGGCAGAATACGGAACACAAATAGGGATGGCTTTCCAGATCGTTGATGATGTTTTGGATGTTATCTCCCACCGTGACAAGCTGGGCAAACCCGTAGGTAACGATCTACGCGAAGGGAAAGTCACTCTACCCTACATCCGAACTCTGGCAGTTGCAGACAGCGCGGACCGCTCAAGGCTAGCACACCTCCTGAGCACAGACGACCCGGACGAAGGCGTGATCAAAGAGGCGATTGCCATCTTGAACCGTTACGATGGTATTGACTATAGCCTTGGCGCCGCCCGCGGTTATGTGCAGTCGGCTCAAGACGCATTGGAGGCCATCCCTCAGTCGCCGATCAAGTCGACCCTTCACGCAGTCGCGGAGTTTGTACTCCTTCGTCAGAGCTAGCGGTCAGTAGGCAGACGGCGAGGAAATCTCGCCTGATAAAGGCTTTAGGATTACTCGGCTCCAAGGACTTCTATGACGTTAAGATTCACGGCGTTCCGGGCCGGCCACCAAGCAGCCAGGAGCGCAATGATGATAACGAGCGGCGTGGTCTGCAGAATAAGCCATCCGGGGAAATAGAATGGGATGGTATATCCAGCGAGCACCGCTGAGGCGGTATTCACGAGAAAATAAGTATCACAGACGCCCTTGATCACCGCCGTAACGATCCCCACAATCGCTATCGCCACCGCTTCGAGCAATACCATTTTGCGAACCTGGCTCCGCAACCCGCCAATCGCCCTTATTATGCCTATCTCGCGTCTTCGTTCGGTGACCGAGATGATCAGCGTGTTGATAATCCCGATCGCTGCGACAAAGATGGCGACCGCCATTTGGGCGTAGTTGAGCGTGAAGAACTGGTCCACTACGCTGATAATCCAGCGTTTGTACTCGCCATTCGTATACACGAACGCTCGGTGGTTGCCCGCCAGCGCGCGCTGGATATCGGTCTTTACCGCCTCCTCATCAACCCCGGGCTTCAAGTTGACGTCGAAAAAATCAACAGCATTGTCCTGCCAATAGGTTTTGTAAAGCTGGCGGTCGACTAGGACCGTCCCCTTTTCGGAGGTATAGTCTTCTATTACTCCCAGCACGGGCCGGCTCAACGTCCCCATAGGTGTTTCGAGTTGCAGGTTGTCGCCGACTCTTACATTCCACCTCGTGGAAAAATTGCGCGAGACCAGAAATCCCTCACCCTTTGGCATCAACTCGCGCGCACGCGCTTCGTCGCCCTCTTCAACAATATCCCGCACTCTCACAAACCATCCATCCATCTCTATGGCGATCAAGGCCACATTGTCGCCGCGGTACGGGACAAATGTGAGTCGAAGATTCTCAATGCTCTTGACGCCCGGAACCGCGGCAATGCGCTGGCCCAGTTCTTCGCTGAAATGGTAAGTGCGAGACCGGGTCAGGTCAGTCGCCGCCACATATATGTCTGAAGTCAGCTCGCTGTTTATGGACCTCACGACGACGCGCTTTTGGCTGTGGATGAAAGCGCCGGTGGCGAACACGAACCCGAGGCCTATCATGAGCGCGCCCACCACCGCAGTGGTGCGCAGAGGGGCTCGTATCATCGAGTCCACCGCCAGGACCCCCTCGGAGCCAAACACCCGATCCATAACAGGTCTGAGCAGATAACCCGTCAACTCCGCCAGCTTCGGCAACATTAGCACGAGACCTAGAAGTATCAGTCCCGCGTAGCCCAACTGAAACACAACCCCGACCCGCGGCGCGGTGAACGCGATCAGCGCAAGTCCGGCTGCCACAACCGCCGCCCCCACCGGCAACTTGGCGAAATTCAGTATCACGTCCTTATGACGAGACTCAATGTTGTGAAGCGCGAGCGCCGGATCTAGGTGTGACGCAGACCGGGCCGGCAGCAACGCGCCGGCCAACGAAGCTCCCACGCCCAGCACCAACGCTTCAAAACCGTAATCGACGCGGAAAATTGGAGGCCCGGGCGTTGGCAGGACGCCGTAGGTCGTCGCCGCGATCCCGGACATTATCTTGTTCGCCGCGACCGCCAGAACGAATCCAACTCCAACCCCAACGAACGATCCAATAGCGCCTATAAGCGCTGCTTCACCTAAGAACATCCTTTCCACTTTCGAACGTTCAACTCCCAGCGCCCGCAAAATGCCGATCTCCTTCCACCTCTGGTTCACCGCGATACTGAACGCGTTGAATACTATGAACACCGCCACTAGCAACGCGATGAGACTCGTAAGCAAGAAGCCCTGGCTCATCGTGGCAACCGCGTTTTCGATGTTCTTTCCCCGATTCACCGGCCTGATCACCTCGATACCCGCAGGCAGTCGCTCGCGCAATCTTTGCTGCACTGTCTCGGCCGGCGTGTTTGGATCTGTTTTGACGTCTATGCGGTCAAAGTTGTTACCTCGATTAAAGACGTACTGCGCGGCATATATATCCATCACCGCGATCTGCCCTCCGAATACCTCTCCGATTCCCGAAGGCTTGAAAATGCCCAGCACCTCGAACTCCTGCTTTCCTTGATTGGTGTACAGAGGCAGGTTATCTCCGATCTTCAATCCATGCCGGTCTGCGAAGGATTGGGTGATCATTATGGAGTTGGTTTTTGAAATGTAATCCAGCGGATTCCCAATCACGGTTTGCGCCGGATCGAACTGGTACTCGCGAAGTTTCTGGTCGTCGGCTGCGTCGATACCTAGAATCAGAAGGTTACCCGCCCCTTCAAGCGCCGGTTGAGCAACCACTTCGATGACCGGCTCCGCGCTCTCGACACCGGGAGTGGCCCGCACGATGTCCAACAACTGTTCGGGAAATCCCGATTCACTGGCGGTCACCTGCAGCGTCGCTTTCCCGGCAAGCTTCTCCACGGTGAGTTTCAGCGAGTCCAGTAAAGTGGTGTTCGCGGTTCGGATCGCGAAGTATACGGACACGCCCAGAGTAATGCCGACTATCGTCAAGGCCATTCTGAACTTGTGTGTTTGCCACTCCCGAAACGATATGAAGGTCAAAGCTTTTATCATGCGCGGCCGCCTCCTCTGGTCATCCTGCCGGGCTTGTCGTCGAAGATGGCTCCGTCGCGCAGGGTCAATATCCGGTCACAGTGCGCCGCGGCCAGCATGTTGTGGGTGACCAGAATGATCGTCATGTTGTATTCGCGATGCAGGCTATCGAGGAGTTCCAGTATCTCCTCCCCGGTGGTCGAATCGAGGTTCCCTGTCGGTTCGTCTGCCAGGAGCAGCGGCGGTCTGAAAATGAGAGCGCGGCCGATGGCAACTCGCTGGCGCTCCCCGCCCGACAACTCATCAGGCCGATGACTAGCTCGATCGATCAGGCCTACCCGCTCGAGCATCGATTGACCGCGGCTTTCTGACTCCCGACGACTCGTGCCCTGGAGTCTCAACGGCAAGGAGACGTTCTCAAGAGCTGAAAGCGTCAGCAACAGGTTGAACGTCTGAAAGATCATTCCGATCTTTTCTCGGCGGAGCCTCGTGCGGATGTCATCGTCAAGGCTGGAAAGGTCAACGCCTTCAATCTTGACGACCCCGGAGGTGGCAGTGTCCAGACCGCAGATCAGGTTGAGAAGGGTTGTTTTGCCGGACCCTGAAGGGCCCATGATAGCCACACGCTGCCCGGCCTCGACATCCAGACTGACGTCGCGCAGCGCGTGGACAACCTTGGCGCTTCCGTACGACCTGGACACGTGCTCCAATCGAACCAGGCTTCGAGCCTTCTCGCTTTCCATCTTGCCTCCTCCCTCATCCAAAAGGCCGCTCTTCTATGCGTACTCACTTGGCTCGACGAGCAACAAGATAGAATCCCAGGCCGGCAGCCTCAGTAACCATAGTGTCAAACCGGCCGGCCTTGGGAGCGACACGTCTCACCAGCGGTGGAATCCAGCGTGCGGCCGTATCTACAAACACCAGTGTTCCACCGGGGCGACAGACCCGCGCGAACTCGGCGAGGAAGGGGATCGTATTCTGGGCTATCACCAGATCAATCGCCCCGTCAGCAAATGGGAGACGGAGCGTATCAGCGCATACGGCGGATATGTGGTGAATCTTCTCGCTCTGGAAGTTTCGCTGAGCTTGATCGAGCATTCCCGGCACGACGTCAACTCCCACCACGAAAGCTTCGGGGAATCTCCTGGCTGCCTGCCCCGCAGCATAGCCGGTGCCGGTGCCGCAATCAACTATCGTGTTGATGCTGGCGGTCGATAACGAAGCGGCTTTCTCTAACCCGGCCGCCAGAGCTGTCCCATAGGATTGACCATAGAACTCGATCACCCGGTGATAACGGCTGGCCAGAAGGTGGCCAAACATGTATGCAACCAGCCGCCGCATCGGCCGTGTCGCCGCAAGCCCTGGAAACAGAAATAGAGGGAGAAGGGCCGCGGTGAAAAAGACCTGAGACATCAGAAGAGTTACACGATTATTAAGTCTTTTCACAAAAAGCACCGTCTCTTCCTACGGACGCAAAGGGCTCGGACTTGTCGAGAAACTCGTGTTACTTTGAAAAGAATTTGGAAAAAAGCATACTACAGCCATCTCGTCTTCACGCACAATGAGTATTTTTCCTTCCTTTCGTGTTGCAGGTCCAAAGGTGCCACGCTATCATAGCCAGGCGTTGCTCGAGGAACAATCGGGTGACAGCCATTACCTAATGTCGCCCGCCAGTCACAAGCCAAGAGTAGTTGTAATTGGGTCAGGCCTGGCCGGGCTGGCTGCGGCTTATGAACTTGCGGAACGAGGCTTCTCGATTACGATACTCGAAGCCGCGCCTTACCCGGGAGGCCGCACAACTGCATGGGTCGATGAGAGAGGCCGGACACTGGACACAGGCGCTCACGTTGTCGCGAACCACTACGTAAATCTTCTCGACATACTCGCGCGAATCAGGGTGAGCAACCGTCTCGTCTGGTTTCGTGATCAGCTGTTCCTGCGAAAGAATCACGCTCCACTTGTATGGCGGCTCACCAAGGCCCCTCCACCACTTCACATGCTCGCCGTAGCGACCAAAATGCGCGGTAACCCGTGGCAGCGATTAAAGCTTGCCCTGGCGGCTCTTGACGCGGCGAGCTACCCGGAGGCGAGCCTACTGCAGCTCGACACAATGACCTATTCCCACTGGCAGCAAAAGCACTTAGGCCCGGCCCTTGACCATGTGGCCGACGCCGCTGCCGAAGCTGCATGCTTTCTTCCGGCCGCGGAGGCATCCGCCTGCGTAGTCCTGTCGTGGATTCGATCGATGGCGCGCGATTCAAACGCCAGCGACCTCGCCTCCTGGGACGGGCCGTTCAGTGAAGCGCTCATCGGCCCGATTGTGCGCGCTATTGAGGAACATGGGGGGAAGATTCGCCTCAAGACCGCGGTCGTGCGCATCGAGCACGATGATCGTCGCGTCACTGCGGTCGTGGTTCGGCGGAGTGCCTCAACGCGGCCTTTTCATCGCGCCGACGGACGGGTGCCGCTCGAACAGCAGGCCGACGAAGAGCGAATCGAGTGCGACTATCTGATATCGGCGATACCCGTGCAAGCGTTTCAGGCTATCGCTGATTCCAATCTGCTCAGGGCCGCAGGACTGACCGATGCAACAAAAATCAGGACGGTTCCGGCCATAGGAGTAACGGTCTGGTTCGATCGCCCCATCAATCCAGTACCTCAATGCGCACCGCTTTGCAGTGGGCTTGTCATGAGAGGCTTTATGGATCTGGCTTCGGTGCGGCGATCGTCGCCCGGTGATCCGGCGGTTGTGCAGTTCGTTCTCAATGACGCGCGTGACCGGATTGATCAGCCGGACGAACAGATAATCAAAGAGTTGGTGAGCGATTATTGCGGAGTCTGGCCCGGAGCAGCTGGCGCGCAAGTGTTAGATTTTGCGGTAGAACGAGTCGGCGCGGCAATGCATGCCTCCCTCCCCGGTTCCTATGCCTTGCGTCCCAGAGCGACTACTCGCCTTCGAAACTTTTTCATGGCCGGCGATTGGGCCCGACATGAAGTGAAGCCCTCGATGGAGGGTGCAACGATTTCCGGCCGTTGCGCCGCCGACGCACTGCTCAACCTGCTAGGGCACCCCGGTCTCACGATCCTCCGCCCTCCTGAGGGGCATTTCACACGCACAGTGAGGCAAGTGAGGAAGTTCGTCATGCCGGCGAAAGGAGACGAGTGTGAAACGCGGCTACCAGACTCCGCCATGTCGTAAAGGTCACTTTCTCTACGGTAGCACACTGGACTTTTTGCGCGACCCGATACGCACCTTCATGGAGGGCTGGAAACAGCACGGCGATGTTGTCTGCTTTCGACTGCTCGGCCCGCTACCCTTTCGAACCGTCGGGCCGGCAGCATCATTCATGTTCGGGGCCATGGAGATGTATCTCGTGGTTCATCCTGATCACATCAAGCATGTCCTGCAGGAGAACGGCCAGAACTACCGAAAGAACCCGTCTCACAAGGCGCAATTGAACGAGGTTGCGGGGGACGGTCTCACGATGAGCGAAGGGGATTTGTGGCGCAATCAGCGGAGGTTAATGCAGCCGGCTTTTCACCGGTCACGGATTGTGGGGGCGGTTCCTTGTATCGCGGCTGCGACGAAGTCAATGTTCGATCGTTGGGAGGCGTACCTCGTTAGGGATGAGCCGGTGGACGTTTACACCGAGATGCTCCGTTTAGCGGCTGACATTGTAGCACGGACGATGTTCAACGCCGATCTGCGAAACGATGTCGAGGCTGTCGTGCGTGACTCCGCCACTGTGCTTGAATACGCGTATCGCGGCATGCGAAGCCCGATCGCACTTCCCCTCTGGCTGCCACTTCCTTCGACGCGCCGCTTTGTGAGGGCACGGGGCGCCTTAAACGCAGTTGCCTCTCGCTTGATCAGCGAACGGAAGCGTGCGCCGGTAGAGACCCAGGACTTGCTCAGCCTGCTCCTCGAAGAAGGAATGAGCGAAAAGCTGGCACGCGACGAGATCGTTACTATGATTCTCGCGGGACACGACACAACCGGCGCCGCACTTACATGGGCGTTGTATCTGCTGTCCACCCACCCCGACGTCGCCCGCAAGCTGAATTGCGAGGTCAGTAACGTGCTGGGCGGACGCACACCGACTTTCGAAGATATCCCAAAGCTCCGGTACACGGAAATGGTTCTAAAAGAAGCGATGAGGCTGTTTCCTCCCGCCTGGGTCCTCTCCCGCGAGTCAGTTCGAGACGATGAGGTCGGTGGTTACCGCATACCGGGCGGAGCAATGGTCTTTATCAGTCCGTACATAACTCACCGTCACCCGGACTTCTGGCGAAACCCGGAAGAGTTCGATCCTGAACGCTTCGGTGAGAGCTCGGATCCTGGTTCGCTGAGCGCTTATCTGCCTTTTGGGAGCGGGTCACGAATGTGTATCGGCAATTTCTTTGCGCTGGCCATAGGACAAATCGTTCTGGCGATGATCGCTCAGGCGTACCGCACAGGCCTCGTACCGCGACAGGACATTCGCCCCGCGCCGAAGCTGACCCTTCACCCCGGTGGAAGCGTTCTGATGACCCTACGGAGGGAGCACTCAGGCTAAGGCAGGCTTGGTTTGACCGGCGGGGGCTCAAGGTTTTCGTTCGAAGATCGTTTAACGGGGGTGTAGCTCACCTCACCCACCATCATCTCCTCCCACATCTGATCGCCCCAGCGAACTTCCTTCGATGGATTCGGATTGAATTTATTCCGCGCCGAGTTGTCGAAGTGTGCGACGCAATCAATTCGACTCCCCTTCTTTGCGTATATCGGCTCTTTTAGTAAATAGTTTGTTTGCCATCTGAAGTCAAACTTGGGAACCGAAAGCAGCAGTGTTGACGTCCCGTTGGCATCATTCAACCTAAACTCAAAGGCTTTTCCCCGGAGGTGCATGTGCGGCCACAACGCCAGGATGAGCACATCCTGAGTGAAAGTGTAGGAGGCTTCCACGCGGAAGTTCGGGTCCCCGGGCGGGATCGTAAACCATAGATTGAAGATAGGCATCATCACGTACTCGCCACGGGGCGGCTCTTTGGCAAAGACCAGGCCGATGTACGAACGATCTCTCGCCGGGGTGCCGTTGGGCGCGTAATGAACCTGGAAAACAAGATCCGAGCCGACCGGTATTCGAATGCCGAGTCCGTTCGGAACGGGATCAGCCCGCCCCCCAGGGGGAAGGCCGGCCAGCGGTGTAAAGTTGCGGCCGTGTCTCACCCAGACCAGAATGTGATGGACAACCGAGCGCGCGCCGGGACGAATCTCTGCCGCCTGCACCCACATATCCCGGGTGAAGTTGGTAGGTACCGCGAAGTATTTGTAATCGACGGACCCTCTTGCCGGAACCCTGTACTCTTGTGGAATGTAAAACACCGCGTCCGGGTTGCCGATATTCCAGCCGTCTACGAATCTGGGCGCCGGCGGGAGGTCTGCCGGATCGCCTTCATTGGCTCCTCCATCTACCCACGCTGCAATGGTGTCGATCTCCTTCTTACCAAGGTTGCGGTCGTTGGCGAACTGACCGAAACGCGCATCTGCGTGCCAGGGCGGCATCTCGCGGGTTAACACCTTCTCTTTGATCGACCTGGCCCAGGGTCGGGCCTCCTTGAATGTCAGCAATGACATTGGAGCGACCTCGCCAGGCCGATGGCACTGTACACAGTTCTTGAAGAGTATGGGCGCTACGTCCTTATTGAACGTGATTCGGATCTCGCCCCGCTCATTCCCACGACTCACCCACCCACCTACGAATAGACAAGCAGTTAGCGGAACAAACGCAAAGACTGAGGATGTCAGCAATCTTCTCATACGTACACTTCCTCGTGATCGGGACGGGTTGCCGGCATTCTAACACTCATCTTCGGCGTGATGGAACCCGTATAGGAAAATGGCGGCGGTATTGCGCGACATCTTTGAAGAACTGTAATCCTCCTTGCTGTTTTTTGTGAGCGTGTAATTGACAGTCTCGGACCCGTGTATTAAAGTCCTACCGGCTGACGGAATAGCATTCGTTGCGGTCTTAGAGCGGTGCGCAAATGTTGATGAAGCGCTACGCTCAGGTACTAAGGCTCCTTACAATTCGACAAGAATTCCTGGCGAGCAACCAAAGTGTATTCGACTATAAAGATTGGCGCACTTGTTTTGATTTTCCTGACTGCCTCAGTGGTTTCGTGCTCGTGGAGTGCTCCAGGCGCCGCCGCGCAAACTGGCGGAGTCACAAGTGGGACCGCTGAAATTCTCTTCGGTATGGGACTGCCCCGAAAATCCAGTAAGCGAATACTCAACCTCGATCTGAATTGGGTAAACGTCGCTAATTTGGACTTGCTCGGCAGCCCGGAAATACAGGACTATGCTGAGCAGCTACGGAAGGACATAAACAGCGGGGCCGTCGATGGCCAGATAACGGTCAATCTCGGTTTAATGGGTCTTCCAGAAGAAGTACCGACACTTCCGGCCGTTGCGAAACTTACGTTTGGTACAAAGCCCCAACGCTACCGGCTGAACCGTGTCGGACGTCCCGATTCAAAGCCGGAGAACCTGACCGGTCTCAAGTGCAGCATTCTCTTCAAAGGATTCATCAACAGGTCCAAGCGCTTCAGTCTCGAGGATCTAAGTCTCATACCGGGCTCCCGCGTTGCTCTGCGGTTCCGAGAAAAAGCCCGAACAACGCCAGGAAAAGCGGCGGCAGCTTCGCGCGATAACGCGGGCCGCGGCTTCAGTGGCCAGGTGACCGAGCAGGCCATCCCGGGAATTCGCTTCGGCAGTTTGGAAATAAATGTTGACGCCTGGGGCAAAACGCCCGAATCCTTGAGGAACCTCCGCAACCTCGAACTTTCGGTGATCTCGGGTTCGATGCAATATGACGGAGTTTCCGGGACGGTAACAGGCAAATACAAAGTTAACATTAAGAGGTCGGGAGGTCTTTGACGCGGTCGGCTCATTTCACACCAGGCCGCCACAGAACGGAGTACTTCTTATAAAAGGAGTACTTCTGCACAAAAAGGAACGATTATGAAAGCGTTTGTTAATAGGACAGCAGACATCCGCCGGAAGAGATGCTCGGCCGCCCTCGTCTTGATGCTCGTAACCTGCTTTCAGCCTGCGTGCCACCCAACTTCACCGGCGGAAAAGAAAGCCGCCGCCCCGGAACTTGATCCAAACGCTGTTGTCTCCGAAACGCTGTCGCATTTTAAGGCGCGCACCTTTACCTGCACAGTGCAGATTGCAAAGGTCTATGAAAATAATCTTCGTTACGACGATGATCTACGCCTCTACATCAAGCTGGACGGTGATAATGGAAAAACCCTAATGCAGGTCAAACCTAACGGCGATCGAAAGGGCACGGCGGTGCTGGCGGAGGTCAAGAACAAAGAGATTACCTCAGCGTATCGTTACATCCCTGAAGGCAATCGCGTCGTGGAGGTAAACCCTCGCACGAACTCCCTCAACGTAGTAATTGGGGGACTCTCGATCCAGGAGCTGCAAATGTTTCAGGGGACCTCTCCATTCGAGCAAATCACCGTCAGCGGGCAAGAAGAGATTCAGGGTCAACTGTGCTATAAGCTGGATGCAACGCTCATCGACAGATCGCAGTATGAACGGGCAGAGTTTTTTACCACTGTCGCGGAAAGATTGCCTCTGCTTATGCGGGTCTTCAACAAGGAGGGGACCCTGGCCAAAGTAATCTCCATCGATAAGCTCGAACAGAGGCCCACCACATGGGTGGTCAAACAAATCACCGTCGAAGAGAAGATATTCAATTACAGGTCCACTTTCACTTTCGATAAGATCCAGGTGGATACCGAGATCCCGGATCAGATTTTTACGATCGACTATCTCAAGAAGGGCTGGCAAGGATAGTCTGCAACGCACGCACGGTCCGCGCACCTGCGTTAACCAAACCCGTCGACACGGAACGTCTTGTATGGCCGGGCCGCTCCGGCCACCAAAGGAAACACGGTTTCGTTTGCAGAATGGCGAGCACCAGAACGGCGGCATCACGAGCGATGTGGTGATCATCGGCGGAGGTCTGGCAGGGCTGACCTGCGCAATGGGGCTTCGCGGCAGCGGCCTGAAAGTGACAGTGGTCGAGGGCGCCGATGTTCTTGGCGGAAGGGCGCGTAGCTGGATTGACCCCGCGACAGGCGACCCCATCGATTTGGGCCCACACATCTTTCTCACCGAGTATCCGAACACCTTGAAACTCCTGGATGTTTTCGGCACTCGAAGCCGCATCATATGGCAGACGGATCAATTCATCACCATTGCCGACGGTCAAAATGGCATACTGATGAAGATGACTTCGTTGCCGCCGCCCTTCCATTTTGTGCCGAGCGTACTTGCGGATCGAACCGTTCCATTATCCGATAAGTTTTCGAACATCGGCGTTACCTTGCTCGCGATGAAGATGGACGAACGAGATGTTCGGCAACTCGATTCGATAACCGCTTCTGAATTCCTTCTAGACAACGGGGTCTCCCAGCGGTACATCGACAGGTTCTGGGCGTTTGTATCGATGGCGATCATGAACGTGCCGGTTGAGGAGTGTTCCGCCGCCGCACTGATTGGGTTTTATCGCCACCTGATCGGGCACAACAGCTACTGGATAGGCTTTCCTGATTCAGGGCTCAGCAATCTGTTCGCGCCACAGGCACGCCAGGTGCTCGCGTCATCCGGGGTGAACGTGGTTACGCAAGCAGCGGTTGCGTCTTTCATCGGAGGCGCAGATTCGGTGACTGGAATTGAACTGACGGACAACCGAAGGATTTACGCGAGGTTCTGCGTTAGCGCGATTCCCGCGCACGATTTGCTGAAGATAGTCAGAACCGAGTGGTTAGAGCGGTACTCTATTTTTCGCGACCTGCGCGGTTTCGTTCCATGCCCGTATGTCAGCACTTATGTTTGGTTCGACCGTAAGCTGACTCAGCGTCAGTTCTGGGCCCGGGTTTATTCACCGGCCGACCTCAACTGTGATTTTTACGACCTGTCGAACATAAACAGCGGGTGGCAGGATCGCCCTTCTGTGATCGCCAGCAATATCATCTACAGTCACCGCGCGAACGGAATGACCGACGACCATATCATCGAGGCGACTATACGAGAGATTTGCGACTTCATACCTGATGCCCGGAGAGCTAAGGTCGTACACTCGGTGGTGAACCGTACCGCAATGGCAATCCATTGCCCTTACCCGGGCACAGAGCGCAAGCGACCCGAAACAAGAACCCCTGTACGCGGACTTTTGTTGGCCGGAGATTGGACCAGAACCGGTATTCCAGCTTCTATGGAGAGCGCCGTGCGTTCGGGTTGGCTTGCCGCGGAGCAGATACTTGCCGACATTGGACGCCGGACCAGCCTCGCAATCAGCATCAGAGAGCCTGAAAGCTTTGGCGGATCATTGGGACGTGTCACGAATTGGTGGCGAAGGCTTCGCAGCGGAACCCGTCGCTCTCAAGTTTCCTGCCTCAAACCTCGTCCGGCCCGTTCACATCCAGGTTTCAGTTCGACAGCTCAAGGCTTAGACGCGGCTTGCAGATTCCGTTTTCACGAGCAACTCATTTAAGTAGGAAAGACAACAGCAGAGCGTCACAAGCACATCCGGGACACCGGCCACACCTCTCGATCGCCAAGTCTCCTCTTACTTTATAGAACGCATAAGAACGCATCTCAAAATGAATTCGAACCCGAGTCACATTGAGCGCATCGACCTCTTCAACATGAGCTTCACCATTAACCTTGATGGTCGCGCCGTTAAGCCGCCGCAACTGCTTCACTCTGGTTGCGATGTTGTGTATGTTCGCTTCAGTTTGGGACCTGTCAAATTCACGACCACAAATGAATGGTCTGTGAAACAAGTGAATGAATGAGTGAGTCGCTGGGGAAAGTTCTTGAAGAAATCTGGAGCCGGGTGTAGGGACTCGGACCGCCTACCTCGATTATTAAACAAAATTTGGACGCTGGATGCATCGCGGGATATCAGATTGGTGTAGATGAGAGTGTAGACAAAAGAAAAGGCGCTCTTATAGCGGCTGTAAAGTATTGATCTAGAATTAGCCGTGAAGGGCTCGAACCTCCGACCCGCTGATTAAGAGATAGGTCAGCACACAACCGCGGCGTCTCGACCGGATCGTCAACCTGCGGCTGAGTGTCGAAAAGATCGCAAACACGACCCAGCGATGCGAACGACGATTGCGTTTCAGCGCCCAGATACATGAGGCGTTGAGCAGGAGAGAATAGATAGCTCTCCGCAGTTGAGTGGCACGAAGGTCCTTTCGCGCTGCTTGGAATTCTGTTGGGTGGAGCGGGTTATGGTTTCTTTAACGGTGAGCCCCATAGCGCGAAGACGTACCCCGCCTTAAGGTGGTTGGAGGCTTACAGGGTGGTGGAAGAGAGGGAACTTGCAGCGCGGATCGGAAGAGACAGGGCGAACTGGACTGGATAGCGTCTCAGTGCTATGGAGGATACGTCTCATCGAGTTTCAGGGTAAGACATTTAGCCGCACCACCCGCTTTGAGGAATTCTGACAGATCAGTCTGCACAACCTGAAAGCCCGCTCTAGCCAATTGTTTGGTCAGATCAGGGCCCGCCTGATTGAGAATCACCTGATCACCAAGGTTTATTGCATTACAAGCGAAGTTGACTGCGTCCAGTTCTGTTACAACGATCCGCTTTGATTCGGGAAAGTGTCGCGCAATCTGACGGAGAGCCTCCTGATCGAAAGCTCGAGGGTTGTAAAGTAGATATCCATCGTTCAGCGGACAGAAACAGGTATCAAGGTGATAAAAACGCTCATCAATCAAGCGCAACGATATTACTTCCAGATTGAACCATCTGGACAGATAGGGATGTGAGTCCACAGCAGAGCGCAGACCATAGCCCGCCCAGCACAATTCCCGGTTGCTGTCCAGTAATGCATCACCTGCCCCTTCGAACGGCAGACCGCGCGGCAGCCTATGAACTCTGTATCGCTGTCTCTCGAACCAATCTTCAACATGTTTCTCTTCTCCCTGCCGCTCGAGGTAACGGAAACGGCTGAGGACGACTTTGTCCTTAAAGACCAATCCAGCGTTCGCGGTAAATACCATATCGGGCAAACCCGGCTGCGGAGAGATCAACTCTATCCTTGCTTGTTTCGCGATCAGGTCACGCAACCGGTTCCATTGTTGTATTGATCGCTCAATTGATACTCGATTGACGTTTTCGGCCATCCAAGGGTTGATTATGTATGAGACATTGTAGTGAGTGGGTTTACACATCAGATAGCGAGCGAGCTCAGACATAGATGTTTCTACAAGCCGTAGCTGGGCGGGCTAATCGGAATGATGCGCCGCGCCGGTCGCAGATACTCGAACTGCGCACGGTTATTGATTTCAAAACGAAAAGGACCTGCTCACAAGAGTTGAGTCATTGAATGGAACCGGCGAGGACATAATGTAGTCCGGCTTCGTATTCACTGAGAAGCCCGGTATTTCGGGCAAACCATACGACAGATCTGTCACTCGCAGTCTTGCCGGTTCAGGTGATTTCAACTCCAATGTGATGTCGAGGCCACCGGCGGGAACACCATAATAGCGCAGGCCCCATCGTCCGCCTTTCTGGTTTGCGATCTGTTCTCCCTCAATCGTCGAAGAGAGCACCTCGCTTCCAGGCTCGGCAGTAATCATGAGGACCGGCGCGCTACGAGCGGATCTGATTGACAGTCGCAGGATGCGAGCGCCGTTTTCCATCCTGTCGGCGATTATCTTGAGGTCGGGTGGTTCAAGCGAAATAAGGGGAGCGCCGCTTTTCATGTAGTCGCTGTACCCCGAGGCGATGTAATCGGTCAGCGGGCCTCGTTCGAAGCCTCCGCTAAAGAATTGCGAAGTCCACTCGTCTCGGCTTCGATCGAAGCTGGCCCAGACCGCTTTCCTGGCATCTGCGTTCATAACATAAAATACACTATCGCTAAGCCGGTGATCCCTGTCGAAGCCCGAAGTAAGGCTGGCGGCAACGTAAAGGCCTGCACTTGCAAGCAAAGCGGCCAGCGGCAACGCGAATTTATTCGGCCTCGACATCAAGGCGAAATGTGGAACCAGAAGGCCGAGCAACACGACTAACATGGCGGTTATCACGGCGTGGACCCTTAAGGTCATCGTCAGGTAAACCACGTAAATCATTGGAATAAGTAATGCCAGACCCGGAATAGCGAGAACTGAAACTGTCACTGCGTGCTTGAGTGAGTAGGAAGTCGCGGTTACTAGTAGCCCGAGCGCGATTAGGCTGAACAGCAAGGACCACGTAAAAAGGTGGCTCCCGCCGGGCATGAATATTGCCGTCGACATCATTAGCACAAGGCACCACGTCAATGCGCCCGCGGTCAGATTCTCCACGCTTATGCGTTTTCTAAACCAGATATACAGTCCAGAGGTAACTCCGACTGAGAGGGCCGCAAAGCTCATGAAGTAATAGTAACTGTTATAGGCCTCGGCCTGACCGCTGAGACTTGGCCAGCGATCAATTCGGCCGGTGACCCAGCTAACAAGCGTCACCGCGAGCACGGTGGCGACTCCGCATAGCAGATACGCCCCGAATCCCAATCCGATGCCGCGCATGCTCAATTGCTTTCGTTTGAATCCGATCACCAGCACAGCAATAAACAGCAGCGCATTCAGCACAACACCAGGGACAACCCACATTCGCGAATAGCGTATCAGAAACCCACCAGGGATACTGAAGTAGACGGCATCGCCGTTTTTGGCGTGTTCCAGATCCAAGTTTCCAAACTGACGCGCGAGAGCGAGTGCATAAGAGCCGTGATGCTGCAAGCTGCGCTCATCCGTATGTGCCAAACTGTCTAGTTGCGTATGGTAGTAATTGATACCTTTCAAATAGGCGAAGTTCAGACCTGCAATTCCGGCCTCCTTGAAAACCGTCAGGTCGGTATCGTTCGGCAAGCGCCTGTAGACCTCATCTGATAGCGAATTGGCGACCGGGTATGGAGCCGCTTGCGCAAAGGCACCGATCAGCCAGCCATTATCGTGGCTTGTTTCAAACATGATCGAAGGCCCGCCGTTTCCGCGAGCTTCGAAGTTGAGAGCTACTTTCACATCCTTCGAAGCTGGATATCCATCCACGAAAGCCTTCGCGCCAAGTAACCCAACTTCCTCCGCATCCGTATATAGAAAGGCGACATCGTTCCTGAGCGGGGGGCCTTCTTTCAGCGCGCGCATTGTTTCGAGCAGCGTTGCGACTCCGGCCCCGTCATCGTTGGCTCCCGGACCGGTAGGCACCGAATCATAGTGCGCCACCAGCAAAACGATCTTGCCGTCATCGCTTCCCTTCAGCCTGGCAAAAACATTCTCAACGTTTGCGCCAAGTAGGGGGAACCCGCGCGAGCTGGTCACTGCCGCCCTCTTCTGAACTTCCGGAACAGTTCCCAGGGCAGTAATCTCCGTAGCGATGTAATCGCGAACTCGGGAATGATCGAGTGTGCCTACGGGGTGTGGTCTTTGAGCGATTGCCTCCAAATGTCTCATCGCGCGGCCGGACGAAAAAACCTGAGGCGAAGCATTCGCGGGCAAACAATCCGGCGGAGAGATCTGCCTGAAACCGGCGTATACGCCGATCGCCACTATCAAAAACACCACCAGGGCATTGACCGACTCCATTCGAGCATCAGAGCGAGAATGATCAGGGTCCTTGGAAGCGACGGGCTGCGCCATCAGCACACCTCCGGTTTATCGGCTTCTTGCCAGCTATCATGCGGTCGAATCAACGAAGATCATGTTCTTCGCCGGGCCAATTTCAGAGAATAAGCACACCCATTCTAGTATTCGGCCCGGAGCCGCAATCGCATCGAAAAACAACTGTCTTCGGCGCAGTCTCAAGCGCTGCGCGCCGCTTCTTCCATTTTCTTTCTCAGACTGAGCGGCCTCATATCGGTCCACACTTCCTTAATGTAAGCAAGGCATTCGGCCTTCGGGCCGCTCTTGCCTGCGTCTCTCCATCCGAGTGCGTTCTCCCGGTCGGCCGGCCAGATTGAATACTGCTCCTCATCATTAACCACGACTTTGTATATAGTGGTATCTTCCGTTTCGTCCCTGCTCATTGGCTTTCTCCTTTCTGATATTGACAACCTGCCAAGAATCTAAACGTTACCCGCACGGTCCGCTCGGCGCGCGTTACAAGCGCGGCGCTTCAATCGGACTCCTCTTTCGCTGCAGCTCCATCGTATGCGGGTATGGTGAGACAGTTTCCCAAAGATGAGAAACGTCACCGAAATGACTCGAGACCCATTCGTCGGAATAAATGGTGTCCAGATACCGCTCTCCGCGATCGGCAAGTATCGCAACGCACACCGAACCGGTTGGAATTCTCTCTTTGACACTTTCAATGGCGATCACAACAGCGCCGGACGAACCGCCTCCCAATATCGACTCTCGCCGAGCGAGGCGCCGGCATCCGACGAGGCAATCGAGGTCAGAGACGAGAATGTATTGGTCGGCGAGCTTCTGTTTGAATAGTTGCGGCCTCACCGCAGCGCCGTGGCCGGGTATCAAACGCTTTCCTGCTTTGCCGCCGAAGATGACGCTGCCTACGGCATCGACAGCAAATATCTTAACTTTCAGGTCGTGCTCCCGGACATAGTCGGCGCATCCTCTCAGGGTGCCGCAGGTGCTTGTTGCGAGGAAAACGTAGTCAACATGGCCGAGGTCGGTAATGATCTCGTGCATCGTTCGCTGATGCGCAAGCGGATTATGGAGATTCGAATACTGATCGGGCCAGTAACTGTTCTTCTTAATGTTAAGCAGGTGTCTTACACGATCGAGGCGCGCTTGCAAGAATTCACCCGTGCGCGGATCAGGCTCCGCTACAAGCTCGATTCTGGCTCCATACGCCTTTAGCAACGCGACGTTTTGTGGAGTGGTCTTCGGGTCTATGACACAGATGAATTGCAGCCCGAGATAAGAGCAAGCTTGCGCAAGCCCAATACCCATATTGCCGGAGCTTGATTCTATGACAGACATTCCAGGTTTCAAAACGCCTGTCTCCATGGCGTTACTGAGCATGCTTATGGCAGCCCGATCCTTCATACTGCCTCCAGGGTTGAGCGATTCAAGCTTGGCGAATAATCGGAAATGGGCGTTCTCGATCACTTTCGTAAGCCGAACCAGCGGCGTGTTTCCTATAGCCGACAAGATGCCTTCGTTCATATCGGTCAACCTGCTGCTCAGGTGGTCTGACCTTGGCGATACTTTTGGTCTGGTTTCTCTGCGTTTTGAGTCGGGGTGAGACGGACAGTGTTGAACACAGCTTATGCGCTTTTGTTCACATCATAGGGATTTCAGCCGTAGCGTGCTGCAAGTCACCGTTAACTCTATCGTATTCTATCTTGCCATATTCAAGCTTAACGATGCGATCCGCCACGTGATAATACTGATCGTCATGAGAGATGACTAAGACCATCTTGCCTCTCGCTTTGAGGTCGGGTAAGAGATGGTAGTAGAAGACTCGCTTGAACAAAGGGTCCTGGTCAGCCGCCCATTCATCGAAAACATAGACCGCGCGATCCTCCATATACGCGGTCAGCAGCGCCAGCCGTTTGCGCTGACCTTGCGACAGATTGGTGGTGGAAAGCACTCCATCGTTTATTTCGAGTTTGTTGTCCAATTCGAGCCGAGCGAGATAATCGCGAGCATGTTCATCGAGATGCGGGCCTTCCAATCCGAGCAGGCTTTCAAAGAGGTGGAAATCGGAAAAGACTACGGAGAACAACTGTCGATAGCGTTCCCGGTTGTCATCCGTAATGGGGTGACCGTTCAACTGTACCTCGCCGGATTCGGGCACGTAGAGTCCGGCCAGCAGCTTCGCAAGCGTGGTTTTGCCGCTGCCGTTGCCCCCCACCAGAAAAACAAGCTCGCCCTGCGAAAGCATCATATCTATGGGGCCGAGCACGAAGCTGTCCTTGTGTCCTTCACTATGATAGCAGTGAGTCACCTCCACCAGGTCGAGGCGATCGCAGCTCGTTTGCACATTCGTTCTGGCCGATACCTCGCTGTCTCTCCCAAAGCTATCAAGCGTCAATCCCAGTTCCTCGACCCGCTTTAGCGACACGCCGGCGCGGCTCAAGCTGGGGACCGTGTTCATGATGGTCTGCAACGGCGTCATCAAATAGAGGAGCGTGATCGTGTAGCCGGTCAACGTCTGAGTATCGACACTTTGGACTGCAGGCAGCCCGAAGAGGATGAGACCGATTACAACAAACACAAGGATCTGACCCCAGCTCGAGGCGGCGATATAAATCGTCGTCGCGCTGATGTTTCGGTCTCGCAACGACGAGGCGGAGGCTTGTAAGAAATCAGTGAAGAATGCCTCACGCCGGCTGCTGTGCAGCTTGAGTTCCTTTGAGCCGTCTATAAGCGAGCGAAAGTGCTTCATCAGATTTTCAGCATCAATGCGAGCCTCTCTGAACCTGCGCACGGCTCTTATTACCGGTATCTGGTAAGTGACAGCCCCAATGGCTATGAACACAATCACGGTCAGCAGCACCATCGGAGACAACAGGCCGAGATAAACAAGGCCGCCGGCGGCTACGGCCGCGTTAATGCAGAGCAACGGAATACTGACCAGAGTGCCTGTGATCGTGGGAATGTCATCGGTCAGAGCCGACATCAACCTGTGCGAGCCAAGCTCCTCCAAATGCCGCAGCGGAGCGGCTATGATTTTTCGACACAACTTCATTCGGAGTTCAAACAAGGACCCCTGCGCAAGCCGCGCCAGAACTCGCTCGGAAGCGAAACGTGTTAGCGGAAGAAACAGGCAGAGCCCCGCGAAGATCCAGATCAGAGTGGCGCTCGCGGATTGGCCATGCCTCAGGGCGCTGTTGAACAGGGCTAGCAGCGCCGCGTTGCTGACCCCGCTGACGATTCCTGCGATCACCGCGAATCCGACGCTTAGAGGAGAATACCTAAATAAGAACCGGAGAAGTTTCATAAGTGTTACCTGTCACCCGATCAAGACGCGGCTGCGCGCCACAAATCTCACGCCATCAGGTCGGTTGCGACAATGCGAAGCTCACTTGCGTAACGTCGGCCGTCGCCATCGGGCAGCCAGACTTCGTCAATGCTCGGAAGCATCTCCGACACCGCAATCTTGGACAGCGGGTCTCCTTTGTCGATGGTGCGGCGAATCATCTTCGCAAAGATACTCACATAGATCGGAGAGTCGAAATCAACATAAAAGGGTTTGCGCTCGACTGGCACTTTGACAAACACGAAGCGAGGCAAGCCGTGTTCGCGAGACCAGCGCCGCGCTGCGATAAAACAGTCCGACTCCTCCTTTACCAAAGCGAAGTCTATTGACTTCGGAGAGAACCTCCAACTTTCGCGACATACAACCAGGCGGTCGATAGCGATGCGCGGCTGATAAGCCTGGTCGCCCAGAATGCTGAACGAGTTGATGACGAGGCTCGACAAGACGTCTCCGATCACCTCGATGATGCTGAAGCGAACCTTGTTGTCGCGAGTCCGAATTACAAGCCCTTCCACGGAATCCTCGACGACAAGCGAACCTCCCGCGATTGCCTTCGAACCCGGCGGAGCGAATGAATCGTGCGTAAGCGACAGACGAAAATCTTTCGGCGATTCGAGGACGAAACGCGTGCGCGAAGTTGCGCCTCGCATAGACATCGGAGTTGTCGTTACCACCCGGGGCTCGGGAAAATCGCTTTCGACCGCGCGGAACAGTTCCTTCTGCGAAGGGTGCTGCGCCACAAAAAGCGAACTGCTCAAAGTGTTAACCCCGATGTGAATTTCGCCAAGCACGAATTGATAATCGCCGCGGCGGACAGCCTCTGCGCTGGCAGCCGATATCATCACGTCCGGGGAATGATAACTTGCGTATTTCCATCCCGCGCGCGGCGCATCAAACGCGGCGAACACGCGAGACTTCAATTTTGCGCTGTCATAGTTGACTCGCCGGATCCCCGCGGGGATCGACAGTATTTCCGCCCATCGCTTCTGGAATTCCACCGCCATCCGGTCAGTAGGAAGCGAGCCCTCGCCGTAAAGCAATGGCTGAATCCTGACCCAAAAATCAACCGCGCTGATCGCAGGAGCGCCGGACGTTCGAACGAGATCGGCGTATACGGTCTTAAAGATCGACCGGTACTCTTGGGCGACCCGGTAGGTGTACCATCTCGCGCTCGTCAGTACCAGTGAAAGCGCAGCCCCGAGCGACTCAACGATTTGCGGACCTATCTCAACTTCCGCGTCCCGACGGCAGTCTTCATAAACCAGAGTGCGCCCGGCATAAACCTGGCCGGCCAGCCTTGTCGGAGCCATGCCGGTCAATTCGGTAAAGGTTGCTTCGATATTGCGGAGTGCGTCGTCGAGCTTTTCAGCATCGCCTGCGGCTTGCTTAACACGCTCGCGAGCAGAGATGAGCCTCGCAAGCGCCAGAAGCCCCGGCTCGCGCAAACGTTCGTCGCCGATGCTTTCGAGAATCCCTTGAAATGTGTGTTCGGGATGAAGACCCATTGGAAGCTGAAGCGACCAGACGACCAGTCCTTTCTTGCACAGCTCTTCAAGAACGTCGTAGACAGCCTTTTCGTTTTCCAGTTCCAGCGGAGGTTTGCCAGTCAAGTCTTCGGCGATCTTTTTGGCCGCGGCCTCTCCATCGCAAGCTTGAAGCACGGCTGCCTCCCTCGCCGAGATTCTCAAAGGGCGACCCGACCCGGTGTAGACGTTAGCGCCTTCTAAATGAATGTAGGGGACGCGATTCGGCGCGAGCCAGGGTTTGATTGAATCGCTCGCGGCAAATGTCTGGGCGAGCGCGTTGATGCACCACCATTCGAAATAGACCTCCCGGAATTCAAGAAGGTTCGGTCCGGGTTTTACGATCAGCGGGTCGCCCTGAGAATTCAGCTTCGCCCAACCGACAGGCCCGAAAAAACCTATTGTGTCATTCTTAACGCAATACCGCTGCCAGTAGTTGGCGATCAGCTCTTCACGCTGCCGGTGCTTCGAGCTGCGACAGCCGTCGCCCGATGGCTTTTGCCTCAGAATATCGACGGCTGTATGAAACGCCTGTCTGTTTTGCCAGATTATCGCCTCGAGGAACCGATTCGAAGAGAGTAGTTCGCGAATTTCACGCGACACTTGGGTAATGCCTTCGTTGAAGATCTGGCCAATCTGCGATGCAAGCTTGTCAAAGCGGCCTGAGGCCGCGCGGAGCGACTCTAAAGCAGACTGCGCGGGACCGTTTTCCTTGAGAGGTCCAGGCAGTTTGGACATTTTTAACAGCCGCATTGCTTTCATCAGTGGCTCGCGCGTCTGTTTATCATCCCAACGTGAGTTCGATCGCAGATCATCCAGCGCAAGGTTCACCGCATCAAGCGCCGCTTTCCGCGCTTCTCGCACATGGCCCTCGGCGTCGAGCAAACGGTCGGCTGCCGCGGCACAATCGGGCGCAGAAAGCCTGAGCACGCCGCTGGCGGAAAACCCTGCGCCGCGCAGACCTGAACATCGCCACAAAGCCCACTTCTCGCCGGGCAGTTGAAGAAGATGGGAGGGAAGCAGTGATTCTCTCTGCATCTTGAAGGCGACCGGAAGGCGTTCGCCTTTGAGAGACATATTGGGGAGCCTCTTCTGTTCGTCCATGGTCTCGTCTGTGCTAACGGTATCGGGTCAACTGACGGTCTACCATCAGCTATCGCCTCGACGGCCCGGGCTGATTCGCCAGCATCTCCTGCGCAATCATTGCTTGAGCTTCTGGTTCGGAAAGCTCTTCGAGGGCCGAAAGCATTTGTGCCATCTCGCCGCTTTCTGTCTGCTCAACCTGAAGATGAAGGATGGTTTCGGCAAGGCCGCCAACGGTTGGGTTTTCGAAGAATCTTCGCAAAGGCAGATCAATCTGAAAGCTCTGGCGCACGTCCGAGGCAAGCAGTATCGCCTGGATGGAATTCCCCCCGAGCATGAAGAAGTCGTCGTTCAGTCCAACCTTCTCCACGCGGAGCATGCGTGAGTAGATAGCGGCGATCATATTTTCTACGGTAGTGCGAGGCGGCTCGAATGATTTCTCAAGGGATCTGAGTTGACCGGGAACAGGAAGCGCCTTGCGGTCCACCTTGCCGTTCGAGGTCAGCGGCAGTTTGTCGATAATCACTAGATCCGACGGCACCATGTACTCGGGCAGCTTCTTTCTCAAAGAGCGCTGCACCTCTGCAATGTCCAGAGCCTGTCCGGGCCTGGCAACGAGGTATCCCACAAGTCGTTTGTGGCCGCGCAATTCGCCTGCTGCCGTGACCACTGCAACGCCAACAGACGGAAACTCCAACAGGGCGGCTTCGATCTCACCCAACTCGATGCGGTACCCTTGTATCTTCACCTGAAAATCTTCCCTCCCCAGAAACTCTATATTGCCATCCGGAAGGTAGCGGCCAAGGTCTCCCGTTTGGTAGATGCGCTCGCCGGTCGATGGATGAATGATGAAGCTGGCGGAGGTCTTCTGTTCGTTTCGCCAGTAGCCTTTTGCCAGCCCGATGCCTCCAATGTAGAGCTGCCCGGGCACCCACACCGGGCGCGGCTCGAGCCATTCGCTCAGGACGTAGAACTTTTGGTTCAGCATCGGCTGCCCGTAAGGTATGCTCTTCCAATCGGGCTTGATCTGTTCAATCGGATATAGGATGGACCAGATGGAAGCTTCGGTAGCGCCGCCGAGAGCGACGATTTGAATATCCGGACCCACATCTCTGATCTGGTCAGGCAAAGATACCGGAATCCAGTCTCCGCTCATCAACACCAGCCGCAGAGATTCAGGTAGTTGCTCGCCCTTCCCAGTCACATAACTCGCCAGCATCTCCATCAGAGCCGGCACTGAGTTCCAGATGGTGACTCGTGCACGCGACATCAATTCGGCCCAGTGTTCCGGGTCGCGAAGGGCGTGGGCATCAGGTATCACGATCGCTCCACCGGCAGCCAAAGGGCCGAAGATATCGTAAACCGAAAGGTCGAAGCTCAGCGAAGAAATCGCCAGCACTCTGTCTTCAGGACCGACCGCGAACCGGAGGTTCATATCAAGCACGGTGTTAACCGCGCCTTTGTGATCTATCATGACGCCCTTTGGCAACCCGGTCGATCCTGATGTGTAGATTACGTACGCCAGGTCTTCCAACGCCTGCGGGGGAACCGGAGGCTCTGTGTCGACGCTTGCGGGGAGATGCGCCTCGACGCTAAGTCGATGGATGCCCGCCGGCCACTCGAGCTTGTCGATGAGCGAGGGTTGAGTGATCGCCGTTCTGACTTCGCCGTTTTCGAGGAGATACCGGATGCGGTCAAGCGGCAGGCTCGCGTCGATCGGAAGATAGGCGGCGCCGGATTTCAGGATCGCCAGAACCGCTACGACCTGCTCCCATCCCTTATTCATTACAACGCCAACGAGCGTATTCGGACGAACCCCGAGGTCTCGCAGCCCGCGAACCAGATAATCAGAGCGGTGATCGAGCTCCTCGTAGCTCAAGACGAGATCGGCGGTGATCACTGCCGGTTCGCCGCTCCTGACTGCCACTTGTTCGGCGAATAACGAATGGAGCAACTTCGCCGGCAGCGGCTTATCGGTAGCATTGACCCCGGCAAATCGCTCGAGCTGAGCGGAAGGCGTTATTTCTCTCTGTTTTTCATGCCACACTGCTTCTTCGTCGGCGAGCCGCCGAAGTAAAAGGCAGTAAGACTCGAACATGCAGTCGAGCATGCCAGGTGGGAACAGATCCTCAACCGCGTCCCAATTCAGCACTAAAACGCTATCACGCTCGTATGCCTGATGGTCGAGCCATACCTGCGGAGTTTGGGAAACGGCAAAGACTATTTCGCCAAGCGCGGGCTGCGCGGACACGGTCCCTGTTGCACCGGCCGGTGTAAGGATACTTGTAAAGACCACTGGAAGCGCCGCCCGCATAGGAACGCCGTGCCGCCGGCCAAGCTCGCGCAACACCTCAACGCCGCTGATAAATCGATGGTCAAAATCGTCCCAGAGTTGTTGTTGAATGCTTCGGGCGCGGTCTTCAAAAGTGGGCTGCGAGCTGTCGATTTCAAGCAAGGTCGTCGAAGTGAAATCGCCCACAACCCTGTTTACCTCCGCGTGAATAGGCAGGCGATTAAAGAGCGTGAGGACTACCGTAAAGCGGGGCCCCTTGCTCCAGGCCGCCAGTATCTCGGCGAATGCAGACATCAAGATACCCGACGGCGTCAGTCCCGCTCGCGTGGCTCGCTCCTTCACGCGAGCCCAGCTTTCCTTATCCAGCTCCCGACTTCGGCGAACGAATCGCGGGCGCGACAGAGACGCCGGAGTTCTCGCAAGCGGAAGTTCCGGCGCGGCGGGCAGGGTGGCGAGCCGTTCGAACCAGTATTGCTGCGAGCGGCGAAATAAATCTGAATCCTTTAAAGCGGCTTCGGCTAGCACATAGTCTCGGAATGACAGCTCAAGCGGAGCACCTGCCGCGTTGGGCTTCTCGTAAAGCTGTAGCAATTCCTGGAACAGTATTTGAAAACTCAGAGCATCCGCGATCAAGTAGTCGAAGCTGAAATGCAGCCGCAGGCGTTCATCGTCAAGCCGCGTCGCTCGTATTTCAAACAAAGGCCACCGATCGGTTGCGAGCATCTGATGAGACATCTCGTGCCGCGTTCGTTCAAGATGGCCGGAAATGTCAGTCGGGTCGAACCCGCGCGCGTCCGTCACCGCGATCTCATATCGAGGCACGCTTTCAAGTATCTGCTGTCGCCCATCGGGCAGCACAATTGCCCGCAACATATCGTGCCTGTCGATCAACGCGAGCCAGGCCTGAGAGAAGCGAGTTAGATCAAGGCCCGAAGTTTCAGCCTCGAGATAGCGGTGCGATGCTACGTTGCCCATCTCGATAGAACCAAGCCGCCCTATCCAGTAGGCCTGCTGAATGTCCGTGAGTGGAAAGGGTGAATACCGCTCTTGAGGGTCGGGAGTGATCGCAGGCAGCGCGCTAACAAATTCGTGGTGATGATGTCCGGTTTTGCGTTCCGTTATCTCGGCGCCAAGCGCGGCGATGGTCGGCGCGTTGAATAAAGCACGGAGCGGCAAATCCATTTGAAACGCTTCCCGCACGCGCGCGATGAGCCGAGCAGCAAGCAAAGAATGACCGCCAAGTTCGAAGAAATTATGGTGAACACCCACCTGCTCGATTCCAAGAACCTCTTGCCAGATAGCCGCCAGCACCTCTTCGAAGGGGGTGCGCGGAGCGTCGTAGACTCCTTCGTGCTCCTGCATCGAATCAGGATCCGAAAGCGCACTATAGTCGACTTTGCCGTTCGGTGTGAGCGGGATGGCCGGGACGGAAATGAAAAGCGACGGGCACATATAATCAGGGAGTCTCTGCTTTAGGAACCGGCGAAGCCGATCGGCATCTATGGGCTGATCTTTGACGACGATGTAGGCAATCAGCCGTCGGTCGGTCGGTTCTGCCTCACTTGCGGTGACGATGGCGTGCTGTACTGCTGGATATTCGCTCAGTGCGGCTTCCACCTCTTTCAGTTCGACGCGGAAGCCGCGAATCTTAACCTGTTGATCCGAGCGACCGAGAAACTCAACTTCTCCCTCAATCGAGTATCGACCTGCGTCGCCGGTTTGATAGAGCAGGTCTTCGCTTGCTCCGGTAAACTGATTGACGATGAAACGCTCGCTGGTAAGCTCTGGGTCATTCAAGTAGCCGGAGCTGAGGTAAGGAGTGCGGACAAAAATTTCTCCGACCTCGCCGATCCCCGCCGGTTTCCGCGAAGCGTTAAGAACGAGCAACTGAACGTCGGCTATGCCGCGGCCAATGGGGATTAAACGCTGAAGGAACGCGGGATTGTTCTGTTCTCGATCCGACACGACGTAAAAGCCCGCAGCTTGCGGAGTCTCGGTCGTGCCGTAGAAATTCACGCACGCGGCGGAGGGCGCAATCCTCCGCAGGCTGGCTATCGTGCTCCCGGTCAGCACATCCGCGCCGACAAAGGCGTGGCGTAGCGAATCAAGGGCTCCGCCCTCACCGTTCAACGCACCGCCGCCGATTGCGATCATTTGCGCCATTCCCGGAGTCAAGTGCGCAACGCTGATCCGTTGCTGCTTCATCCAATCGGCAAGCCAGCCCGGTTCCGCGATGCTCTCAGGGTCGGGGATGCACAGCGTCGCTCCAAGCCACAGCGGGGCGAAGACGTCACGCAGCAGCGGATCGTGTGAAAGCCCCGACAGCATGCTGAACCTCTCGTCCGGGCCAAGTCCGAATTGGTTGCAATGCCATTCCAGAAAATGAGAGAGCGGCGCGTGAGTGCCGAGCAGTCCTTTTGGTCTGCCCGTCGAGCCTGACGTAAACGCGACGTATGCCGCATCCTTGGGTCCAATCTCTATTTCGGAATCATCCGCCGAGTAATCCGCCAGCGGATTGGTTTTCATTGCTGACGCGCAGTGTGGAAGCTCAAGTCGACAGCTTATTGAGCTGCTCGTCAAGAACTGTTCAAACTCATCGGGCAGCCTTCCGGCGGCTTTTATCTGAAGCCAGCCTTTCGGCTTTGCGAGCTCCAGGCACTTTATCGAGCGCGAGGACGGATGAGACGGGTCCAGAATGACGAAAACGGCTCCCGCCTTCAGAGCGGCGAGCATCGCCCAAACAATCGGACTGCTGCGATGACCGTAAACGGCCACTACGTCTCCGCGCCGTATGCCGCCTGCGATCAAGAAATGGGCAAGCTGATTACTTAAGAGATCGAGTTCGCGATAACTGCACGAGCCGTCTTTATCCAACAAAGCAGGATGACCGGGCCGTTGCTTAGCCTGCTTTGCGAACTGCTCAACGATCGAGCGGGTCCAGCGAGCCATGATCGGTTCGGACGGGTTAGGCAGCCGGGAACGAGCCGCAACCGTGATCAACGAATATTCGTCTATGGATTTTTCGGGGTTCGCGGCTAGTTGGCCCAGAAGCGATACGAGTTGTTCAAGCAGCTCCGCCATGTGCGCTTTGCGCAGGATTTCGGCATTGTAGACCAGTTCAAATTGCAGCTTGTCTTTCGCCTCTCTGGCGTACAGAGTGAGGTCAAACTTTGACGCGGGTTCGGGGGGCGGGAGCACCTCAACCGCCAGCCCCGGCGTTTCGATACGAACATTCTCGATGTTCAGGTGATTGAACATCATTCGGAAAAATGGCGTCGAAGTTTCGCCGCGTTCGGGCTGTAACTCCTCTACGATCTTCTCAAACGGCAAATCCTGATTCGCGAACGCGCCGAGGGCAGATTCACGTACTCGTCGAAGCAGTTCGGTGAAGGTCGGTTTGCCTGAAACGTCAGTTCTCAATATGAGCGTGTTTACGAAGAAGCCAATCAGCCCATTCAGTCCCGGTCGATTGCGTCCCGCAATGGGAGAGCCAACGACGATGTCCGTTTGCCCGGTGTGTCGATGGAGAACCAGCTTGAATGCCGCAAGTAGCACCATAAAAAGCGTGGCTCCGTTGCGCCGGCCTAAGTCTCTCAAATCACCGACCAGAGTTTCAGGCAAAACAGTCTGCTCGCGCGCTCCTGAAAAAGCCGGGGTCTGCGGACGCGGGCTGTCCAGATTGAGCTCAAGTATCGGTGGTTTGCCGCCCAGTTGAAGCTTCCAATACTCGAGCTGCGCTTCCAACGACTTCCCTTGCAGCCATTCCCGTTGCCACAGCGTGTAGTCCGCGTATTGAATCGGAAGTTCCTCGAGCGGCGATGATTTGCCCATCGAGTAAGCTTCGTACAGAGTCATCATCTCTCGAATCAATACGGCAAACGACCAGCCGTCACTGACGATATGGTGCATGGTGAGCAGAAGGACGTGATCGCGATGGCTGGTTCGCAACAAGCTTACGCGCAGCAACGGGCCTTTTGAAAAATCAAAGGGTCGCCGTGCTTCTTCGATTGCGATCTGCTCAATTTCCGCTGCTCGCCTGGCGTGGGGGACATCGCTCAGATTTACAAGCCTTATTCTCAATTCAAGGCCCGGGGCGACGACCTGTACCGGCTCTCCTTCTACTTCAGCGAAAGTAGTCCGCAACACTTCGTGCCGTCTCACGATCTCGGTAAAGCTTCGCTCGAGCGTAGCCACATCGAGATTCCCGGTTAAGCGCACGGCTGCGGGCATGTTGTACGCAGGAGTGCCCGGTTCCAGTTGTTCCAGGAACCAGAGTCGCTGCTGCGCGAAAGACACCGGTAGCACAAATAGCTCTTCCGCCATTGGTGTTATTCCTCGCTTGTCTTTATTACTTCCGAGCTTTCAGGTGCATCCCCCGCAAGCTTTTTACGCGGTAGGGATCGCGCGAGAACGGGCGTATTTCAGGGACCGAATGCGCGCGGTCGTTTTCGAGAGCTTTGTCGATGAATGCGGACAGATCCTCCAGAGTTGGAGTTTCAAACAGAACGCGCAAAGCAACATCAATCCTTAGGACTTCCCGTATCCGAGCGGCGAGGCGCGTGGCGAGAAGGGAGTGCCCACCAAGCGCGAAAAAGTTGTCGTGTATGCTTATCTGATCAACCTCGAGCAGTTCGCGCCACATTTCCGCCAGGGCCCGCGCGGTTGGAGTTTGAGGCTGCACAAACTCTGCTTCACTTTCGCGAAGCGACCAGTCGGGGGCAGGCAGCGATCTTCGATCTATCTTGCCGGTGGGAGTCAACGGCAAAGCCTCCATCGTCACCAGGGCCGACGGAATCATATAGGCAGGCAGGTTGTCGCGGAGGTATTGCTGCAGGTCGTTTCTGTCGACGCTCCGCCCTTCGCGCGCAACCACGTAGGCCACAAGGTTTGTCTCCGCTAGCCTTCCAGCTCTGCCTACCACAACACATTCGCGCACGTCCGGATGCCCGCACAGTATCGATTGTATCTCGCCGGGCTCGACGCGGATGCCGCGTATCTTGACTTGATCGTCTTTTCTTCCAGCGTACTCTATGCTTCCGTCCGGCAGTAACCTACCCATATCGCCGGTTCGATATATCCTGGTGGCGCCGTGGTTCGCGAGAAAGGCCGCTTGCGTGAGCTCGGGCTTGCGCCAGTATCCGAGAGCCACATATGGACTCTTTATCGCAATCTCGCCGCTCACGCCGGATTCTTGGCCATCGGCGTCCAACAACAACGCTTCTGTCTCTTCGACAGGAAAACCGACCGAAACGGAGTTTCGCCTGATGTCCGTATCTTTGCTCACGAAGAATTGCAGAGTTACGGTCGATTCGGTCGGGCCGAATCCGTTCACCAGAACGCAGTCGTCTGAGAAGAATCGTTTGTACGTTTCGACGTCGCTCTTGCAGACTTCCTCGCCGCCCAGCACTACAAGCCTGAGCTCCGGGAATCTTTCATCTCCTTTAAGCTCGTTGACAAGGTAGCGGTAGACCGTAGGCGTAGAGTGATAGATCGTGATCTGTCGTTCGATGAGCCAGGCCGACAGCCCTTTCACTCCCTCTTGTCTTAATTCCAGGGGGCAAAGCGTCGCTCCATTCAACAGTGCTCCGTACACATCCATCACCGCCGCATCGAAGCTGTAGGAGGCGAGCAGCCCTAGATTGTCTTCCGCCGTGATCTTGAGATTGTTGGTGTAGTTCCTGATGAAATGCATAACGTTGCGGTGGTTTTGCACGACCCCTTTGGGCGTTCCCGTCGAGCCGGATGTGTACAGTATGTAGACCATCCTGTCGGGCGACATACTTGCGCGATTCAAACCCGGTATTGCTTCGTTCGGGTCCAACTCATCGATGTTAATGATCGGCAATCGACCCTGGGTGAAAGTGCTCGCCAGTTCAAAGTTAACGTCGTCGGTAATGACCGCTCTCGCCTGGGAGTCTTCGAGTATGTAGGCAATTCTCTGGTTCGGGTTGGACGGATCGAGCGGCACATAACTGTTTCCAGTCTTGAGGACTCCGAGCAATGCCGCGATCATGGGCGCATCATGACCCAATAGCAAAGCAAGAGTCTGGTCTGGGCCGCCAATTCGTTCAAAGACTCCTTGGGCTATGCGATCGGCGGCGGCGTTCAATTCCTGATAGCTCCACCGGAAGTTTTTTGAGCTTACCGCCACATTGTCCGGGCGCATTGTAACCTGATGCTCGAATCGTTCGGTCAGCGTCCGCTCTATC
>JBASRM010000034.1:0-13046 GCA_049273835.1 Blastocatellia bacterium | reverse complement strand
GAACAAATGGGAAGCGCGATTGTACAAGAGGAGGGCACTGAGACTGAACGGAAGGTCTGCAAGGTAACGTTTCTTCGCTCGAATAGTGAACCGGTGACGGTCGAATACGAGCCGGGTGTTACACCATATCACGAACACGGCAAGGAAGGCTCACTGCTGGATATCGCTTTGAATTGCGGCGTCAATCTCGAGCACTCCTGCGGCGGAAATTGTGCGTGCACAACCTGTCATGTGATTGTAAAAGTGGGAGAAGAGAATCTTACTGAAATGGACGAGGATGAAGAGGACCGTCTGTACATGGCTGATGGCCTTACCCTCCATTCAAGGCTCGGCTGCCAATGCGTTGTAACCGGGGATGTCACGGTTGAGATTCCCGGCACCCTCGACTTTCTTCGGCATTGACGTTCTCAGTTCAACGTACTGAGTCAACATTGAACGCGGAACATATGACTTGCGCTCTCAGCTAAAAGCCAGGAGGAACGATGCCCGAACTGAATTGGACAGACACCGAAGAAATCGGCATCAGGCTGCTTGAAGCTCATCCGGATGTCGATCCACTCACCGTGCGCTTTACAGATTTACATCGATGGGTGATGGGGCTCGATGGGTTCTCAGGCGACGCAAAAGAGTCCAACGAAAAGAAACTCGAAGCGATCCAGATGGCGTGGTACGAAGAGTGGCAGGAGGACAACGACTGAGATCGGCCCGGCGTTCTCAATAGTGCGATTTCAAGATGAGAGTGTACCTGGACAATAGCGCGACAACTGCGATGGCGCCCGAGGTCATCGAAGCGATGATTCCTTACTTCGCTGACGAGATGGGCAACGCGCAGTCAGTGCACTCATTCGGACAGCGCGCGAAGGCTGCCGTCGAGAAGGCTCGCCGTGAAGTCGCAGCCTTGATAAATGCTTCCCCAGCCGAAATCGTTTTTCTTTCCGGCGGCACTGAAGCCGACAATCTTGCCGTCCGAGGAATCGCTCAGGCACACCGCGAAAACGGCCGGCACATCATCACCACCAGGATCGAACACCCCGCGGTGCTTGCTACGTGCGAGTCGCTCGAAGCTGAGGGCTATCGAGTCACTTACCTTCCGGTGTCTGGTTTCGGCCTTGTCAGCGTGGACGATGTACGCGAAGCGATTTGCGACGACACAATTTTGATTTCCGTAATGCTCGCCAACAACGAGACCGGGACCATTCAGCCGATCGAGAAGATCGCCGGTGTAGTCGCCGACGCGCGCGCGCGCGGTCTGATTCATCTTCACCTCCATACCGATGCCGTTCAGGCCGTAGGCAAAACACCGGTTGACGTCCAGCGGTTTGGTCCTGATCTGCTGTCGCTTTCGGGTCACAAGTTTCACGGGCCCAAAGGCAGCGGCGCTGTTTACATTCGAAAGGGAACGCGCCTGACCAAATTGCTGTATGGGGGACATCACGAACGGGACCGGAGAGCAGGTACTGAGAACGTGCCAGGCATCGCAGGTCTCGGGAGGGCGGCCGAACTGGCTCGCACCAAGCTACACGAAAGAACGAGCCGAATGCGCGAGCTGCGAGACTACCTCGAGGGTCAGGTGATGTCTCTAATCCCGGACACGCGCGTCAATGGAGACAAAGAACTTCGTGTGCCGAACATCACGAACCTGAGCTTCGATGGCGTCGATGGTGAGAGTCTGCTGATTGCGCTTGATCTGAAGGGTATCGCCGTGTCGACCGGATCGGCCTGCGCGTCGGGGTCGCTCGAGCCAAGCCACGTGCTTCAAGCACTCGGGCTCACCCGCGAACAAGTGCGCGGAAGCCTTCGGTTCAGTCTCAGTGCGTACACTACGCGAGAAGAGATCGACTACGTGCTCTCGGTTTTACGGGAGACCGTAACTCGACTCCGCCAGATGAGTCCGGCTGCTGAACCGGAAGCATCAAATCTGGCTGTGTTGTAACCAGTACGAAGGAAAGCTTCAATCGATGGCGAGGGCTTTGTATATGGTCGTCGAACACTTCAGTAATGGAGACGCCATTCCCGTCTATCAACGTTTTCGAGATCGTGGCCGTATGACCCCGGACGGGCTTGTGTATGTGTCTAGTTGGGTTGATAAAGACCTCGCGCGCTGTTACCAGCTTATGGAGACGGAAGATCGGAGGCTTCTCGATAAATGGATTGCAAATTGGAGTGATATCGCCGACTTCGAGGTGTATCAGGTGTTAACTTCAATCGAAGCGGCGGAGAAGATCGCGCATTTACTAAAACCGTGAACAGGTAGACACTGCCTGAGGTGCTGAACAAGCGATCGCGCCCGACTGAGCGAGTTCCGACTCCACATTCGAAGCCAACCAGATGTACAGTCCTCAAATAGCCGACCACATCGCGAACCCACGCAACGTAGGCGAACTTGAAAATGCGTCGGGTGTTGGAGATGTAACCAATGAGGTTTGCCTGGACCGAATAAGGCTCACCATTCTTGTCGAAGGCGACCGGCTGACCCACGCCAGGATCAAGGCATCCGGCTGTCCTCCGACGATCGCCGCGGCGTCAGTATTGACTGAACTGGTGATTGGAAAAACTCTTCAGGAAGTGATGTCGTTGACTCGAAAAGACGTTGCAAATGCTCTCGGTCATCTGCCCCCGGCGAAGATGCATTGCAGCGTACTAGCCATCGACGCGCTGCGCTCGGCGGTTGACGGCCTCAATCGATGATTGAACGGTTTTGCAACTGTTCAGGCGGGCGACACGGATCCACACCACGGACAGAATATTTCATCGGCGGTGACTTCCTGCCCGCATTCCGCGCAGGAAGGCTTGGGCGGAAGCGTCGACGCGATCTCGTCGATAAAAACCCCACAGGTCAAACAGAACAGATCGTCAACTCCCGACTCCGCTCCACAAGCCAGGCAGACGCCTCGGGACAGAGCGCCGGTGAAGAGCAGATCGGGGCTTAGCCGGCCAAGCGGACCGCTGCGGCCGAAGACTTCGAAGCGTTGCGGGCTGGGTTCATCAGCCTCTTGCAGATTTTCAGAAACGGACTCCGTGCCGGCCATCTCGGTCGAGGTCGCTACCTCTTCAAGCTCAGCGGGTTCGCTCGAATCATCCGATACGGAAACTGTCTCAACACTATTGTCGGGAATGTGCGCCTTCACGTCTTCAAATGAATCTTCCTGCGCCGAAGTTGGTTCTGACTGTTCCGCGGCTTCGATGGACTCAAGTGCAAAACGATCAGCATGACGCAGTTGATCCTCGGGTGACAGTTCAACGAACGCCGCCAACTCGGCATAAAGGTCAATCTCGCTGCTAGCCAATTCGGCGGTCGAATCCGCGCGAACCGGCGCTTCATTGTTGTTGAGATTCATTCAAATCTTTCATTCAAGGAGTAAGTGAGGAGGCAGGGCGGTGCCATTCTACAACACGCACAAACCATGTGCTATAGAATTGTAGTCGTTGCGTTTTGAGGCGATTGGCTGACTCGGCGAGCGACATATTGGGCGGGCTCCGGAGTTGGCCATCAATTGTTGCTTGCTCCCGACGGGTGCTAGGATTCGCTCGAGAAAACATGTCAGATGAATCTGAGATTATTTCGAGGTTAAAGGCGCGTGCCGGCGTAAATCCGGACGTACGGGTGGGCATCGGCGATGACGCGGCAGTAATCAAGGGTGCGGACGGCAGGGACTTGATAGCGTGCTGCGACTTGATGGTTGAAGGCGTGCACTTTCAGCTGGGTTGGACGCCGCCCCGCCTGTTGGGCCGCAAAGCGCTAGCCGTCAGTTTGAGCGACGTCGCGGCCATGGGAGGCACTCCGAAGTTTGCGATGGTCGGCATCGCTATTCCGCACAGTTGTTCCGCGGAGTTCATCGATGAGCTGTTCGATGGGATGTTTGAGATGGCGAACGCCTGCAAGGTTTCAATCATCGGCGGCGACACATCAAGCTCGCGTGACTCGCTGTTCGTCGACGTAAGCGTAATCGGCGAGTGTCCAGGTGGACGAGCCGTCACACGCTTCGGTGCAAAGCAAGGCGACAGAATCTACGTAAGCGGTTCTCTCGGCGCATCTGCGCTTGGTCTGAAGTTGCTTGAAGACGGGTTCCGTCTCGACGATTCGAAGGATACGCGCGATTCTACTTGGCACCAGGCTGTCTTGAAACATCTCTCGCCCCAGCCCCATTTGAAGCTCGGCCGCGCAATCGGAGAGGCAGGAGTCGCAACGGCTATGATCGACATCAGCGACGGTCTGAGCACCGACCTGTGGCACATACTCGAGGCGAGCGGCTGTGGGGCAGTTATCAAAGGCGCCGCTTTACCGATTGCGGACTGTGTCCTCTCCATTTCATCAAACGCTCCAAATGCATCGGGCACAGACACGCTAAAGTTGGCGCTCGACAGCGGAGAAGAGTACGAACTGCTTTTCACTGCTTCAGCGGATAGTCACGAAGCAGTGGCCATGTTGTCTCACTCGTTAGGCGTGACCATCACGGAGATCGGAGAAATCGTCGATGGACAGGGACTACAGCTCAAACGGAACAACTCGCTCGAATCTATCCAGCCATCGGGCTATCAGCACGTAATCTGAGAAGCACGGCATCACAAAACCCTTTCGCCGCGCAATCCCGCGCAGAATCACACCAGGCCAGCTAAACGCCGGCTCTTCTATGAGTGTCCTTTCTTCGTTTGCGATGTGGCACTCTAAAAAGCGTCACAATGCTCCTTGTCGCCAGTAGCCAATGGACCCACACTGTGAACGGATCGAAAGGAGATTCAAAAATGCGAAGAATCAATGCCACGATAATGCTGTTGTTGGCGCTAACGTTGTCGAACCCAATCGCAATTGGAGCGCAGCAGCAACCCATCCCGATCGTCGGAACGTGGGATGCGGTCAAAGCTCTGCCTTCAAGAGATGAACTGACCGTCATTCTTAAAGATGGAAGCAGCAAAAAGGGGAGGCTCACCGACGTAACCGATATCGCCTTGATACTCTCTCAAGGGAAGAAACTCGCAGAGATAGATCGAGACACCATACTCCAGATTTATCGTTCCGTTCCAAAGTCGCGCCGGAGAGCCATGGGGACCGGAGCCGCCGTCGGCGCCGGACTTGGCGTGGTTACCGGGCTTTTTGGCGATGGATCAAGTGGACACGGCGTGGGCGCCGGAGCCGCAATTGCCGGTGTCTTTGTTATGGCAGGCGTCGGCGCTTTGATAGGGAGAGGAATTGCGAATGGCCACGAGCGAGTATTAATCTATGAAGTAAGAAGGTGAGCGCAGTCAGGGTGGGGGCGACGCTGGACTCATTTCTTGCCATCAAACTTCTGATTCAAGGCCCCCGCCAGACTGATCAACGCTTCCGGCAGCGATCCTCGCCAGTTCAGAAAATCATGTCCGCAATTGCATTCACTGTACTCAACTTCATATCCCTTGGCCCTCAATACATCTCGCAAATGGCGGTTAACAGCAACCATGTCGGGGGCGCCGCCGGGCGACGGGCCCGTCTCGAACAGTCCAACATTCATGTAGAATCGAAGCGGCAGCCTCTTGCTGCTGACGAACTGGCGGGTTAACCACTCCGGCTCAGCGTCGCGATTCGGCTTCCACCAGAAAGAACCGGACTGCGAAATGACGTGGCCGAAGATTTCAGGATGGCGAAATCCGACAAAGGCCGCCGCCAAACCGCCAAAGCTCACTCCGCTAACGACCGTCTGAGTTGGATCGCTGGTGACGTTGTAGTTTGCTCGAACCCAGGGAATCACCTCTTTTGCGATAAACTCAGCATACGGCTCATAGCAGGCAAATTCTGTGTTGCGTGAGTACGGCGTCGGGTTGTCGAGGATGAGCGCAACCATCGGCGGTAGTTTGGTCTTTGCCAGCAGATTGTCGAGAATCACCGGCGTCGGAATCAGCAGGGTGTACAATGGCCCGTCAAACATCACAATCAATCCACAGGGCTTGCCGTCGCGAGTGTAGCCGGGCGGAGTGTATATCCAGGCTCGTCGTTCGTTCTTGAGTATCTCGCTTTTGAGCTTCGCATCCTCCACTCGGCCCTTGGCGACGCCGGGTTCCCGAACTCGCCATGGTTGAGACGGCGCCCCGGGCAGCTCGACGATTGAGCCGCCTCCGAAGGCGCCGTTCTTGTTGAGGGGATCGATTCTGAATGTGGCTACACGCTGCGGGATATCCTTTTCGTTGAGGTCTTCAAACGGCACCAGCGAGTCGTTGGGAGAGAGTTGATAAGTAAAGCGAGCATCACTCGGAACCGTGTAAGTCTTATACCAGAGATCCGTTTCCATCAGCCGGCTCATCTGGTTCTTCGCGATATCGCCTCCGGCGAACCCTGCAAACACAAGCACGTTTCCGGTCGCTTCTTTGGCTCGCCAGACGAAAGTCACCAGCACGTTTCGATCATCGCCAGAAATAGGTTCGATCAGCGGAGTTCCTTTGAGTGCGGTCTCCTGCCAAAACTGTTCAAGCGCGTCGCGGTTTCCACTCTCGATTTCTTTCCGCAAGGCGGCGATTCGAGTGCCCTCTCGGTCCCGCTTTGCTTGCGCACTTCCAGCTGAAACCGGTGCGCCGGTTGTCGCAAGCTCAGCCTTGTGGCCGGACCAGAAGCAGCCAACAAGCATAGCGAAAGCGATTGTTGTGACTATATTCATGTCGCCGCTCTATTTGAACGCCGTTTTACGTAGCTTCTTTGATTTCGTCTTCATAGAAAAAAGCTGGTCCGCATGCAACCAGTAGAGTGATGGGTTGACCACCGGTGTTTTCAAGAGAGTGTCGTTGGCCGCGCGGGACATAGACCGCATCGCCCGTCTCAACTTCACACGTCTCGCCTCCAACGGTCATCACTCCGCGGCCGGAGACGATGTAATAAATCTCTTCGATCTCGCGGTGGTGGTGCGGAGTCACGGCGCATCCGGGCGGGAGTATCTCTTCGGCTAGGCTGCATTGAGTGATATGCGACGTGGTTCGATCGATGAGCGGCCGAAGCTCAGAGCCGTGCGCCGTCTTTATCAAACCAGCCCGTTTGCGGTTCACGATAATCATTTTTTCGATTTCGCCTGCTTCTTTGGTTCAACTGGACCCCCTGCCTGCACCCAGGCATCCCAGCCGCCTCTGAGGGCGCGCGCTCGTTTGAATCCGTTCTCCATCAAAATCTGCGCCGCACGGGCGCTTGTTCCTTCGCCCTCTCAGGCGCAATAGATAACGATCTCCCTGTCGAGGGGAAGTTCCTTAAGACGCGAAGGAATCTCCTCCACATCCATTCGAATCGCTCCCTTGATCTTGGTAGTCGCTGAGTCCCATGAGCTGGCACTGCGGGCGTCAATGATGGTAACCGGCTGTTTCTTCGCAATCATTCCCTTGAGATCTTCGACGCTGATGCGCTCAACTTCACCGGGCATCGATTGGGTCTTTGCTTGAGCCGGTGCTTCCTGGCTCTGCGGCTTGGCAGTATTTGAAATCGCGCCGGGCCGCTTCTTTCTCTGCAAGGCACTTGTTGAGCCTGAGCCGCTCAAGATTGCGACTATGATCAGCAACGTCGAACCGGACTTGAAATTCATGGGCGCACCTCCATTCCTGGAGCATTCTGCCACGGGTTCACGAAATCAGGCCAGCGGCATATGTTCGCCCCCAATCCAGGCAAGGAATCATCTTGATCTGGCCACTCGAAAAGAATAAGATTCTCGACGCGCATGCCCTCACCTGTGCGTGATAATCTGAAAACCTGGAGTTCAACTCTTGAAGCCTGATCGCAAACCCGCGACTCTCGTAACCTGCCTTCTGCTGCTGAGTCTGGCGGTCGCACAGGGCAGCGATCGCGGAGCAAGGCTCGGTGAGACGCGAGCTGTTGCGCTTCCCGCGACTGCGATCCTCGATGAACGCGCCCAGCCGTTGATAGCTTCGAGCGGCAAGGTCGGATTTGTCCCGTCGGTCAAGGGTGGAACCCTCATTTCTTTCAGCTTGACGTCGGGCAAGATCCTTTCATCGGTCGTCGTGGGAAAAACGCTTGGCTCCATCTCGATGATACAGGTCGGCGGTCAAAGACTGCTCGCGGTACCCGCTGTGAATGACCCAGCCAACGGAGATCCCTCGACAGTCAGCATCATCGATGCGACCAGCGCAAAACGCCTCGAGCTGAAAGCGCTTCTGGTGTTGCCTCAAGATGCGGCACTCACGTCCGGCACCGGCGTGGCATTGACCCGCGACGGGAGATTCTGCCTGATCGCTTCGAGCTTGGACGTGCCGACTCTATATGCGTTCGATGTCGAAACCGGTCAATTAACTTCTCACCTGGCGCTGATCGGGCAACCCTCCGAGATTGCGCTGTTCGACGCCGGCGGAGGACGAATGGCAGCAGTCACCAGCGCCGCCGGGAATAACCTCTCGTTGATAAAGATCGATGCCGCCGGCGGGCTATCGGCAGCGGCGAACTTCAGCCCATCGATCGCTCGTTTTGATGAAACAAACAACCCTGTTTTCAGCTCGGATGGGCGATTGGTCTACATTGCTGCTTCCACTGGCGATCGTCTGTTTGCGGTGGATTCAGATAGCGGGGTTATCATTGACAGCATCTCGATAGCTTCCCCGCAACGCATCACCGTTGCAATGGGGCCGGATGGGACCGAGATGATCGCCACCACCCGGATTCGAAGACCCTCCAATGTTAGCGGCGGCGGCTGCACGGTTGTCGCGAATCGGGATGATCGCCTGACTATAAGATCCGAGTTCACTCCACCCGAAGGAATCGATTTCTCAGCCGCAAACAATGTGGTTTTCACGGGAGACGCAGCAAGCGCGTTTGTTGGATCGAATACAGGAATGCTGTTCGCCTTCAGCACCGCGACCGGCGAGTTGGAATCTTTTCAGGAGATCGGCGGTGCGATTCGCCGAATCGCGCTGAGTGAGAAAACCCACTCGATTACCGCGGTGCGCTCGGCTAGTGGTGGCGGCGAGATAAGCATCATCAATTTCGATGTCGTCGGACCGGATGAGAAGGAGGCGCCGGGTCCGATGATCGAATCGATGTCGCCTCAAATTGTCGAGCAAGGCCGGCTGAGGAATCTGCGGCTTGTAGTGTCCGGGAGGAATTTCACCGAAGGCGCTTCGCTGCTTGTGAACGGGGTCGAGATGGGCGCCGACCTGGTGAGGGAAGGCGCGCTTGAAACGAGGCTCCCGAAATCATTATTCGATCACGTAGCTACGATCAGCGTAGTTGTGAGGGGAGCTGACGGCGCACTGTCTCAACCGGGCGAACTAAGAGTTGTCAGACCCGATGCACCGATGATCGATCGGATCAGCCCGAATGAAGTGGCGGGACCCACCGCACCCTTCACGCTGAGGATCACAGGAAAGAACTTCCGAACCAGCTCAACGGTGGTGGTTGCAGGCCGGCCTCTTAATACTCGGCGAATCGGCTCGCGGACCCTGGAAGCCGTTGTTCCGGACGACATTGCAGACACGGTAAGAGCGGACATACAGGTGCACGTGAAAGACCTCGCGGTTCCGGACCTCGTATCTGTGAACGAGAAAGAGCTGCGCATATTTGGGCCACGAGTGACAGGCTTAAGAACCACCGTGCGGAGTGTTGTTGCGGGCGGCCGTTCTTTTGGGCTCACAATCTCTGGTGAGAACTTCCGCCGTGGCGCTCAAGTCGAGCTACGATCAAGCGGCGAGGTGTTTAGCGCTGTTGAGCCTCAACGCCTCAGCGGGAACACAATCAAACTCGCCGTGCCCACGCGCTTCTTTCAGGAATCCGGGATGCTTGCGGTGATCGTCCGCAATCCCGATCGCAGCGCTTCCGAGCCGCGCGTGCTTGATGTTCGTGCTCCTGAGATCACTGGCTTCAAGCAGGCGAAGCTTTTTGCGGGCTCATCGGACGTCAGGGTTGATATACGTGGCTCGAACTTCCGCAGGCAAATGCGCGTGTACGTCGGCAACGCGCGAGTTGAAAACACGAAGGTAAGGTTCCGTAACAGCTCTCATGTCGTCGTGACAATCAACGGTGATCTGAACAGATTGCTGGAAAAACCCGATACGCTGCGATTTCAGGTGGTCAACTCTAATGATGCTGACGGCGTCGCGTCCTCCGATAAGGGATTGAGCATCGTGGGACCCGAGATCCGAGATGCCGTAATCGAGGCGGTGAACGACGACGCGTCAAAGGCTCGGGTCGTGATCCAGGGAGCGAATTTCCGAAAGGGAGCTACAGTAGAGTTCTTCAAGGCTGGAATGGAAGATCCGCTTATCCAGCAGAAGCCCTCCTCAGAGACCGAGGACAGCTTGTCAGTCGTGGTGTCCGCGAAGAAGCTCGAGAGGATGGGCAGCTTTCAACTACGAGTAGTCAATCCGGGAACTGTGCTGGTGGCTTCCGCGATGTTCCAGCCTCGGCAACGTGAAGCTTCAAACGCAGAAGAAGATTAGAGCCGAAGATTGACGGGTTGAATCCGAAAGCGGGCCCGGCCCGCTTTCCGTTTTTATGGGCAGATAACTTAATCTCAATCGCTTGAAGGCTCGCTCGTCGCTTCCGGCCTCCTCATTGCGTAGCCCGCGCCCCGCACCGTGTGAATAAGCTTCGGCGAAAAATTGCGGTCTATTTTGTTTCGAAGATAATTCACGTACACATCGATGACGTTCGTAAAAGAGTCGAATGACTCGTCCCACACTTTTTCCGATAGAACGGTTCGCGAGAGGACTTGATCGGGGTGCCGCATAAAACATTCGAGGAGCGAGAATTCTTTGGAGGTGAGCGTGATCGGCTGGTTTGCCCGGGTGACTCGACGGGTCAACGGATCGAGAACCAGGTCGGCAATTTGTAACCTCAGATTGACCTCAGCCCGGTCACGACGGCGCAGGGCCCGGATGCGCGCCACCAGCTCGGCAAACGCGAACGGCTTGGTCAGGTAGTCATCGGCGCCGCTGTCCAGCCCTCGAACCTTCATATCAACAGAATCGCGCGCGGTCAGCAGGAGAATCGGCGTCGATATTTGATTCTCCCTGAGCTTGCGGCAAACATCGAGGCCGTCCATCAATGGCAGGGTGATGTCCAGGACGATCAGATCGTAGCTACCGGTGAGGGCGCGATACAAGCCGTCTTGCCCATCAGGTGAGATGTCCACGGCGGAGCCTTCTTCCTCGAGCCCGCGCTTGATAAAGCCGGCCATCTTGGCTTCGTCTTCGACTACCAGAACACGCATGCCAAAAGTATAAGGGATGACCAAGCGAAGACGAAGGAGCAGCTGTGCGTCCTCAGACAAAGCTCAGCGGTTTGTGCGGTTATCGGTTATGTAGTTGATTGTTTGCGTGGTCCACGTCTTGCCGCCATCGCGAGTAAGGAGGTTGGGAAACCAAAAACCAGACTGGAACGAAAACACCCAACCGGTATTCGAGTTAAGAAAAACCAGCGGTCCGTCCCTCGCGTCACGAGTGAGACTTACCTGAATCCACGTTTTTCCTCCATCGGTTGTGTGAAACAAAGTCGATGTCGACGCCGTTCGGATCCACCACTCATCCTGGGTCAAGAATTGGGCTGCCACAAACATAGGCGTCTCGATGGTTCGCCGAACCTTCCAATCGCGGCCTCCGTTCTCAGTCCGCAATATCAGTAGCCTCCTCAAATAATTGCTTGGGTGCGAGTTGGGATCGCGTTGGTCATTGACTTCGGCGATCATAAAGCCGAGGTTCTTGTTAAAGAAATTGACTCTCTTAAAATCAACCCGCCACGGCTGCGGGACTTTTATTAGCCGCGTGAATTCCGATGAGCGGGATTGCCAACTTGCCCCACCGTCGGTGGATTGATAAACACGCCCCATCTCGCCGACGATCCAGCCGTTGGCTTCGTCCGCAAAGCCTAAGTCCCTTATCTCCGCTTTGAGTTCATCATTCAACCAACCGAAAGGTAATCGAAGACTCAGCCAATGCCCTCCTCCGTCCGTTGTGCGCAAGACTCGGCCAGCCCTTCCCGCAGCCCATCCTGTGGTTTCGCTTATAAAGCGTACCAGCCACAAGGTACTCTTTGCGTTCGATTGCTGCCTGATCCAGTTCCGGCCTCCATCAGTCGTGCGCAGTATCAGTCCCTGGCCTTGTTCGTCGGCGCCAACGACCCACCCGGTACGGTCATTCTGAAAACAGACGTCTCTGAAATAGCTGCGCGGCATCAAGAGGTTTCGCGTCCAGGAAAACCCCGAATCGGTTGAGTGGAGGATTACGTAATCCTGGCTACCCTGGAGGAGGTCGCCTTCAAGCCCAACAGCCCATAAGTTCTTCTGATCAACAACCGCAACGCCATGGAAACCGCCTTCGCGGAATTCACCTTCGCGGTGCTGCTCCGCCATGACGGCAGCACCGGAACTCGCGGCCGCCCGGTTTTCGGTCTCGACGCGGCTAAGCTTGCCGGCGAGAGCCACGCAACCGAGCGTTACCGACAAGCTGATCGTAAGCACGATTGATCGGCAGGCAGCATAATGCATCGTCGGTTCCCTGGACTCAAGAATTAGAATGCATAGTCTCCGCTGTCAAGAGACTCGCTGTAACAGCTCTTTATGATCAAGATGAATTCAGGACAGAATCGTAGCGAGCCGTTCGCCTCATCGCTTCGTGTGATTCTGGGTAACGTAATTAATTGTTCGCGTTGTCCACGACTTGCCGCCATCGCGAGTAAGGAGGTTGGGAAACCAAAAACCCGACAGGAATGAAAACACCCAACCCGTCTGCGAATCCAGAAAAACTACGGAACCGGGACTCGCGTCAGGGGTGAGTTTTACGTCGTTCCAGGTCTTTCCTCCGTCAATTGTGTGTAGCAACGCCGTCGTCGACGAGTTGCGCAGCCACCATTCATCCTGGGTCAAGAATTGCACTTCGACGAGCGTAGATGTCTTGATGGTTTGACGGACCTTCCAATCGCGGCCTCCATTCTCGGTCCGCAATATCACGAGCCTCCTCCAATAATTCCGGGGAGGGGCAGAGGGATCGGGTTTGTCATTGACTTCGGCGATCATAAAGCCGAGGTTCTTGTTAAAGAAATTGACTCTCTTAAAATCAACGCGCCACGCCTGCCGGACTTTTATTAGACGCGTGAATTC
>JBASRM010000032.1:0-12930 GCA_049273835.1 Blastocatellia bacterium | reverse complement strand
TTAATCGACTCGGTGAGCGACTGGGTAACCTTCACGCGAACAAGGTGATTAGGCTGTACCCGGGCCCTGGTCCCGTCCGCAAGCCTCACTTCGAAAAGAACTCCACATTCGCCTCGATTATTGTCGAGCAGCGAGTGCAACCGATCTAACCTTTTCTCCTCGATTGCATCAACGTCGAAGTGCAGCACAACCGTGCGGGCGGATCGCTCGCGAATGTTCTCCAGCGAGACAATCTCGTCGGCGATAATCGTCATCGAGCCGCCGTCATCAATCTCTAGCCGCCCGCGGACAAGAACGGCCGAATCGTTTTGCAGAACGCCGTTAGCCTTGTTGAACACGTCAGGCCATGCAACTACCTTAACGGAGCCGAATTGATCTTCGAGTTGGAACAGGCCGAAGCGATCTCCTTTTTTTGTAGTTCGCAGATTTAGTTCGATAACCACTCCGCCGATCGCGACGACGGAGCCGTGACTCCGGCCCGAGAGGCGATCGATATCAGCATCGGCAAAATCTTTGAGCGCTTCCTCATAGCCTGATAACGGGTGTCCCGAAATGTAGAAGCCGAGGGTTTCCTTCTCGCCCTTGAGCATTTCGTGATTCGGCCACTCGGGTACGTTCGGCATAGGCTGCTCAACGGCCGGCCCGGAAGCGGCGAGCGCCCCAAAAAGATCGGTTTGCCCGCTCGCTCGCGATCGTTGCAGTCGCTGGCCGCTCTCGACAGCGGAGTCGATAGCCGCAAACAACCGAGCGCGGCTCTTGTTCACCAAATCAAACGCGCCTGCCCGAATCAAGCCTTCGAGCACTCGTTTGTTGACCGCCCGGGAATCGACACGTTCGGTGAAATCAAAAACAGACGTGAACGGGCCCCCGGCGTTGCGCGCTTCGATGATCGATGTCACCGCGGACTGTCCGATGCCTTTGATCGCGGCAAGTCCAAATCGAATCGTATTGCCGCTCGCTGTGAAGTTGTCGAAGCTTACATTTACATCAGGCGGGAGGATCTGAATTCCCTGAGTGCGAGCTTCGTTGATGTACCTGACTACCTTGGCAGTATTGTTTAGTTCGTTTGAGAGCACCGCTGCCCAGAAGTGCGTTGGGTAGTGCGCCTTCAAATATGCAGTTTGATAAGCGAGATAACCGTATGAAAACGAGTGCGCGCGATTGAAAGCGTAGTCGGCGAATCCCTCGAAGCTTTGCCAGAGCTTCTCGAGTCTGGCCGAGTTGTGCCCGCGCTCGATCGCTTGTTTGAGGAATTTTTCCTTGTGCTTGTCCAGTTCCTCGCGCTTCTTCTTTCCCATCGCGCGGCGCACCAGATCGGCTTCTCCCAGCGAATAACCGGCAAGCTTCTGGAAGACCGCCATCAATTGTTCCTGGTAAACACATATGCCGAGAGTGTTCCCCATGATCTCTTTCAGCTCGGGGAAATCGTAGCGGACCTGTCGGCGTCCGTGACGACGCTCGATAAAGTCATCGACCCACCCGCTGTCGATCGGTCCCGGCCGGAACAAAGCGTTGAGCGCAGAGAGATCTTCAAGCCCCTCGGGCTTAAGTCTGCGGCAGAGATCTTTCATCCCACCACCTTCGAACTGAAAGATCGCTTCGGTTTTGCCTTCGGCAAACAGCTGCAGGGCCGCGCGATCGTCGAGCGGAATCTTTGTGAGGTCAACCTGCTCGCCTGTTTCCCTCTCGATCGATTTGAGACAGTCGTCGATGATCGTCAGAGTGGTGAGGGCGAGGAAGTCCATCTTCAACATCCCGGTCTTCTCGAGATCATTCATCGGAAACTGCGTGGTTATTTCATCGCGGGCCGTCTTCGAGATTGGCACGAGTTCGTGCAAAGGCTTCGGGGAGATGACCACCCCCGCCGCGTGAACCGAGGCGTGCCGCGAACAGCCCTCCAGACGCTGTGCGATCTCGATCACCTCGCGCACTCGCTCGTCGGTGTTGATGGCCCGTTTGAGCTCGGGGTTCTGTTTGATCGCGTCTTCAATCGACACATTGCGACCGCGCACCGGCGGCGGGATCATCTTGGCTATCTTGTCAACTTCCGAATATGGCATCTCGAGCGCGCGCCCCACGTCCTTTATCACAGCTTTGGAGGCCATCGTACCAAACGTGCTGATCTGCGAAACATGATCGCGGCCATAGTAGTCGGCCACGTAGTCGATCACCTTTTGCCGCCCGCGCACGCAGAAATCGATGTCGATGTCAGGCATCGATACGCGCTCGGGATTGAGGAAGCGCTCGAAGAGCAAATCGTATTGAAGCGGATCGAGATCGGTAATTCTCAGCGAATAAGCCACCAGCGAACCGGCCGCCGATCCTCGTCCCGGACCCACCGGGATGTTGTTTTTTCGGGCAAAGGCAATGAAATCCCAAACGATCAGAAAATAGCCGGCATAGCCCATTTTGTTTATGACTGTGATCTCTTGTTCCAGGCGCGCTCGATAGTCATCGAAGTCGCACTTGCGGCCGGGCTGGTCTTTGATCCCGGCCCATCGTTCTTCGAGCCCCGCCCTGGCGCGTTTGCCAAAATAGCTATCCACCGTTTCACCTTCGGGGACCCGATACTCCGGCAAGTGGTTCTGGTCCTTCGGCAGCTCGAGCTCGCACATCTCAGCGATGGCAACCGTGTTCAACAGCGCTTCCGGCAGGTCGCCCCCGAAAATTTCCCACATCTCTTCCGCGGAGCGGACGTAGAACTCGCCTTCTTTGTACTTAAGCCCGCGCTTTTCATTCACGGTCTTGCCGGCGCCGATGCAGACCAGAATGTCGTGCGCGCGCCAGTCGTCGCGCATGAGGTAGTGACAGTCGTTGGTTGCGGCGAGCGGTATCCCGGTCTTTCTTGAGAGAGCGATCATTCCCGGAATGACGGTGTCGACCTCCTGTTCAAGCCCGTGGTTTTGAACTTCGAGATAGTAGTTGCCCTTTCCAAGGATGTCCTCGAACTCCTTCGCCTGGCGTGCGGCCTCATCGAACTTGTCTGAAAGAAGAAGCGACGAGGGCACGCCCGAAAGGCATGCAGAAAGCGCGACCAGCCCCTCGCTATGGGTGGCCAGGAGTTCTTTGTCGATGCGTGGTTTGTAGTAGTAGCCCTGAGTAAACGAAAAGGATGAAAGCTTCGCGAGGTTATGATAGCCCTTCAGATTCCGTGCAAGAAGGATGATATGGTTGGTGCCTTTTTCACCGGACGCGTCACCACGATCGGTATGCCTTCCTTTGGCAATGTATGCTTCCATGCCGATGATGGGCTTTATGCCCGATGATTTCATCTGATTGTAAAAAGAGATCGCTCCGTAAAGATTACCGTGGTCGGTGACCGCCACCGCTCGCGCGCCGAGTTCTTGCGCCCGTTGGGCCAGCGGCTTTATCTTGATGGCGCCGTCGAGAAGACTGAAATCGGTATGCAGATGAAGATGCACAAAGTCTTTCTGGTTCATTGTTCTCTTTCTTGGGGCCCCAGGAGCCGGCGGCCGTGACGTGGCCCGCCAGATATTCTAGTTTAAACTTAACGTTGAACGAGTTGCGAGGAACAATTGCTCTACGGGTGCGGAGTCTAGCACAGCCGTGGTCACGTGTATACCGCAAGTTGTAGGGCCGCATTCTTCAGGCACAATATATTGATTCGCTCCCTTGATTCGCGCCCAATAGCAAGATAATCTTTCCGATGTCGCAAGCACGGAAACGCTTGATACCGAGACTCTGAATCGAATGAGCCGCCGCATGATTCTAAACATGAGATGACTTCGCTTGCGGGTGTGGGGTATGCTGAATGCCCATTGCTGTTCGATCGATCCGCGAGACGCTTGCGTTTGTTAGCTACTGACCGCCGACTTATCAGAATGAAGGAGTGATGCGATGACGACCGGAGCTCCCACGATTCACCGCGCAGTCTTGCTTCTTGCATTTACGTCTCTTATCTTCGCTGCATTTCCCAATCTGCGGCACCGAGCGGAGCTTACTTCAACCGAAGAACGGGCGAGCATGAGTGACGTGGATGGTGCCGATTCGACCATCGCGACAGTGAACAAAGCACGCGGGCATCTTCCCGTGACTTTCGAGGCGAACCGGGGACAAGCTGAAGCTGATGTGAAATTCGTGGGTCGAGCGCCTGGGTTTGGTTTGCTTCTCAAGCCAGGCGAAGCGGTCTTCGCACTTGGCTACAGCAAACCACAGTCTGCTAACCAGCGGGAGGACCGCTCATCGTGCAACGCAACATTACCTGCGCGACGCCTTACAATGAGGCTCGAGGGCGCGAATGCGGCGACACTCATAAGCGGAGTTGAGCGGCAAGCCCCCCGAGCGAACTACTTTATCGGAAACGACCCTGCAAAGTGGATTCGCGACGTTGAGACCTACTCACGCGTAATGTACTCGTCAGTGTATCCCGGCGTAGACCTGCTGTTTTACGGAAACGAACGCCAGCTCGAATACGATTTTACAGTCGCTCCCGGCGCCAACCCGCAGAACATAAGACTTCGGTTCGACGGCGCGGAAAGCGCAGAACTGAGCTCCGATGGCGCGTTAATCCTAAGAACGGCTGCCGGCGAAGTGAGACACGAACGGCCGGTAGCGTATCAGGACAGCGGCTCATCGCGGACTTCGGTGACTGCCGAGTTCAAGCAACAGGTTGATGGTACTATCGGCTTTCGAATCGGCGCTTATGATACGTCGATCCCGTTGGTGATCGATCCGGTGCTTGTCTATTCCACCTACGTGGGCGGTGCGGTTTCCGACTTCGGCAGGGGCATCGCAGTTGATTCCGCTGGCAATGCTTATGTAGCCGGCGATTCAGTTTCATCAGATTTCTTGTTCCGGGCATCGCCTACCAACGCCGATGTCTTTGTGGGGAAGCTGAGCTCAAACGGGTTATTACTCGAATATACCTTCTTTGGCGGAAGCGGGAATGACTTTGCCACCGGACTGACGGTTGATTCGTCCGGGAATGTCTACATGTGCGGGCACACGGAGTCTGCGAACTTTCCACAGTTGAACTCGTTTGGTTCAGCTCTCCTTGGCAAGTCGGACGCGTTTGTGGTCAAACTGTCTCCGGACAACAACGTTCCACCTATGCTGATATTTGCTTATTCGAGTCTGATTGGAGGAAGTGGTGCGGAAGACAGCGTAAGCGTTGCCGCGGACAGTGCCGGCAGCGCCTACATCAGCGGCCGAACGTCCTCGCTGGACTATCCCATTGCCGGACCGATTCAACCGGTGTACGGAGGGGGCGACACGGATGCTTTCGTTTCCAAGCTGGCGCTCGATGGAAAGACGCTCGTGTACTCGAGCTTGCTTGGCGGGAGCGCGGCGGAGAATCTGGTTGGCAGATCCGGAATAAGCGTAGACTCATTGGGAAACGCTTACGTTGTAGGCGACACGCAGTCTATTAACTTCCCGGCGAAGAACGCACTCAGAGCGGCCAAGACCGGCGCGGCAGCGACTTTTGACGGCTTTGTCGCGAAGGTTAATCCCAGCGGCTCGGACTTCGTTTACTCGACCTATCTGGGCGGAACCGAGGATGACTTTGCGTTCGCAGTTGCGGCGGATCAGACGGGAAACGCCTACGTGACCGGACGCACCAGGTCGACGGGTTTCACCGGCTCCGGCTCCACGCGACCCGCAACCGGGACGACCGATGCTTTTGTAGCGAAGCTAAACGCGTCGGGCTCGGCAATTTCTTACTTGACGTTTGTCGGAGGCAGCAGTGGTAATGAGTCCGGCAATTCCATCGCAATCGATTCGGCAGGCAACGCGGCAATTGCCGGGACCGCTGGACCCGGGCTTCCGGCCGTCAATTCCATACAGTCTTTCTTTAAAGGCCGAGACTTTGAGAGCGACGCTCTTGTAGCCAAACTTGGACCAAACGGGGCCGTGATCCTCTCGACTTATCTGGGTGGCAGCCGCGATGACGCAGCTCTGGCGGTGGGTTTTGGAAGCGACGGTGCGATTTATATCACAGGCTACACGGATTCTACTGACTTCCTCACCGCCGCGCCGCTCGTACGCGATAACAAGGGCGGCCGGGACATCTTCATCGCTAAAATAGATCCGAATGCGACTTCCGATCGGCCAGTATTGCTGCAGGCAACCGTAAGCGGAAAACATCTATTAGTATTCGGGCTGGGCTTCGACGCCGGGGCCGTACTGCGTATCAATGACGAGCCGACCAAGACGAGAAACGAGGATCCAGCGCCGACGCAAATTCTATTTGCCAAGAAGGCGGCAAAACGAATCGCTCCCGGACAAACGGTTCAACTACAGATTGAAAACGCGAACGGAAAAAGATCCAACCTTTTGTTCTTTACAAAGCCGCTTTAGCGATACTGAAGAATAAATCGCGGTAGATCTGGCGGCTGAGATCCTGAGCCTTGGGTGATCTTCTGTTTTTTCCCCGATTAATCGGTCGTCTGCGCGTGAGAAGCACCCTGCGAGGAAGGCGCAGCGCAAATTCTCTGGCAGCGACTATTCAACGCTCGCCAAAAAATACCTCAAAAGAATTTTCCTTCGTGATTGACACGGTGATAGAATCGCGCCGCATAAGGCTCTTATAGGCCAGTCGCGGCAAACCACGACCATATCAAAAACGTAGCATAGACTTCCGTCTGTGCCGTTTGTCGGCGGCCAGGCAGTGCTCACACATATCCTGTGCTTTGTGGGCGCCGGAGGAAAACTATGCGAGAGATGACGATTGGAATCGGCGGCGCCGCCGGCGATGGCCTGGACAAATCCGGCGACACGCTGGCAAAAACAGTTTCCCGTCTCGGCCTTTACGTATACGCCTACAACAGCTACCAGTCCGTCATCCGCGGCGGACATATCTGGCTTCGCGTGCGTGTAGCGGAGGGGAAAGTTTACTCGCACGGCGATGGCTTGAATGTGCTGATCGCCCTGAATCAGGACTCGCTTGAACGGCACGCGCCGGAAGTCGATTCGGGCGGCGCGGTCATCTACAATTCCGACAAGTTAAAACTGGACCCTGCGCTTCTCAGGGACAACGTACTGCCGGTTGGGCTTCCTATCGTCACGCTCACAAAGCCGTTTGGAAAAATTCAACCGGTAATGCAGAACACTGTTTCGTTGGGCGCGTTGATGTTTCTCGCCGGGCTTGATTTCGATACCACCGTGGGTGTTCTGGAAGACACCTTTATACACAAGGGCCAGACGGTGATTGATCAGAATGCAGGAATTGCTAGAGCGGGCTACGACTACGCCAGAGAAAACTTCGTCCCCCTTGGTTATGAGTGGACATTCACACGCATCCGCAGGCCGTTCGTCACCGGTAATGAGCTGATAGCGCTGGGCGCCGTCGCCGCCGGCTGCAAGTTTTACTCCGCCTATCCGATGACCCCGGCCTCTTCGATCTTGCATTGGATGGCTTCTCACGGCGAGCGTTGCGGCGTGGTGGTTAAACAATGCGAAGATGAGCTGGCGGTCGCGAACATGGCGATCGGCGCCGGTCACGCGGGCGTTAGAGCGATGTGTGGAACGTCGGGTGGCGGATTTGCATTGATGACTGAAGCCATCGGAATGGCGGGGATGATTGAAGCCCCTGTCGTTATCGTCGAAGTGCAGCGGGGAGGGCCGTCTACAGGCGTCCCAACCAAGACGGAACAAGCGGATTTGAATCAGGTGTTCGGCGCTTCGCAGGGTGACTATCCGCGAGCCATCATTGCGCCCACCGACACGACTGATTGTTTCTACTCCGCGGTCGAGGCGTTGAACCTCGCCGAGAAGTATCAACTGCCGGTGACGATCATCAGCGATCTGCTCGTATCGGAGCACCCGGAAACGATCGAACCACGTGCGGTCACCAGCGACGTCCCCATCGAGCGGGGCGAGATCGTCACCGACTGGCCGGAATCCAATGGCACTTACAAACGATACGCCTTCACCAGGTCCGGTGTCTCACCGCGGGCTCTACCTGGGACCGAAGGAACCATCTATGTTGCCGCCACTGACGATCACGACGAAGAGGGGATTCTGATCAGCGACATCTTTACGACGTCGGCAGTACGCCGCAAAGTTCAAGAGAAGCGAATGCGCAAGCTTGACGGGCTGCTTGGGGACACACCGCCGCCGGTGCTCGAGGGCCCAGTCGACGCCGATGTAACACTGATCGGTTGGGGCTCAACCAAAGGTGTGATTCATGAGGCTATAGTCCGGCTTGCCACCGAAGGGATCAGGGCGAATCAGCTTCAGATCAAATACCTTGTTCCGTTTCACGTGAATGAGATCACGAAGATTCTGGGGAATTGCAAAAAGACCATTTGCATCGAAGCCAATTACACCGGCCAATTCGCGCGACATCTCCGGGCTGAAACCGGAATCACAGTCGACGATCATATTCTAAAATACGACTGCGAGCCGTTCGAGCCACATCATATCGTCGAAGAGGTGAAGGCGATCCTCGAAGGGAGACGTCGCAGCAGGGACGTTACGATGGATGAAGCTCGTGATATGGCTTACCACTATATCCGGAGCCGGCTGGCAGAGACTATGCGTCCTGGGAAAATCAGCCAGCTCGAGGGCAACGGCTACGGTGAACCGGTATGGAACGTCGAGATCGTCTCGCGCGATTCCAACGAAAAGCAGGGAGAGCTGGTTATCGGCGTCGTAACCGGGTCAACCTTTGCCTGGAGACGAACAGAGTAAACTTTGAATTAACCGCTGACCCTCGCTGACTGACGAAGGCGACGATTCCCCGGATCAGCGAGAATCAGCGGCCCGCAGACAGCGCAGATCAGCAGTTGGTTAGTTCGGGCGCGACGAACACGTTGTAAACCAGGAGGACTTATGGCAACCGTTATTGAACTCCCGATCCAAACCTATGAAGGACAGATTGATCCAGACTGGTGTCCAGGGTGCGGCGACTTTGGTGTCTTGAAGGCGCTCAAGGTTGCAGCCGGCCGGCTTGGGATCAAGGCCAAAGATTTGATCGTGGTGTCAGGCATCGGGTGCTCCTCGAACCTGCCCGGGTTCATTCACACCTATGGCGTTCACAGCTTGCATGGACGAGCGGTGGCGGTTGCTGAAGGAATCAAGCTCGCGAATCACGACCTCAACGTAGTGATCACCGGTGGCGATGGCGACGGCTATGGTATCGGGATAGGCCACTTTATTCACGCGATGAGGCGAAACATCGACATCACTTACATAGTCATGAATAACCAGATCTACGGGCTGACGACCGGCCAGGCCTCGCCGACAACTATGAAAGATATGCGCACCAAATCAACGCCGCGCGGGAATGTCGAGATGCCGATCAATCCAATCGCGCTGGCGCTGGTATCGGGCGCGACCTACGTTGCGCGAGGCTTCTCAGGCGTGCCAGAACACATGGCCAGCTTGATCGCGGGTGGCATCGCCCATCACGGCTTCTCACTAATTGACGTGTTCAGCCCGTGCGTCACCTACAACAAGCTGAATACTTACCCGTGGTTCAAAGAGCGTGTCTACAAACTTGACGACGATGAAAACTATGATGTTTCGAATGCCGAGAAGGCCGTGCAGAGATCGTTCGAGTGGGGAGACCGAATCCCGATAGGTCTGTTCTATAAAGATGAACAGCCGACCTATGAGGATAGCGAGCCCGCATTCAAGCAAGGCCCGCTCGTTCATCAGAGTCTTGGAATCAGCCGGGAGAACTTCGACAGCTTGATGCTGGAGTTCGTGTGATAGTGAAACCGGACCATCTCTTCACTGCGAATTAGAACCGTCCGATTCGATCGAGGCGGACTGCCACTCGCGATACAGCCCTTCCAGCAAAGCGGAGATCTGTTCCTGACGCGTTCCTATCTGCGTGTACTCTTCGGGCTGCCAATCAGCCGATGCGTTGGATAGTCTTTGAGTTAATTGAGCCAGCTCGTCCTCCAAAGTTCTAATCTCATTCTCAATTTCCTGTGCCGACCGGGGACGCTGTTTTGGAGGCACAGTGGATCGAGACTTCGACGCAGTTGTCACCGGACGCTTTTTGGGCAGCGGCTCCTCTTTAACTGCCTGTTTGAGGTGGTGGACCGCGTAGAAGTCCGTGTAACTCCCGGTGTGATATGTTGCCGAGCCATTGTCGAAGTACAGTATCTCGGTTGCGAGCTTGTCGAGAAAGTAGCGATCGTGTGAGACCGTGATGATTGTACCGGGGAACTCCGCAAGGGCTCGTTCGAGCGCCTCGCGTGACGGAATGTCAAGGTGGTTCGTTGGCTCGTCCATCACCAGCACGTTAGCCCTGCTGTAGATGAGCTTCGCCAGCGCGAGCCGGCTCTGTTCCCCGCCTGATAACGCAATCACGGGCTTCAAGATTTCGTCGCCGGGGAACAGGAACTTCGCCAGATAGCTTCGCAACTCGCCCGGTGTGGCGCGAGGAGCGACGGCGGCGATCTCTTCGATGACCGTGGAACCAAAATCGAGTGTGGAGAGTTCCTGATCGAAGTACTCGATGTTGACATTCGCTCCCCACGTTAAGCCGCCGTCGATCGGCTGTAGCACGCCCAGAATTGTTTTCAAAAACGTCGTTTTTCCCGAGCCGTTTGGGCCGATTAACCCGAGCCGCTCGCCCCGGCGGAGTAGAAACGAGATCCCGCCGGCGAGAGCTTCCTTGTCGTACCCGATTGACAGATCCGCCACAGCGAGCACGTTGTCACCGGCGCGAGCTACGCTATGGAGCCTGAAGTCGCCGACTCGCTCGTCGCGCACCGCTTTGACGCGATCGAGCTTTTCGAGCATCTTGCGTCGGGACTTTGCCTGCTTGGTTTTTTGACCGGCGATGTTGCGCCGGATGAAATCTTCGGTGCGAGTGATGAGTGCTTGCTGCTCTTCGTACTCGCGTGCTTGAACAAGCCGCCTCTCCTCACGCTGCTTGGTGTATGCGCTGTAGTTTCCGGTGTAGACCGCAGCGCGGCCGTCGTCAATTTCAATTATCCGGCTGGTCGTGCGATCGAGCAGAAAGCGGTCATGCGAAATGATAACAAACGCCGACTTGTACTCGGACAGAAAGTCTTCGAGCCATTCCACGGCGTCAACGTCGAGATGATTGGTTGGCTCGTCGAGCAGCAGCAGATCCGGCTCCGAGAGCAATAGTTTTGCAAGGGCCAGCCGGGCTTTCTGGCCGCCGCTCAATTGTTCGGCAGGTTTCATCAAGTCGTCGTCGCGGAAGCCCAGGCCGACAAGGACGGCTTCGGCGCGCGCGTGATAGCTGAAGCCGCCCGCAATTTCATACGAGTGTCTAAGATCACTGTAAGAATGCATTGCCGCGTCGAGCGCCTGGCCGGTTGCTTCGGACATCTCGTGTTCGAGACGGGTTATCTCGACTTCCATCGCGCGGATTTGTGTGAACACGGACAGCGCCTCATCGCGTACGTTGAGTTCACCGGTGAACGCTGGCTGCTGTTCGAGCAGGCCAATGCGCAGCCCTCTGAGCAGCACGACTTCGCCGCGATCGGTTTCCTCCGGGCCAGTGACCAGACGAAACACCGTTGTCTTCCCGGCGCCGTTTCGGCCTACCAGCCCGACTCGCTCGCGCGGGTTTACCTGGAAGGTAACCCCGTGCAGCACTTCAGTGCCGCCGTAGGACTTGTAGACGTCATCCAGTCTGAAAAGCATGGGTGGGAAGGAAAGGGGTCAGCGTGTTGTTGCCAATTTCCAAATTCATTTTCCATTTCCATTTCCATTTGTCATTTGTATGAAACATGGCAAATGACGAATGATTATGACAAATGACAAATGAAAATGAACTGTCCCCGCTATCGCTTATTGCCGTTCGCGGGCGCGGCCTTATTCGCCGGCGCCGAAGCCGCTCGATTGGAATTCGCGGAGGGCGACTGATTCTCATTTTCAATTCGCGGCTGCTGCTGAACGGCCTGTTGCAGCAACTGCGACGGGCGCATCTCAACTATAGTCTGCGGGTTCTGAACGATTCGCTCAGCGAGGTAGTTTTTGGTCGTCGTTTCAGACATTGTCACCAACACCAGAGCGTTGAGCAGTACCTGCTGCCGCTGCTGGGTGATCGTGTTAATGATATCGGCGCGGACGGCATCGAGCGAGAGATCCTGGGCGGTTTCGCGCTTGAGATTCAGCTTGAAGATATACCAGTTGCCTGAGTTGTCTTTCACCGGTTCGGTGTATTGACCTTCGGTAAGTGACATTATTCGTGTAGCGATATCGGGAATGCCGGCAAATGATTGCTTGAGCCCTGCTTCAGACGCGAAGCCTAGACGGCCTCCCCGAATGGCCGACGCTTGCTCCTCGGATTTTTGCGAAGCTACAGTTGCGAAATCAGCGCCGCTTTTTAATTGAGCATAGATTGATCTGATCTTCTGCTCTGCTCCGGCTTCACCGCCGTTGTTCGCTGGCGAGACCGCGATGACAGAAATGTCCGCACCCCGCTCGGCTTTGAACTCAACTTTGTGATCAGCATAGTACTTGTCGATATCGCCGTCGGTCGGCGCGTTCACGCGAGTCTTCTGACGCTCCCTCAGCTCGCTGATTGCAAGCTGACGCCGCACCTGATCTCGAATTTCTTCCTCGGTGAACCCGGCTTGCTTGATTTGATTCTGATATTGTTCCTCGGTCACCTTTGCGTCTTGCTTGCGCTTCTGCACCTCTTGATTAACTTTGGTGTCATCTGGGACCAGGTTCTCCTTCTGAGCCTTCTGAAAGAGAGCCTCTTCCTGAATAAGGGTGTCGAGAACGCTAAGCCGCGCGGCGACAAGCTCAGCCGCTGTCATCGCCGCGTTCCCGCCGCTCGAGTCCAGTTGCTGCTTGATGGTGCTGTCCACCTGCTTTAGCGTGATCTCGCGCGAGCCCACCTTTGCCGCGACTTCGGTCGCCGGGTTGTCCGAGGTGCTCTTGCACGCGGCCAGCAACATTAAAGCGAAGAAAGCTAACGTGAGGGGTTTTAGGAAAGGAAACACAGCTCTGCTCCTTGGTGAAGAGTCC
>JBASRM010000031.1:0-34331 GCA_049273835.1 Blastocatellia bacterium | reverse complement strand
GCGAGGCATACCAGGCGCTTCGGCGCCCTCGCGAGGAAGTGGCTTTGAGTGACGTTCTACTGGCCGCGTGGAATTCTCGCCGCGACGGTCTGGCGGCGCTTTTCGATAAAGGTGAGGGCATCCCGCGAGCCCAGTTGGACCAAATTCGTGTGGCGATGAAGAAATTACTTCTTGATGACACCTCTGATCGCCCGGACGGCGACACCGAGCAATATGGAGCTGCCGCGCGGCGCTTAATTGAGAGCAGTGATGGTGAGGTCGAACTCGTGGTGATGGGTCATACACACCTTCCGCGGCACACAGGGCCCCCGCGCCTTGCCACATACATCAACACCGGAACGTGGGCCGACGTCGTACGAGTTCCCTCCGAGTTGCTGGAAGACGGCGACGACAAAGCGCTTCAGGATTTCCTCCGCGAGCTGCGCGGAGGTGGAATTCGCAGCACTCCCGCAACCTATGCGGACGTGCGCCTCGAGCGCGAAGGGCACGTACATTCGGCTTTTCTGGCAAAGGCGGAGGGTGTATGAGCGTGCATCGGCTTATCGTGCGCAGCCCGCAAGGTGATCTGGCGCAGGGTACTGCCTGGGCGGCGGCGCCGGGCTTTGTTTGCACCGCATTTCATGTGGTCGGACACTGCGGAGACAGGCGGTGGATGCACGAACTGATCGACGGCGTGAGTTACTGGCTGGATGATGGGGTTGAGGCGCGCTCCATAACTCCCGCAATGTTCGATGCCGATGCTGATCTCGGGTTGTTGGCCACCAAGGGTGATCTGGAAGAGGTATTACCGCTCGCCGAATTCTCCCGCAACAACGTGCGTTGGCAGTCACGCGGGTATCCAGGATTCCACGATGGACGTGAGTTCACAGTGAGTGGAGAAGTGGTCGACCTTCGCGACGGCGAAGGCGCGCGAGCAATACAGCTAAGGCTCGCCCAGGGTGCGGATGCCGACTGGGGAGGAATATCCGGTGCGCCCGTCGTAGAACAACCGGTTGTGATTGGAGTAGTCACAAATGTTACCGAGGGAACGGCAACTGCCTGGGCGGCCCCGGTTGAGGCGGTTCGGCGGCTCATCGATCTTGCCGGACTCTCGGTGAAGATCGCTCACGCCGTAGGTCATGACGTTTCACCCGATAAACCGCTGGGAGGTTATGAAGGTATGGACCGGCGTCAATTGGGTGATATCGTTGAGAGCCTGGTCCGCAAGTACCCTGACGATCAAGTTCTCGCAGACCTTCGCGCTGAGCTGTTGCGCAATCAGCCGGCACGCGTTGCTGCCCAGCTCAGCCTCCGTCAGATTGCTGCGCTCAGAGACTATGACGTTATTCCGGTACGCGAGGGTGGCCGCGTGATCCGGCCGGCGGCGACATTCGAATTCGCGCAGATACTGGGCGAGAGCAAACGGTTTGGCGGCCGACGCAACGAGCTCGCGAAGCTCGACCGCTTCGCCTCTGAAACGAAGTCCGGCTACTTCTTCGTAACCGGCATTTCCGGCTTCGGCAAGACTTCGACGCTTGCGCGCTGGATCGATATCCTGCGACGACGGGGCGACACGATTTGCTTTCATTTCTTCACGCTTCGAATGCCCGAGAGTGTGAACGCCGAACACTCACTGGGAAGTCTGGTGGAGCAACTGCTCGCGGCGCACGGCCTTGGAGGAGACCCGCCACGCGACCGCGCCCGATTGCAGGCACTTTATGTTGACCTGCTGGCGTTACCCGCCCCAAACGGTCGCCCGCTCATTGTCCTTCTCGATGGACTGGACGAGGCATTTGAGACACTGCGCCCATCTTCAACAATGTTTCCTTCAACACTGGGCAACGGTGTGCACGTGGTCTTCTCCGCGCGCAAGACCGCGGATCGCGAGTGGCTAAAGGTTGTAGAGCTCGAACTCACAGAAGATGCTCAGATCGAACTTGGCCAGCTTGGGGCTTCCGATATACAGGAAATCCTGGAGCGCGCCGGTCTTGTCTCGGACGCAACCCTCGTCGCACGGCTTGAGGAAAAAACGGATGGCGATCCGTTCTACGTTGCCGACGTAGCACGCGCGCTCGCCGACGCTGGCGGCGCGATCGAAGTGCTGGACGACCTGCCGGCAACGCACTCGGACTATTTGCGGGCCTGGTGGAATGAGGCGGTGAGGCGCGTTGCTCAACCCGGATTCGTAGACCTCATGGGTACTTTGGCGGCGCTGAGAGCGCCATTGGGTTCGGCGGAGCTTGCCGCCATCAGCACCGACGACCAGTTGCAAAACGCGACTATCGGTGTGCTTCTCGAGGAAGCGGCACGATACGTCGAGGATGATCGTCGAGCGCGCTACTGGCTTCACCACGATCGGATCCGCAAGTTCGTACGCGACACTCTTAAGGACGATATGCGTGACTACGACGCGCGTGTACGCGATTTTGCATTGCGCTGGAATGACGCTCACGCATCGCCCGAAGCGAGATCGTATGGCCGCCAACACGTCGTAGCGCATCTGCTCGCCGAGGACCGCTTCGAGGCAGCGCTTGACCTGATCGATGCCGAATTCATTGCTGCCCGCTGGCGCGAGGACGGTACCTATTCCGCACTGCTGAGCGATCTGGATGCTCTCCTGGACTGGGCGGGCGACCGGGTAGATCAACGCATACCAGCTTGCAATGCTTTGGCCCTCGCGGTTATGCGCGAGTCGGCGCGCGACCTGATGCGCCACCTGCCGGACCCGCTTTGCCGCGCCTGGGTTCGGCTGGAGGGTAAGACCCGGCCGCTGGAAATGCTGGCAAGCCTGCCAAGCCATCGCGGTGAAGCTCGAGTACAACTGCTTGCGGTTGCCGGCGAGATCCTCGAGTTGGCGGGTGATGGCCAGGCCGGCAATGCCGACCGCGCTGTCGCAGGCGAGCTGTTGGCGCGGCTGATAGGGTTGCTGCCCTTAGTGCGGACTAACACCTGGACGCTCGATGCACTAGCGGAGCTTTGCCGCCTTGTAGCCACCCATCCCTTCGGTGCGGGACCAGCGCAAGCGTTGTTGAAGCAGGGGCTGGCCTACGCAAGCCAGATCGAAAGTGCCCCGTGGAAGGCCGCCACGTTGGCACATCTTGCTGCGGCCGCCCTACCGTCGGACATCGCATTTAGCGCACGCCTTATCGAAGACGTCCAAACATTTCTTCCGAACCTGCCGCTTGCCGATCGCGCGGCCGTGTTGGCGATCGCAATGCCTACCCATCGGGCACTCGATGCGCGGATCGATAACCTCGCACTGCTGACGGTCGAGGAACTTGCACGGGCTCCCGCGGAGTCTGTTCTTGCGCGCTCACCGTTGGACAATCTTCTGTCTGCCTGGGCGCCCGATCCAGGCGCAGCCGAGTCTGTGCAATCACTGATCGCAGCCCGCGAGAAGGGCCAGCCGTGGCTTAACGGACACGTTCATTACGCAACGGACCCTCGCGATTTCCCAATCGACTTGCTATGTAAGCTAGGTCTGGAGGATGTAGCCTGGACAAAACTAGAGCGGGAACTGCAGGCCGCCTCACCGGACATAAACAAGCTGCTTGAGGCGCACGAACACATGCCGGCGCGGCGTCCAGTCCTGCTTGAGGCAATGTCTGATTTGTCCATCGACTTTCCGACCATGCCGGGTCTGTCCTCCGCACTAGCGCTTGCCGGACGGTGGACTGACGTTCGCCGAGTAATAGTTGAGCTCAACGAAAAGGATTCGGGCGAGGCGCTGTCCGACTGCCTCATGGCGACGCTGACCCGCGAGGAAAGCGTCGAAAGAGAGCGAACAATTGATCTGATAATCGACCAACTGAGACAGATTCCGGCCGAGGGGGCGGCTGGTTCGGCGGGGACTGCCGCGCACGCCCTCGCGAAAGCCGGTCATCGCAAATCGTTAGACGTTTTGAAGCTTGCGTTCCAGTCGGCATTGTCGGATTTGTCGGAGGGTGATGCGGATGAAACTCGACAACTGGTCGCGGCAGGACTCGCAAAGGAGGGTTTGGTAGATGACGCGATCGATCTGGCGGTGGGTTGCAAATGGTGGCATCGACGCACAATTACACTGCTCGCCTCCATTCGCGCGCTTCCTTCGGGGTCGCCTGATCGAGCGCGAGTGGCCGGATATCTCGGCGAGATTATGAAGACGGCAGAGAAAGACTCGTTTCTGCTCGAGAGTATGCGTGCGACCTGCGCCGCCGCGCTCGAGCTTGGGCCGGCGCAAACAGACGAGGCGCTCCAGTTGGTCGAGGCGGCAGAATCAGCATACTACGAGAAACCCCCTTCCTGGCTTAACGACCAGCTACTGGTGCAACTCGAGCTACAGCGGACTCGCACGAAACTGGACCTCGCGGCGGGAGCGGCCAGGGGTGGCCAGCTTGCGGAATGGGTGCGTGAAATGGCCAGCGGCGGTTTTGGCGAGCTCGACGGCAGTGTGTTTGAACCTTTGTTCTCGCTATGTGCGGCTTTGATCGACGACGGGTCGGCGCAGCAGGGACTCTTTGATCATGTTTTGACATGGGCGGAGGGAATTCCGCTCGAAGGGAAAGCTCGAATCAAGCTTGCGGCCGCAGCTGGTGCGGCCGCCGCTTCGTTCGACACGGGGCGGGCCGCGGAACTGATGCGTCGCGGCATGGAAGACCTGGCAAAGGTGGAAGACGAATCTAAGGTTCCACGAGATCTCCTCTTCTTCATGACCTTGATGAGTGACCTCACAAGAACCGGAGACGAACCCGTATGGTCACAACCTCTCCTGGAACTGGAGGGTGCGCTTGTGGACACCTGCAAGAAGTTTGATGAGGATGTTTTAGCAGACTTGCTGGGGCGATTGAGTGAACAGATGTTCGAGTTAGCGAACGACGCTCGCCAGCTTCAATACGTAGCGCCTAAGTATCTCTACGGCCTGCTCGCGCTTCCAACTGCCCGCGAAGCTGCCCTGACGCGGACTGTTGATTACGTAGTCACCGAGCTGGAGAAGCGTCGGGCCGATTTTAATCTCGACAAAATGCTTGGAAACCTGGTTTTTCAACTTGGCGCTCAAGGACATGCAGAGCTCGCTCGCGAAGTCGTACAGCGTATCGTTGATACCGAAACTCATGAGCTGGCGGAAAGTCAGATCGGCATGTTCGAGGGCTTTTACGCGTTGCCGGATCGGTCGCCAGTGGAGCAAGCCCTTTTCGACCTCCTCGAAGAGAAAGGCATTGCTGCGCTGTCGGTGAGCTTGATGCGCCAGGGCGAAACCAAGGATCTCCTCGAATTTGAGTTTCAAAAACTCAAAGAGTTGCGGGTCAGGATGGAACTGTTAGACTGGGCCCCCCTTGCCGCTGCGGTGGCGATGAGCAGGTGGGGCGCTGAAGCTGGCAAGGAAATGCTGAATGCAGTCAGGGAATCTGATAAACGGCTGATCGAAGCCTCCTCGCTTATTCTATAGAAAAGGAAAACCCGGCAAAGAAGAGCGGAAGCAGCTCTCTTTCGCCGGGTCAAATTCACATTAGGAGGCTTACTATCGCGCGGCTCTACGGTTCGGCGCAGTCGCTCGAATTGTTATCTCCGAGCCGCTTGTCAACTGTAGATCGTTGCGGCCTTGAGCGAAGACGGTGCCGGCGCCGGCGCCAGCTCCAACTACGGCACCAACTGCTGCGCCCTTTCCACCACCGGCTATAGCTCCGATGATTGCACCGATTGCCGTGCCAATCGCCGCGCGCTCAACCGTTCGACCGGTCTGGCTTTTGTCCTCCGCTACCGTTCCTTCCGTATCGATCCTGAGGTCCTCGTTATTAGGTGTTCGCACACTCTCGAGGATCCCTTCGAAGCGTCCGGTGCGGCCATTGCGCAGTCGTATTGAATCGAAATTCAACGCCAATTCTGCGCGGCCAGTGACCCTGCCCGATCGATTGACATCGGCTACGTGGCCTTCAATCGTTGCGTCTCGATACTCGAACGGCGAAAGGACGTCCAACGTGAAACGGTCACCCGATCGCACGCGGGTGGTGTCGAGCGTCTCTTTGAGTCTTGCAACCAACACGGTGCCGTCCGGGACTATGAAATCAGTGTATCTGCCCGCGTCGCGCGGATCGTTGCGCGGGTAGCCCGGTGTCCCTGTATACACATCCCAGCGAGCAACATTCGAAGTCTGGTCATAGATACTGTTAACGACGATCTCCTGGCTCAGCCGGTCGCTTGACAGGCGGCGTGTCACACGAAGCTGACGACCATTGTTGATCGGATCAAAGGTCACGCTGAAATCCGTCGCTCGATCGCCGCTGGAAGTAATGGTCAGTTGATCACCTACCAGATTCGCGATAACCCGCGAGGTGCGCTGACTATTGGGGTATTGTTCTACGTGTTCCTGGCCGTCTGCTTCGAACGTCATTTGAGGAGCTCGGGAAGAGGCAAGGGTTATCATTCGTCCATTGCGATCGATCGCAAGCATTTCAGGGGCATCGACTCGGCGCAGTAGCATCTCGCTAGCACGCTGCCGCTCGCTGTACGACAGGCTGCGGACCGCGCGATCGACAATCAAGCGAGCATTATCGCTCGACGCAGTATTCAACCTGAACGTTCCCGACAATCGAGCGGCAGAACCCGGGCCACGCGGTACGTCTGGGTCACGCGTGTCAACGGTTTCCCAGTTCCATTCCAGATTGTAAGCGCGGGCCAGGCGATCTAGGTCGTCCCTTACCAACCGCCAATCGGTTTGCGCGCTTTCAACTGCCTGGCGTCGCTGCACAAAGGCATCAATTGGGGCCGCCCGCTCAAGCACTGTTCGCACATCGGTTTCAGTTGCTTGCCGCCGCAGGAAGCGAGAACGCAGTTGCGCGGTAGCTTCCTGAAAGTCAGCTATCAGCGTGTTGATCCTCACTTCTCTTTGCGTGTTGTCCATGCGGGTGCCAGTCACCGCTTGCCGGATACTGTTCTGGAATCTTACAGTGCGTTGCTGAATTCGGGTCAGTACTTCTCCTATCTGCCGGTCGTCACGCCGGTAGCGGCTGTCGATTTGTGCCTGTGCTACAGACAGGCCGATTAGCGCAAATACAATAGTTAGCGCCACGGATTGTCTTAATTTATGCATAATCCTCGTCCTCCTTAGTCATTTCCTGCTGAGATATCGCCCTGGAGATGGTTGATGTGAGGCAGTAACCGTGCCACGTTGGAATGTTCCCGCGAGAGTTGGAGAGGCCTTCGACGATCCGCGCCGTTCCAGGTCCCTATCGCTTTTCGAAGGGCCTTAACGGCACACCTGACAACTGGCAAAAGACCAACTTGCGCACTATAGTTCGATCGAGTGGACAACAAGGAAAGAAGGCGTCGATGCCGGACGAACAGCACACAAACAGATTAATTGGCGAGACCAGTCCGTACCTGCTTCAACATGCGCACAATCCCGTTGATTGGTATCCCTGGGGACCGGAAGCTCTTGAGCGCGCTCGCGTCGAAGACAAGCCGATTCTTCTTTCGATCGGTTACTCCGCTTGTCACTGGTGTCACGTGATGGAGCACGAATCGTTTGAGAATGAAGAGATCGCTCGGCTGATGAATGCGGACTTCGTCTGCATAAAGGTGGACCGCGAAGAACGCCCTGATCTCGACTCCATCTACATGAATGCGGTACAGATGATGACCGGTCAAGGTGGCTGGCCGATGACGATGTTTCTTACGCCTGATCTGAAGCCGTTCTACGGGGGCACTTACTATCCGCCGGAGGACCGGCGCGGGATGACAGGGTTTCCGCGGCTGTTGACCGCTATCGCCGACTCTTACAAGAACCGAAGACCTGAGATCCTTGCCAGCGCGGACGCCGTCACTGCAGAGCTCAAGAAGAGCGATCGTTTCGTTGCCTCAAACGAGATGCTTACGACCGAAGTTCTAAACCAGGCGTTTTCCGCATTGGCCGGGAACTTCGATCAACGGCACGGGGGCTTCGGCGGCGCGCCAAAGTTTCCTCCCTCGATGTCGTTGATGTTCTTGTTGAGACATCACAAACGAACCAACTCGCCTGAGGCACTGGCTTTCGTCGAGGCGACGCTTCAGAAGATGGCCGGAGGCGGCATTTACGATCATCTGGGCGGCGGGTTCGCCCGCTATTCGGTAGACGCCAGATGGCTGGTTCCTCATTTCGAAAAGATGCTTTATGACAATGCGCTCCTAACGCGAATCTATTTGTACGCTTATCAGCAAACCAGGAATCCATCATATCGGCGAGTCGTAGAGGAGACGCTCGAGTATATCATCCGAGATATGACTGACCGCAGCGGCGGGTTCTATTCGTCGGAGGATGCCGACAGCGAAGGCGAAGAGGGAAAGTTCTACGTCTGGACCAGGGCTGATGTAATGAGCATCCTGGGTAAACAGGATGGAATAGTCTTTTGCGACTACTTCGACGTGACCGTCGAGGGGAACTTTGAACACGGTGCATCCATTCTCAATACGCCCCGGCCACTCGAAGAGATCGCGCTTGAAAGCGCCAGGAGCCTTGACGAGATAACCAGGACAATCAACACGTGCAAGCGAAATCTCTTTCACGCTCGCGAAAAACGGGTGAGGCCCGGCCGTGATGATAAGTCGCTTGCGGCGTGGAACGGGCTGATGCTGACGGCGTTTGCTGAAGCCGCGAACATCCTTGGACGCGACGACTATCGAGAGGTGGCAGTTCGCAACGCCGAATTCATAACCAGCCAGTTGATGAAGGACGGACGCTTGCTTCGCACCTACAAGTCGGGTCACGCGAAACTCAACGGCTACCTGGAGGACTATGCATACGTAATCGAGGGATTGCTTGCGGTCTATGAAGCGACGTTTGAGCTAAGGTTTTTTACTCAGGCTCGTGAGCTTGCGGACACCATGATAGCCAGGTTTTGGGATGACCAGGAGGGCGGTTTCTTCTTCACCTCGTCCGATCACGAGGAGTTGATCACACGAACCAAGGATTACTTTGACAACGCTACACCGTCGGGGAATTCGGCGGCTGCGACTGCCCTCCTGAAATTGGGCGTGCTCACTCAGAAGTCCGAGTACTCCCACCACGCCGCGACGATCCTCCGCTCGCTCCGGCCCGCAATGAGCCGCCACCCGAGCGCGTTTGGGTATATGCTGTGCGCACTCGACTTCTACCTCTCGGAGCCAAAGGAGATCGCGATCGTGGGTAAGCTCGATTCGCATGAGGTCAGGTCATTGATTGAACAAGCATATTCTTTCTATCTACCCAACAAGGTCGTCGCGGCAAGCGAGCCTGATGATGAGCGCCCCGCTTCAGAGATAGATCTTTTGATCGGGAAAACACCAATTGATTCAAAGGCCACAGCATACGTTTGCCGCAACCATGTGTGCCTCGAGCCGGCGACAACGGTTGAAGAACTGGGAATGAGGCTCAAAGAGTAGGTTGGGTTTCGAAGCAGCGAGCCGGCACAAGGGGTTGATCTCACAGCGTACCGCCGCTTCAATCGCAAGGCCCGGGAGGTCAGGTTCAAGGTTTGATCTTGATTTCGAAGATTCTCGGCCAGAGCTTGCCTGTAATGAACAGTCGTTTCTGCCCCGCATCGTAGGCTATTCCATTGAGAACGTCTTCGCTTCCGGTCTTGTCCGATGGAGCTAGAACTCCTTTCAGATCCAACAACGACGTTACTTGTCCTGTCGATGGGTCGATGCGCAGGATCAGGTCCTTCTGCCAAACGTTGGCCCAGATCTCACCATCTATGAACTCCAATTCGTTCAGCTCGTGCACCGGCTGGCCGTTCATCCTTACGGCCAGCTTCCTGACGGGCTTGAATGTTTTCGGGTCAAGATAAAACAGATCGCTGCTGCCGTCGCTCAAAATCAGGTTGGTCCCGTCGTAAGTCAGTCCCCATCCCTCGGTGTCATAACTGAATTCTTGAAGCAAGCGAAGAGTCTGCAGATCGTAGACAAATCCGCGCCGCGATTTCCATGTGAGTTGAATGAGTCGGTCGTCGACGGCTGCGAGCCCTTCACCAAAAAGTTCGGGGGCGAGAATGATTTCCTTAAGCACCCTTCCCGATGGAAACTCAAGCCGCCGCAGCTTGGATTGACCGTACATACCGGTGCTTTCAAAGAAGCCGCCGTCTCGCCACACCAGACCCTGTGTGAACGAAGTTGGATCGTGCGGATAGCTGTTCACGACTTCGTAAGCCAAGCGCGTCACTCGTTCATCGGAAGTGGACGGTTTGGCGATGGCAGCTCGGTCGACGGGTTCCGGGGGCTGGGAGCGCATTGAAGCGAATATCAGAATCGCGGCGCAGGCAGCCACAAGAAGCGTGCCGACGATGATCTTGATGCTGAAGCTCTTGGGTTTGACTGTGGCTTTTCCCCTGTTGTGGGACTTTCTCGTCATTGGTATTCGCTTTCGTGGCGAACTCTTATAAGCGGAACGGGATTATACGCTCCCAGGGGATCAGCCACTAGTCTGGTGTCTTCAAAAGTTTTGATAAATTCATCGGAAAGTCAGTGTGCGCTAAGACGGATGTTTCATCAGCGATATGCCTCCAGAATTGTTAAAAGAGCTGCAGAGTCATCACCCGAGAAGTCTTGGCATTTTGCTGCGCAAATGTTGGAAAAGGGTGGGACGCAGTTTATACTGCTCGGCGATCGGGAATACAGTCCCGTGGGAAACAGCTCGATCATCACTCAGCGAGGAGGCTCACCAGTGAAAATAATGAAAGCCACATTTGTCGGAATCACAACCCTGCTGGTTTGGTTATCATCGGCGCCTTGTATTGCCAAACCACCAAGTGACCCACCACAAGAGCGCGAGATAAAAATTACCGCGCGCAAATTCGAGTTCATCCCAAAAACGATCACCGTGCGCAAGGGCGATCGCATAAAGCTCGTTGTGACCTCGGAAGACGTCGACCACGGAATCGCGATTAAAGAATTCGACATCGATCAACAAATAAAGGCAAAGCAGACCAAGGTGATCGAGTTGACTCCAAACACCGAGGGCCGATTCGAGTTTAGCTGCTCCGTATTTTGTGGGGACGGTCATCCCGATATGGTCGGAGAGTTAATCGTCACCCCGGCTGCCGCCCCACAGGCTTCAACGATGAAGGTTTCCTTCGATCCTGTAACTCCCGGGGTGGTCATCGTCGAATCGGCCGGGGAGCGTGTCAGGATTGATACATCCAAAAAGTCGATCGAGCGAATCTCGGAAGCGTCTTTGTCACAGGCAGGAGGGGACGCTCCGGTGGTGACAACCAAAGAGCGGGAGAGCAGCAAGGCCTATGAGCCCTACGATTATCACGTCGTGAACATCCCGACGCCAAAGGCGGTGCGGCGACACAGCTTGAACATGCACTTTACGCATAGATTTCAGGAGATCATTACTCCGTTTGAGAACGAAGATGCTGATGACCATATCGCGCGCATTTCGCAGAACCTGCTTGGACTGGACAGCTCATCGGTCTCGTCGTTTGGCGTTACCTACGGAATCACCGACCGTTTGTATGCAAACGTCTACCGGTCGCCGCTTTGCCAGCCGGGCCTTTGTAAGACAATCGAGCTTGGACTCGGATATCACTTTCTCGACGAAGCCGGGCGCTCGCCGATTGCGCTGTCTGCTTACTCGAGCATCGAGGGGGACTACAACTTTACCGAGCGGTTCACCTACAACTTCCAGGCGATGATAGGCCGCAGCGTAACCGAGTATGTGAATGTTTTCTTCTCGCCCGCGGTGCATATCAACTCCAATGGCGGGGACCGGTTCAAGGAGTTTTTGTCGGCTCAACCGCTGGCAGCAAGGCTTCGGTTAGGGCAGCACACTGGCTCTTTTGGATTCGGAATCAACGCCCGGGTCCGCCCTACAACTTCCCTGCTGTTCGAGTACACGCCGAGAGTAGGATTCAAGATGGGCCAGATAACTCCGGACTTCGATCCCAACATAGGTCAGATAACCGGGTTCAGAAACATCTCGGAGGCGGCGATAGGATTTGGGATCGAAAAGCGGATCGGCCGCCACGTTTTCTCTCTGACATTTTCAAATACCCAAACGACCACAACCGCTCGTTACAACTCGAGCAACGGGGCGTTGCCGCCGAGCAAGTTCAGCATCGGGTTCAACCTGTTCAGAAGGCTTATGTAGATTTTTAGACGTGGGGGAATCGATTTATCAGGAGCGATGCTATTCCCAGAAACGAAAGCGAACCTCCGACGTCGGTGAAGGTGGTCACGAAAACACTTGAGGCTACCGCGGGATCAATCTTGAGTTTCTTGAGTGCGATGGGTATCAGCGTACCGGCGAAGGCCGCAACAATCATGTTGATCACCATTGAGCACGCCAACACGAGCCCGAGATAGAAGCTCTTGAAGAACAGGGCGACCGCGCACGCGCCGATTGTGCCGTTTAGCAGCCCGTTTCCGAGCCCAACTATTAATTGCTTTAAGGTAACTTGCCGAACGTTCGTTACCTCGTTCAGAGCAAGTCCTCGGATGATGACTGTCAAGGTTTGTGTGGCGGTATTCCCGCCCATTCCCATCGGCATTGTTACGATAGCGGCCAAAACCGCGTATCTGCTTATCGCCCAATCAAACTGCGCAATCACGAAAGCCGGAAAGAACGTGGTCACCAGGTTGAGCAATAGCCAGGGCGCCCTCAGTCGAAGAGAGCGAGCGGCCGGCGTGGTGACGCGCTCCTCGGCAGTGACCCCCGCCAGGGCCAAAAGGTCTTCCGCGACCTCTTCCTGTAAAACATCGATGACGTCATCGACAGTAACGATACCCACAAGTTTGTCTTCGTCGTCGACCACCGGGATTGCAAGCAGGTTGTACTCGGCTACCAGCCTTGCAACCTGCTCCTGATCGGCGTCAGTTTTCGTGCTTATGACGTCTTGGACCATAATGCGTTTCAGCTGAGTCGACGGGTGAGTGGTCAGCAGCTTCCTCAAACTTACCACACCAACCAGATGGTCTCGTTTGTCGGTCACGTAGACGTAGAAAACCATCTCAAATTCTTCCGAGCGTTTCTGGAGCGCAGTCACCGCCTCGGCAATTGTCACCTCCTCTTCCAGGGCGAAGTAGTTGCGAGCCATTATGCGGCCGGCGGTTCGCGCTTCGTGCTCCAGTAACTCGCGAACATCGGCGGCCGGTTCGGCTTCCATCAACGCGAGCACCCGAGCGGCCAGGGGTTCCGACAAGCGTGACGCAAGGTTGGTTGCATCGTCCGCGGGCATCTCGCTGAGGTACTTTGCGATCTGGCTCGGTTCAAGATCTTCGAGCAGCGGCAAGCTGTCGCCCAGCGACATTTCACTCATCACGCCGGCCACGTGCGAGACGCCGCTCTCGGCAAGAAGGATCTCGAAGGCTTGCGCTCGTTCTGATTCCCGCAACGTTGACAGCAGCCGAGCAACTTCAACCGGGTAGGCCTTAGTGAGGATTCGCGCGAGCCGCGGACGCGCACCCCTATGCAGCAGCTTGCGAATCACTGGGACAGTTACAGCGGATTGCAGCGCCTGTTTGCCTCGCGTTTCCATGTTAACTCTAACGTCCGATGAAGCGTTAAGAACCAAAGGCCGAACTCAATGCGAGTACACAAAGTCCTTCATCATATGGCACAGCCGTCTCGCCCGCAACGATTTCCGCGCCGCCGCCAAGAAACCTAGACAGAAAGTCGCACGAAGAAGCCTTTGGGAATCTTGGTGACTCCGTGCATTGGTCGCAATTCTGTTGCAACTCACTATTAGCGCACTAACCCCATTAACACGAACTCCATGACTTGAAACAACGTAAGCACATTACGACAACTAGCGTAAGGAGGTATTTCTGAATGCCAAATGAACGAAACACGTCAGGGGATGTGATAATTGAAGAGAAAACCGACAGCGAGGACGACATTCTGGTGACAAATATGCCGAACGACGAAACACGACAAAAGTCTGGGTTTGACGACCTGGCCTCTTCCGTCAAGGAGGTCGCTCAGAAAACGGGTGAAGCCCTTAACAAAGCCACCGAATCGATCGGAAAAGCAATCGAGTCGGCTCTCTCGGCGCGTGATCATGTCGTAATGGTTCGAGTTAACGACGATTCGCTGAGGAGCCTGGACGCGCTGGTGCAAACCGGGATTTTCAAGAGTCGCTCCGAGGCGGCGGCCTTCTTGATCAGCGAAGGTGTTAAGGCACAGGCTCCGCTTTTCGAGCGCATATCAGAGCGAATAAAGGAAATCGAACGACTGCGCGACGAACTCAAAGACATCGTCAAGCCAAGCGAGAGTACGTAACTCGCGATTGGTGTACGGGATTTTTACTCGCACCATTTTGAGGCGCGCTTTCAGAGCGCGCCTATTTTTGCTCCGGTAAGCGTAGAGTTTGGTGCCTCCTCACATTCTTTGTATAATCCCACTGGCACATTCGATGCGACACTTGCATTGGGGGTATTCATGCGACCGACTTCCCTGCCGACTGAACTGGCCGCGATAGCCGAGAAGGTGAATCGCAATGAGCGTTTGTCATTCGAGGACGGAATGGCCCTGTTCGATAGTGACGACTTGCTGACGGTGGGGGCGCTCGCGAATCAAGTTCGTGAGCGAGTAAACGGCGACCTCACTTACTACAATGTAAACCGGCATATGAATTACACCAACGTCTGCATCTCGGATTGCGCTTTTTGCGGCTTTTATCGCCGGGTACGCCATCCCGAAGCATACGAATGGTCGGTCGAGCAATGCGTCGAGATCGCTCGAAAGGCATATGACGAAGGAGCGCGTGAACTTCACATAGTCGGCGGATTGCACCCACGCCTTCAGTTCGATTACTACTCGACGTTACTCAAAGAGCTGAAGAGAAACTTTCCGGACATGCATCTGAAGGCTTTCACTATGGTGGAGCTGGACCACCTCACCCGCGTATGCCGAATGTCTGATGAAGAAGTGATCGAGGGGTTGATAGCCGCCGGGCTGGATAGCTGCCCTGGCGGTGGGGCGGAGATTTTCCGCGATCCGGCTCGTAGCCGCATTTGCGCCCACAAGACCTCCGGAGAAAGATGGCTGGAGCTCGCTGAGAAGGTCCACCGGCACGGAATACATACCAACGCGACGATGCTTTATGGCCACATCGAATCTCACGAAGACCGGGTGGATCATCTGGTTCGGCTTCGAGATCTCCAGGATAGGACAGGCGGGCTTATGTGTTTTATTCCGCTCGCGTTTCATCCCAAGGGCACCGATTTGTCCAACCTGCCCGGGCCCAGCGGAATCGATAGCCTCAAAACGATCGCTGTATCCAGACTAATGCTCGACAACATCCCGCACATAAAAGCTTATTGGGTGCTGCTTGGAAAGAATCTGGCGCAGGTCGCGTTGCGTTTTGGCGCGGACGATCTGGACGGGACCATCAACGAAGGCGGCTCGCTGATGGAATCGTATCTGGCCGAGGGAAATGAGAACCAAATGACGAGGCTAGGGATGGAGGAGATGGTTCGCGGGGCGGGCCGCATCCCAGTTGAGAGAGATACGCTTTACAACCCGATCACGAGTTCTCAGCCTTTGCCTCACGCTGAAAAGCCACGAACTACACTTCCAGTTCTGAGTTAAGCATGTGGTTTAACTTAAGGGACTAAGACCACCTTTCCAAACTGCGCGCGATCTTCTATTGCAGTGTGAGCCTCCGCTGCACTTTCAAGTGGCAACACGCGATCCACAACGGGCTTCAATCTTCCGTCGTCGAAAAATTGTAAGACTTCAATTAACTCCGCTTTGGCTCCCATATAAGACCCGATCAGACTAATCTGCCGTGAAAACAAATACCTTATATCGAGGTTCCCCTTGTAGCCGGCAGTAGCGCCGCAAGTTACAAGCCTGCCGCCGCGACTCAGACTGCGGATGCTCTTCTCCCACGTTGCTTCACCGGTGTGCTCAAAAACGACATCAACCCCGCGCTTGCCGGTCAGCCGTTTTACAACCTCCAAAAAGTCCTCCTGTTGATAGTTGATCACTTCGTCGGCACCAAGCAACCGGGCCTTCGCGAGCTTGTCATCGGTGCTCGCGGTCGCGATCACTCGAGCGCCTAGAAGCTTCCCAATCTGGATAGCGGCGGAGCCGACTCCGCTGCCTGCTGCGTGGACCAGCACCGCCTCACCGGGTTGCAACTTTACGCGTTGGACCAGCATATGCCACGCAGTCAGAAAGACGAGCGGAATCGATGATGCCTCCTCAAAGCTGAGATTTTTCGGCTTGGGAATTACGTTAAAGGAAGGCGCTTTCACATACTCGGCGTAACCTCCGTCGGAACGAAACCCCAACATGTCGTATGAGGCGCAAAGATTGTCCCGAGCCGATAAACAGTATTCGCAGTGCATGCATGAAATACCGGGGGAAAGCACCACCTCTTGTCCGGGCTTCGTGTTCTTAACCAGCCGGCCGACTCTATCGACGACACCGGCGATATCCGAGCCGAGAATGTGAGGCATGCGAAGCTCAACTCCCGGAAGGCCGCGTCTGATCCAAACGTCCAGATGATTAAGCGCGCACGCCTTCACCCGGATCAGGACTTCGTTCTCGTCGATTTCAGGTTCAGGGAGTTCTGTAAACTCCAGGACCTCCGGACCGCCGTGTCGGTTTATGACCACCGCTTTCATATGCACTCCTCAAGTTGAAGTTGAGCTGCTCGTGAAGATCAGAAGAATAGCATCGAGCTAAAGAGCGAGCAAACTCGTCAGATTTCCGCATCACAAGTGCATAATTAAATTCGATGAATATGAACTCAGGTTCTGAGGCTATACTTTGAAGCAAAACTCGGGTTGCTGGTTCTTATTTTGAGAGTGGATTCATATGCTGTTATAATCCAGCACTCAAAGCCACCAAGTTCAAAAGCATGGAGGAATTACATGGGTGAGTCCGTACCGCTGAGTGTCCCGGCGGATCCAAAACAAGCGCGCAGTAAACAAACCAAGGAAAAGATCGTTCAAGCGGCTATTCATTTGTTTCAAGAGCGGGGTTACGAGAAGACTACGTCCAACGACATCGCATCGGAGGCGGGCGTAAGCGTTGGATCGTTTTACGTTTACTTTACTGATAAGCGACAACTCCTGATCACCATCTTTGACCGGCTCGCCGACGAACTCTACAAGAACGTCTTCGCCAGCCTCAAACCGGAGCACTTGTTCGACTCGGACCTAAAGCGAAGAATTAGGCAAGCGATTGCAAACACCATTGCCGACAAGCAAAAACATTCGGGACTGCATCGCGTGGTGAGCGAGCTTCTGCTTAAGGACAAGGACTTTTCGGCACGCCATCGTGCGGTGATGGATAGATCAATCGCGAGGCTTCAGGAGCTGATCTCTCTCGCCAATAAGGCGGGGCTGACCTGGGATATTGACGTTGACGCGGCGGCGTTTCTCGTACACCGAGTTGTTTTTGACGTGTCGCAGGATTACGTGACCGGTTGTTGCGAGTTCGATAGCGATCGCGCGATTGATGCACTTGCCGAAATGATCTACAGGTTTGTGTTCAAAGCGAAGGATTGAATTGGGTCTCTGCTCAGTCAGTCAGGTCAGTTCTCAGATGCGCGCTCAAGCCCGTTATGATCATCCCGGGTCTCACGTACAACCGGCACGCTAATGCCGACTTGATCTCACCGTTTTCTGCTTCATACCAGATCTGACAGTTGGTACAGTCGCCGTTCCAGCAGTACTCGCCCACGGACACGGCATCCATCTTCATATATTGAAAGCACCGAAGAAGCTTATTGTTTTCAGGTACCATCGCGCGATTTCGGCAAACTTCAATCTCAATCAACACTTCGAAGCTTTCAAAGAGTCCTTCTCTCAATTCTTGGCGGTTCAAGCTTGACCTCCATCACAAGTAGGAAGGATGTCTTGGGGGTTGCGGGGATTCTACAGGAGGTTTTGAAGCGAGGCAAAGCGATTAACGGGCTCGATCTTTGATTTCGACTCGGTCATCAAACCCGATAACCAGTGTATCGGCGATACCGATAAACAACCCGCAATCGACTACACCCGGAAGAAGCTTTATGCTTTTCTCCAAAGCTGACGGATCATCGATGGGACCGAAATTGCAGTCGAGTATGTAGTTGCCGTTATCGGTTACGAAAGTCTTTTCACCTTGCGCGCGCAAGACAGGGACCGAGCCCAGCGAGGTCAGCAGGCGCGCGGACAGGGTCCACGCAAAAGGCAAGACTTCGACCGGCAATGGGCGGGTCTGTCCAAGTTTCGCAACAAGCTTACTCTCGTCCACCAGCATAACCCTCTTTACCGATGAAAGCGCGACGAGTTTTTCGCGCGTAAGGGCTCCGCCGCCGCCCTTGATCATATTGAAGTCGGGATCTACTTCGTCGGCACCATCAAGAGTGACGTCAATCACTCCCGCCTCGTTTAGATTCAGCAGCGGTATTCCAAGCTCGCGTGCCATCTTTTCAGTGGCAAGCGAAGTGGCAACGCCTTTGATCGAAAGCCCATCACTAATTCTCCGCCCAATGCCTTCAATCGCAAACTTCGCAGTCGACCCGGTGCCCAAGCCGATGACCTGACCGTCCATAATCGTCTCGAGGGCGCGCTCAGCTGCCTTTTGTTTCGATTCGTCTCTCATCGTTCTTTCTTCGTAGACTCTTTCAGTTGTGAGGCGGCAAAGATACCATCTCACGCGGGATCGTTCAAACGCTCAATCGATTCCTTTGATTGTTTTTGCTTGCGCTTTTTTTGCTTGCGCTTGGCAGCATTACACCGCTTTGCTAGACTACGAGTTAATTCATCATCTTAGCATTCCAGAGGAGAGGCGAATTGGAAGTCAAGATATACACCAAACCAGGTTGTCCATACTGCGAAAAAGCACGCGAGTTTTACAACGAGCGCGGCATCGCTTTCGAGGATCTCAACGCGCAAGACAACATGAAATTTCGTAAAGAAATGCTAGCGATAAGCGACGGAGATCCCACCGTACCAGTGATCGTCGAGGACGGGCGGCTCAAACAGATTGGATGGGAAGGACACGGCTGAACCGTCCATTGATACCGGGCGGCGCTCGGATACAAAAACGAAAACTACAAGAGAGAAACGAGAGCCATAAGCTATGACCACGACAGGGACCGCCGCAGAGCGAAATTTCGACGGACCATATAAGGATTTGTTAATTGAACTTGCGGCTCTGGTTGACTGGATGCAGACCGAACACGACAAGTCTTACGTAAAAGCCGGCGACAACAAAGTCTACGCTTTTGGGGGGGACGGTTTCGTCGTGGTATTGGACGAATCCACCTGGGACGGCACGGTCGAACTGATCACTCCCAATGGAGGTCTCTCAATTAAGCGAGGAGACGACCACAAGATTGCTATTACAGTTGCCCCTGAGAACAAAGCATCGGAGAAAGAGATTCTCAGGCAAGGTATCGATGGATTGAGAAGGTACTACGAGAACCGCTATTGGAGCACACCCACCACAACTTCGTAGGAACGCCGGCCGCACTAGCGGTCCCGCCGTCATGTCAGACGGATCTGCTCCACAAACGCAAACAAGCATCGACCAGCGTCTCCGGATCGTCACTAAAAACCAACTCGACACGACCGCGTTTGCGAGAGAGTTTTACGATCTCCTGAATTTGCTCAGTAACCCCACCAGTGCCTTCAAGTACTCCAATTATCTTGTCTTCATCATAGGCGATCGTAAACTCGTTTAAGGTGCCTATGCCTCCTCCGAAAATGATCACGATATCCGAACTTCGAATGTTGATCACATTGCGACCCTTCAAGCCGAACCCGGTGTAGATGAGCACGTCTACGCCATCTTCCGGCAGCGAGTATCTAGAGACGTGCTCCTCCTTCGAGAAAGCGGGCGAGATGCCAATCGACAACCCTCCGTGTCTACGGACAGAACGGGAGACCAGATCGGGCACTCCCGTTGTGGCGCCTGTGACGAGCACACAGCCCCGATCGGCGATTACTTGCCCCAGTCGCTCAGCCAAACTAGCGAATAGCTCTTCGCCCCGGCCGGTTATCGCTCTCTGAGCTGAACCCATCACGCCTATCTTGGGGCTTCGGTGGAGATCGCCAATACTGCTCAACGTTTTTTCCACTCCAGTAAGCTAACTCCTAAAGTGATGCCTAACCTTAAAGCTCAACATTAGCGTTCCATTCGGTCCAATACAGAGGACACCTTGATATGGGTATTAACTGGCTCGATAAAAGGGGAGTTCTACAACCTCCGCCGGGAGGTTAGCCGATTCTGAGCGGATTTCATAGAAGTTGCCAGGGTCGAAAGTACCATATTTCAGGTAGGCTAATGTAATCACTGAACCGACTGTGGAGGATTGAAGTGCGCTTGTCACAAATCCGATTTCCTTTCCGTCCTTTTGGATAACGTCGCCATGGTTTGGGACGACATCACCCTTCACTTTAAGTCCCGAAAGCTTTTTACTCACATGTCCGCGATACGTTGCCATCGCAACGGCCTCCTGGCCGGTATAGCAGCCTTTGTTCAAGCTAACCGCATCCTGAAGCCCCGTCTCAAGCATCATGTTCGATTCGTCTATGTCCACGCCGTACACTGGAATGCCTGCTTCTATCCTGAGCGAATCCAAGGCGTCGAGACCAAACGGAACGATCGAATGGAACTCGCCCTTCAGTAAAATGAAATCCCAAACATCGTTAAGAGCCGGGGCGGGCACAAAGATGTCAAAACCGTGCTCGCCGGTATGCGATGTTCTCGCGACGAATGTCTGATGACCCGCGATGAGCGTCTTGAACCAAGCGTGCTCAGAGAGCTCCGGTACCGGTTCGAAACAAATCTCCTTCATTATCAGATGTGCCTTCGGTCCTTGCACAGAAAGTAGACGGTACCGGTCTGAAACATCTTCAACCTTGAAGTCACCCGCATATGAAAACGGGAAAAGATACTTTAAGACCTTGTCGTGAGTTTGCGGATCATTGATCACTAGATATGCGTCACCTAGGTTGAAGACTCGACAAAGCGCTTTTACTTTACCGTGGCCAGTCAGGAAAGCTGCCCGCATTCCTTTCCCCGGAGCCAGAGTCTTCACATCATTGGTCACGAGGCCATTCAAAAACGGCATGGCTTCACTACCCCAAACCCTGACTGATCCGCAATGTGAGAGATCAATCAAACCCGTGGTGGCTCGCACGCCGAGATGCTCACTTGAAGGATCGCCGTAAGACAGAGCCATCTCCCATCCGGAGACGAGACCAAATCGCGCATGCAGATTCTGCTGACGCTCGTAGAGATCAGACCGCCGGCTCTCTTTTCCGCTTGCTTCAACCATTACTTTACCCAACTCCTCGATAACATTATCACACCCCGAAACATAAAGGCGCCGCCGGCCTGGTCAACCCGGGCGGCGATTCGATTATACCTGATACAGCCGAAGAGAGCGGCGCGATCAACAGGCTGCTTGATCTTGCACACGATCTCGAGGACGCGCGGATTTGTTAAGGTTGTGTCTTACGCGTCGAGACGTCGACCTTTCAAGAGATTTCTCTGAAGTAGCATTGCAGACCTAAAGCACCGTAAGAAGTCTGGATCTCAGTACCTCGGTTGGTCCTGAAGCTTCTCGGAGACGTGGCGAGTGTTCATCTCAATAGATTCCGAGTTGGCGCGTCGGTCAATTCGAAGCGAGGCTGACGTAGCCTCTCACGCTGGAAGATCGACATCCCAGTGTGCGAGAACAGCGGCAGTAATGTGCTCTAGTCTTGAATATGATGCTCGGACGTTATAAAAGCTGGCAGCAATCCAGATTCATTCCCGACACAACAATTACGATCCCGCCCTTGAGGGATTAGTGGAACTTCTGTATTCGACCTGGGATCACAGCTTGTTGATCCCAAGGAACCCGCTAAAGTGGGCCGACGCCCCCATCAGGAACAACATTGGGACCGACAGCCAGGTGTTGGTTCGCGATGCGAGAAATGCAACACGGGCCAGCTTAGCGGACTCAGCCGGAATCGCAGTTCCGTTTTCTGCGTTGTCCGCGGTCCAGGATATGATTCGCTTCTGATTCGGCCAGATGATTCCCCAAACATTGAAGAGCATCATCAGGCCCAATGCCCCGCCTATCCCAATGACAAATGTGGACGTGGTCACAACCATTGGGAGCGACGAGGCGAGCCAGCAGATAATCACGATGGCCATGATGGTTACCAGAATGCCGACGATAATCGCCAACACCCAACCGTTGTTCACTTTTTTCAAGATCGCCATTTCAATTGCAAAAATGATTGTCGGGATCAGCAGCCATACAATCAGGATCAGCCAAACGTTTCTTCCATTTGCGCTCACGTTAGCCGGGTTCTTAGCATCGGTGGCCAGCATATACATCGCATAGTAGATCAAACCAACCAATACGGTTATGAGCGCGCCCCACCTGAACCACCAAAGAGCGCGAGGCATTAGTTGTGGGATGACTTTCCCTTTTGTCGGGCCATCGAGAGCTTTCATCAAATTGACGTTAACCAGATTGAAGAAATATAAGTGGCCTATCCAAACTATCCCTGCCAAAAAATGCAACCATCTTAGAAGGATCTGAACGTAAGCGGCGGGATCCGTCGGCAGATGAAAGATGCTGCTGTCAAACAAGAATCCCAGTTGTGCTTGAGGCAGGGCAATGTGAAGAATCGAAGCTGGTAGCATACGTCCTCCTTGTTGATTAACTCTTATTGTTTGGCCTGTTCCCTGCTCCAGGGTACAAAACCAAAAAGGCGTCACGACCGTGAGAGCGTCCCACTATAAACATCGGACGTTGACGTGTCAACTACTACACATCACCCGGCAAAGACGCCGACCAACAGATCAGAAAGTTGGACAACGTGGCGGGCTTTTGAGTGTGGGTTTGCCCTCGATCGAGGGTTTATATCAGGATGGATTGCACTTTACAGCAGGCGGACGCCGCGTTTCCAGACCAGCCATCCGCCCCCCGAGGAAAACCTAGATCTGCCGCGCACGACTAGAAGGTGGTGCTGTAGCGGCGGATCTTTTAGTTTAGACGGAGAATGAACTACCACACCCGCAACTTCCTGTCGCGTTCGGATTGCTAAACGTGAAGCCGGAACCCATCACCGAATTCACGTAATCAACCTGAACGCCATCGAGGTATTGTCGCGAGAACAGATCGACAAAGACTCTAAGACCTTCGTGATCCAAAATCTCATCGCCCGGACGCGGTCCATCCTCAATCTGCATCGAGTAGGAAAAACCGCTGCATCCGCCAGGAACAACACGAATGCGCAGCCCAGACTCGGGCCCTGCATTTTCAGCCTCAATAAACTTCTTCACTTCCGTCAGGGCAGTTTCCGTTAATGTGACCATTCTTACCCCTTTCTCCTCTAGCAAACTATTTCACGACCGACTCATTCTCCACAACTGTTCTTGTGTAGTGAGCCGATCGAGGCTCGACATCTATTATATGTAGGCCGGTACAGCTTATCAACATTTGCAACGCGATACTACACGGTAAATCGATCTCCACGATTGTCGCTCATATCGATAATCGGCAACGCGCCGCTTTTGAGAGTCGCAAGTCCCAACTGAGTTGCAACGTTCTCTGCAATTTGTTTGAACGCATCTGCCTGAGGGCTGTCGGGGGCGCCAATTACGATGGGAACGCCTATGTCGCCAGCCTCTCGCACGTTTTTGGACAGCGGCACTTGCCCCAGCAGATTGTTGTTGAACCGTCTCGCCAACTCCTCACCCCCTCCTGATCCGAAGATTTCGTGACGCGCGGAGCAGTTGGTGCAAATGAAATAGCTCATATTCTCAACAATCCCAAGAACAGGAATGTGAACTTGTTCGAACATGTTGAATGCCTTACGCACGTCCCCCAAGGCCACCTCCTGAGGCGTTGTGACCAAAACGGCTCCCTGTACCGGGACAAGTTGAGCGAGGCTGAGCTGAGCGTCGCCGGTGCCGGGGGGCATATCGACAATCAAGTAATCGAGCTCGCCCCACTCCACATCGTAAAGGAACTGGCGAACAGCCGTATGGAGCATGGGTCCGCGCCACACCACTGGCTTGTCCCCACGGTTCAGAAACCCCAGGGACATGACTTTGATTCCGTAGACTTCGTGCGGAAGCAGTTTCTGACCGTGAACCGCTGGCTCCGCGTTGAGGCCAACCATTATCGGCACATTGGGCCCGTAGACGTCAGTGTCAAGCAGTCCGACCCGAGCCCCGAACTGTGCAAGCGCGATGGCTACGTTAACGGCGACTGTAGACTTCCCCACTCCACCCTTGCCGGAGCTCACCGCAATAATATTCGACACACCGGGCACGAGCTGCTTACCCTCCGCTGAACCGGACTTTGGTATCTCAGATTCAACTCTCATCTCGACCGCTTCGACACCAGCTACGCTTAGTACTGCTTCGCGCGCGGCTTGTTGGAGATTCGCCTTCGCTGGAGAAACCGGCGTATTGAACACAAGCCGCAGGCTCACGACGCCACCCTCGATCCTGATATCACGGACGAAGTTTAAGCTGAATAGATCACGCTTTAGATCAGGATCCTTTACCGTCCGAAGCGCTGCTATGACCAATTCTCGATTGATACCTGTCATTCGGGATGCCTCGCTTTGACTGCAGAGTTCAATATAGGTACAGGTTAATTCGTTTTGTCAACTTTGGCATTCGAACTGCCGATTAGTAATCTAGCGAGGGTGGGCTATAATGACAACGCGAATAGGCAGTCGAATTCAAGGAGTCGACGATGGCTGAAGCGGAAACCTCACACAGGCATTACATCGAGAAGGTCGAAAAGGAATTAAATCGCTATGCGCATCCTTTATTTGAATGGAGCGCGCAACCGATATCCGCGGGGGTCGAGGTCATTATCAAATTGAAGATTCATGGGCTATATGATGATCCCTACCGTCTGACCCTTAGGCCGCGAGAGATCGAAGCGAGGGGATTCGAATGGGATTTTCAACGCCAATTATTCAACTGCCTGCATGACTATTTGGTAGAAATGTTCACCCGAAGTCCGCACATCGCGGAGATATGAGACGCTCTTGGCCACGTTATCACTCATGCCCGTGGGTGGTACTTCTTATATATCTCGCGGAGCCTCTCATTTGTTACATGGGTATAAATCTGCGTGGTGCTGATATCACTGTGTCCCAACAGCATCTGGACTGAGCGAAGATCCGCGCCGTTCTCGAGCAGGTGAGTGGCGAAACTGTGTCTGAGGAGGTGCGGTGTTATGTGCCCAATTCCCGCTTGATTGCCATAGGAAACCATAATGCTCCAGAAAGCCTGTCTGGTAAGCAGGCCTCCGGAGTCGGAGACAAACACTTTTGAGCCGGCAGCTCCTTTAGCAATCAGGCGCGGCCGAACAGTTAGATATTTTCTGGTCCACTCTACTGCGCTTCGGCCGAGCGGGACCACTCGTTCTTTGCCGCCTTTTCCAAACGCCGAAAGGAAGCCAAGATCAAGATTCAGATTAGACAGTGAGAGGCCCACCATCTCAGAGACGCGCAGCCCGGTAGCGTACAATACCTCCAGCATCGCTTTATCGCGCACCCCAAGGTAGGTCGAGGTGTCGGGAGCCTTGAGCAGGCGATCAACTTCTTCAGGGTCGAGGAACTTCGGCAAGGACTGCCATGATTTTGGCGCTTCGAGATTAGAGCTTGGGTCGTACTGCAAGTATCGATCTTGTATCAAGAACCTGTAAAAGCCTCGCACTGCAACCAGTGTTCGAGCAATGGTCTTCGGGTGAAGACCTTGCTTATGAAGGGCTCCAACAAAGATAGCAAGATCATCTGCGCGCAGTGAGGGTAGGTCTTTTTGAACTGATTCCGCAAAGCGCGAGAGCTTCGCCAGATCGTTTCGGTATGCGCTCAGGGTGTTTTCTGACAGCCCTCGTTCAACGCGAAGGTAGTTTAGGAATCCTTCTTGGTATAAGGCGCTCATAACAGCCCATTGACGCGGGTTGACGGCACAGTGATCATTTTGCCATATTCTATGCGAACTACGAAGGAAGCCCAGCCAAACGTTTTGCGGTGTAGTTATTTAGAATCCGACGGTGGGTCCTCCTAGCGACATCACAATTGTAAAGGTTTGCCGGTGAAACTAGCAGAAGTTGCTGAACGACTCTCTTGCACTCTAGAGGGTGACGGAAACATTGACATCCTAAGCGTGGCAACACTGGAGAGCGCGCAAGAGGGCGATCTCAGTTTTCTTACCAATCTGAAATACCGGAACCTGGCGAAGAACACGGGAGCTTCGGCTATTCTCGTTGCCCACGATTGCCCTTCGCTGAACTTTGCTCTACTGCGGCATGAGAACCCATACCTGGCATTCGCAAAGGCGGTGGAGATCTTCTTTTCAAGCGCCCCGCTTAAGCGCTCGATTCATCAAGCCGCTTGGGTTTCCGACACGGCAATTATTGGCGACAACGTAGGCATAGGACCCCACAGTTACGTCGGCAACTGGGTTATGATAGGAAACGACGTTCAAATAAGTGCGGGATGTACAATCCAAGATCGAGCAGAGATTGGGGACGGCACGCTACTGCACCCTGGTTGTGTCGTGCGCGAAGGAGTCGTCATCGGACGGAACTGCATTATTCACAGCAACGCAGTGGTGGGTTCGGACGGGTTCGGCTACGCAAAGCAGTCAGACGGCTCGTGGTACAAAATCCTGCAAGCCGGAACGGTAGTGGTTGAAGATGACGTCGAGATCGGAGCCTGTTCCACAATTGACCGGGCAACACTAGGAGAAACCCGAATCCAAAAAGGAACCAAGATCGATAATCAGGTCCACGTGGGCCACGGCTGCGTAATCGGCAATCATAACCTGTTGTGCGCACAGGTCGGTCTCGCGGGATCTACCAGAACGGGGACGGCGGTAGTGCTCACGGGGCAAGTCGGCGCAGCAGGCCATCTCAAGATCGGAGATGGTGCGGTAGCGACACCGCAAACCGGGATAGCCAACTCCGTTGACGCCGGTGCGATCGTCTCCGGTTCTCCGGCCATCGAGCATAGAAACTGGCTGCGTTCCTCGGTCGCGTTCTCAAAACTACCCGAGATTCAGAAAGCATTGCGCCACTTGGAAACGAGAGTCGCGACCCTGGAAATTACATTAAAGAAATCATCTTAGATTTCCACCGATAAATTCGTTAAGCAAAGAGGCTTCGTCTATCCTATGAGTGTTAAAATAGAGGTTCTGTCAACTAACTCTCCGATAAGGGACTTGGATAGAAAAGTTGAGAACATACTTGAAGTAGTTCCTCAGGAGCATCTGCGTGGTTTATCCAAGATTGTCGTGGTGGACATTATCACAGAGCCGCGCTTGACGGCCCTTCAACGGGCCAGCCTTCCCGCGCTTTACCACCCAAAGATGGGTGGCCAATCAGCCTGGGCGGAAGTTTCATTGGGTGTCTTGGCTCCAAAGGAGAAGTTTCCGAAAAGGCTCCTAACCAAGCTGGCTTTGAAATCCAATCTCGCCCAAGTGGTTCTCTCACTGGTGGCGCAGCATTACCAACTGACACTTTCTAAGGGCGTGAAGAAGACGCTTCTTGAACCCGCGATTAAGAGTTACGTTGAGCGCCACTTTGAAAGGTGGCGAGAAAAGGAAGGTGGTCTCAGGGTGCGACTGCTAAAACCCTTCAAGCCCCAACTCGACAGACTCGCCCGCAAGCTGGCAAAGAGATATAAGGCCGAACTGGCCAAGAAATAACTACTGCCCTGAGAAGTTACTTCAAGTCTTCGGCCGCCGCGACGGCGTCCTTCAGCGCGCGGCTCAACTCTTCATGAGACACTTCAGGTCTTCGGAACTTGATCGTCAGCGACCACTCGTCGTTGGGCCCCTCGTATTGGTAAGAATAATTACTGGCAGCCGGTGGTTTTCCCTGTCTGATTTCACGGGCTTGATCCCTTGTCAAACCGGATGCACCAATCTGTTTAACAAACTCCCTCATGTCATCGTCGGTTGGCTGTCTTACAACTTGGAGAAGCATGGATTTGGATGTAATGTCGGCGCGCCGACATAACTCACGAACGTCGTCCGGTATGCTGGCAATCGAAATGGTTTCCGTTACAGAGGTTCGGGCTTTACCCAGCTTGCGTGCTATTTCGTCGTGCTTGTAGCCAAAGCGTTTTGCAAGCGCCAAAAGACCATCGGCTTCTTCAAAGGCCGTGAGGTCCTTGCGCTGCAAGTTTTCAATTAATGAAATCTCAGCTACCGCACGATCGTCCACGTCCATCTCGATACAAGGAAGTTCAGTAAGCCCAACTTCGAGACTCGCGCGATACCTTCGCTCGCCGCTGATTATCATGAATCTGCCACCGACGTCGCTTGGGCGAACCAGCAAAGGCTCGAGTACGCCTTTTTCGCGGATTGATAACACAAGCTCAGTTAGATCGCCTATCTCAACTCGAGGCTGGAGTGGATTGGGAGCGAGCTTGTCGATGGGAATCATTCGCCCGATCGGCGCTCCAGCCCCTCTGCTCGTAAGCAATTCCACGTAGTGGGAGTCGTGGCGGAGCTTAAAATTATCCGGCAGTCCCCTTTTAGACACGACGCATTACCTCCTCGCATAGACTAGCGTATTCAACTGCGCCCGTAGAATTGGGCGCAAAAGTAAAAATGGATTCCTTGTAGGCCGGGCTCTCTTCGAGGCGGACCGACTTGCTGATCACTGTTTCGAAAACCTTCTCACCAAATACCTCGCGTATTTGTTCATGTATATCCTTAGCTAGCGTCGTCCGTTTGTCCAACAGCGTAATCAGAACGCCCAACACCTTAAGGTTTGGATTAGGTCTGGCTCTTACCTTTTCCACTGTATCCAAAAGATCATCTGTGCCTTCAAGAGCAAAGTAGGAGGGTTGGATGGGAACAATTAAATGATCCGAAGCTACCAGAGCGTTAACCGTGATCAGTCCCAGCGTGGGTGGCGTGTCAATCACTACATATTCGTAGGAGCTTACCAATCCGTCAATCCTGTCCTTCAGGCGGAAGGGGGCGTCGAACTCTCCGATCAACTTACTCTCGAACTTTGCGAGGCTGATTCTGGATGGAAGTATGTCCAGGCCGCTCACGGTTGTTGACCTTACGACCTTGTCGAATGCAGTGTCAGCATCGGTCAGCAACTCATAAATCGACAACTCAAAAGCATCAGCCGCCAGGAAGGTCAGAGAACTATTTGCCTGAGGGTCGAGATCGATCAGTAGGACCTTTTTGCCAGCCCGTGCTAGAGCGGCCGAGAGATTGATAGCAGTGGTCGTCTTCCCTACGCCGCCCTTTTGATTGGCTATGGCAATCACCATTTTTTGATCCGGGCTTGATTAAAACGCTTGCATCCTAATGCCAAGTCAGTTGAGTGTCAAGGAAGGCTTACAAAACACGGCGTTGCGATTAGCGGCGTAGCTCGCTCTGCTTGATCATCGATTAACCCCCGTTCATAACTTTTTCGTCCACCATTCTACGTTCAAGCGTCAATTGGTAGACTTTCGTTAGCGCATGTGATTTAATCGCTTGGCGCTTGGGGGATTCACCCGGAAAAATGTTTCAAGTCGGGGTGTGGAAGCATGCGTTGTCGCGATTTGGAGCAAGAGGTACGATGGAAATCGAAATGAAAATCCGCGGCCTGATGATGGATCCGGCCGCCAACACTCCAATCATAATCCTTAAAGATGTGAACGGGGAATCAATGCTTCCAATCTGGGTCGGTCCTTTCGAAGCTAACGCGATAGCAGTCGAAATCGAAAAGCTCGCTACCCAGCGGCCAATGACTCATGACTTGCTCAAGAACATAATCTGGGAGTTCGGCGCCTCCGTGAGAAGAGTGGTGATTACCGACCTGATCGATAACACTTTCCTCGCTGTCATCGAGTTAACAAGAGAGGGAGAGGTTCTGGTGGTAGACTCGAGACCCAGTGACGCAATAGCTCTGGCGCTTCGTGTTGATTGTCCTATCTATGTCAACGATGACGTGATAAAGAACTCAAGTACCGCCATCACCGAAGACACGGCTTCGCAACAAGACGACTGGCCGGAAAGCCTTGTTGACGATGCAAGCGACTACAAAATGTGAAAGAGCGCTCGTGTCTGCGTTTTTCAAACCTGACCCAGCTTCAAAGATTGAAATTGGGCACCAACCGTAGCACTTCCTGGGAACTCGGGAGGAAGAAATGGCATCGTTTAACAGAGTGATAATCGTTGGTTACCTCGGGCGCGACCCCGAGCTTCGCTACACTCCTCAGGGTACTGCGGTCTGCAACTTTTCAGTGGCCACCACGGAGCGCCGGAAAGACAGAGCGGGCGAGTTCCAGGATGTCACGACATGGTTCAACGTGAGTCTTTGGGGTACCAGGGCCGAATCGACTACTCAGTACTTGAGCAAAGGCAAGCTGGTCTACATTGAGGGACGGCTCACACAGAGGGAGTATCAGGACCGCGATGGGAATACCAGGACTAGTTTGGATGTGAACGCGTCGGATCTGCAGTTCATCGGTCCACGTGGTGAAGAAGGTCCACCGATGAGGGATGAGCCGGCTCGAAGGCCGCAGCAACAAGATGCTGCTGCTGCCGCTCCCGTGACTGAGGACGATATTCCTTTTTGAGCGCGCCTGCTCAATCGTCCAGAACAAATCTCTTACTGAGTCCCAGCTCCCTGATCTTGTGCTGAAGACTTTGACGGTGAATGCCGAGCCGCGCGGCGGCTCTGGTCACGTTGCCACCCGTCTGATCGAGAGAACGCTCGATATATTTTCGTTCAAACTCCTTCTTCGCGTTCTTGAAATCTAACAAGGGTGACACCGTAATACCATCGTCCGTCTCGGTAGCTTTCGGCTTCGGTTTTAAAAGTATTTCCTCAGGTAAGGCAGCAGTAGTAATTTCTTTCTTTTCAGAAAGAACGACCGCTCTCTCAATGCAATTTCTTAGCTGACGCACGTTACCGGGCCAGTTATATTCGAGTAATGCTTTAAGTGCCTCTTTGGTTATTGTGAGGAGCTCGCCCTTGTAGGCAAGCGAAAACCTGTTACAAAACGAATGGGCTAGACTGGGAATGTCGGATTTCCGCTCTCTGAGCGGGGGCAGAGTCATTCGAACAACACACAATCGGTAGAAGAGATCTTCCCTAAACTTCCCGGATTCCACTTCCCTTTCGAGCGGCTTATTGGTAGCGCTTAGAATTCGAACATCGGCAGAAAGAGTCTCATTGCTACCGAGCCGCTGGAACTTCTTGTCCTCGATGACACGCAAAACCTTCGCTTGAGTTGAAAGACTCATGTCGCCGATCTCGTCCAAAAAAAGCGTTCCGCCGTGAGCAGCTTCAAACTTTCCGATTCTTCGTCCCGCCGCCCCTGTGAACGCCCCTTTTTCGTGGCCGAATAATTCAGACTCAATGAGCTCTCCGGGCATCGCTGCGCAGTTCAAAGTAATAAACGGGCCATCAGGATTTCGACCCCGCAAGTGAATCTCACGGGCCACCATCTCTTTTCCTGTGCCGGACTCTCCGGTGATCAATACACTCACGTCGGTTGGCGCGACCTTCTCGATCAACGAGTACAGATTGCCCATCGTTGAAGCCGACCCGATGAGTTGCCCGAAGGTACCGGGTGCAGCTAGCTCTCGCCGCAGCCTCTCATTGTCCGCCCTGAGCGAATGCGTTTCGATCGCATTTCTAACCAGGACTCTCAACTCGTCGACATCAAATGGTTTTGAAAAATAGTCGTACGCGCCAAGCTTGATAGCTTGCACGGCCATCCGTTCCGAGCCGTGGGCTGTGATGATTATGACTACTGGAGGGAATTGTCTCGAGACCAGCGTCGGAAGGTAGTCCAGCCCTGACTCCGACGCAAGTCTGACATCTAGCAGAACGACACTCGGTGAATACTGCTCAACCGCTCGCTCAGCGGCTTCGAGCCGGTCGGCTTCAAGGATCGTGTAGCCTTCCTTTTCCAGCGCCCGCTTCATTCCGTAGCGGGCAGCCGGCTCGTCATCAACAATAAGAACTACCGACTTCATTATTAACGAAGGAACGCACTCGTGACTCGACTACAATTAGCTGCGGCGCGTCCCGGCTACTTCTTGCCTTTCTTACCTTGGTCTGCGCCCTCGTTACTCCAAAACCCTGGCGCATTATCCTTTTCAAAAGGATACACCTTGCTTGTCGCGGCGTCGTATTCCCATTCCGCCGTGAGCAATTGTTTCTGCCAATCCTGGTAACTAAATGCTATCTTCCAGCGACCCGTCTTCTTCTGCGAAGCTTCCCACCCTATCGGGGTTATGTTGTAGGCGCCCTTAGTCTTCGCGTATTCGTCCACCATTTCGCCGACCGTCTTGGTCGACACCTGCTCGTTGACCTCGGGCTTCAACCCTTGAACTTTCTCGATCACCTGCTTGCCTTCTGGAGTGGTCTTGGCGATTCTTTCCTCGACTGCAGCAATCTTTGGATCTTTCTGGGCCCTCGCTACAGAGGTGGGCTTTTTGTCGCAGCCCACTGCAAGAAGAAGAACCGCCACAATCGGTATGATCCTTTTCATGTTCTGATCCTCCATCGTTGGGGAAGAGCCCAACAAGACTGCATCATTGCGCCATTAGTATTCGGAGATCCCTAACATTATTGCCCGTGGGCCCCGTCACTACGAGTCCGCCGGTTCTTTTGAAAAACGAATAAGAGTCGTTGCTGTTGATGAAGCTCCAGACATCGATGCGGCTCTTGGCCGCGCTTACAACCGATTCCTGGTCTGCCACCGCGCCCGCTGCTCTGCTGTTTCCATCGATGCCATCCGTACCGCAAGAAAGCACCGCGGCACCCTTCAGCAGCTCCGAGGCTCCCAACTGCGCTGCGCAGTATAGCACGAATTCCTGATTGCGCCCACCGACGCCATTCCCACTTACTGTGCAGGATACCTCACCTCCCGAGATCAAGCACACGGGCTCGCTTGCGAACGAGGATCGAAGCGCGCTCAGCCGCTCGATGGACCGGCCGGCGACATTTCTGTAGTCGCCTTCGACCAGGTCAGTATCCACTTCGACTCGAAATCCATAGCTTCCCGCAAGTTCGGCTGCTGCTTGAACGGCGTCGCGATTCTCGAGCAGCAGCACCGTCGAGAACGGCATGTGCCCTCTAATCCAGTCCATTTCGACGCTCGAATTCTTCTGGTCCCGAAGTGCCTCAATAATCGATGACGGCAGAGCGTCAATCAGTTTGAACTTGGTCATCACATCATCCACGGCCTCGGCGCGAACTTCTTCGGGGAGAAGGGGGTTGGAAGCAATCGAACGCAAGTCATCAGGATTCACATCCGACAAATACATGCCAACCCATTTGGAATTTCGAGCGAGGTAGCCGAGCCTACCGCCCTTGATGCCCGACATATATTTTCTAATGATGTTTATCTCGCGAATCGAAGCCCCGCAGCTTACAAGAACTCGATTCGCCTCTCTCAAATCGTCAAGCGATATTCGCGGTGAGCATGGGGACTCAACCAGCGACGAACCTCCGCCGGACACCAGAAACAAGATGAGCGATCGATCTGTGCACGACTTAACGAGTCGGATGATCTTATCGCCCGCGATAAGACTGTTGGAGTCCGGTAAGGGATGGCCCGCGACAATGACCTCGGACTTGACACGCAGACTCGATCGCCGGTCGGTAACTAAAACCCCTCGCTTGATTCGATCTCCCAGAAGGCCCTCAACAGCCGAACCCATTTTCAAGCTCGCTTTACCCATGCCGATCAACACGACATCGTCAACGGTGTCGAGATCTATTTCGTCGCCGGCTACAGTCAACTTGTTACCCTCAACTCGCAAGTGTTTGTTGATAGCGGCGGCGGGCTCGATGGATCTCAAGGTCTCGAGAAATATGCGCTTTGCGGTCTCTTTGAGGTCGATCATGCTTTCTCGATTGGTGAGCGAGCCTTGGGTAACTAATTACAACTCGAGCGGTAGCCGGAGAGGCGAGACATCCTCTTGCCCGGCTTGACTGAGCGAAGCTGTGTTCCACCGGAGCAAGAATTGATTATGTTATTGGCCACCAGACGGATCAGTTCTCAATCTCAGATGAACCGATATTAAAGGTCTGCATGAGTCTCAAGACATCCTGACGTATGGCATCCCATCTGGTGGCAAGCGAGTCTGCGGCACGGCTGGTAGAGGTTGCGATCACGCGGTCGGTCCTTCTCGCCTCGCGCGCCATAGCGAGAGTAGCGCCGCGGAGACTCTGCCTGTCCCGAAGCGAGGTGGTTAATCTTGCATAGAGCTGCGTAGCATTCGCGAAACTATCAATTGCGAATAGCAATTCAATCTCCGGCTCGCGATATTGAGAGGCGTTGTCGACTTCTACACCAGTCCCGGTCATCCGAACGCCGTATACACGTTGATACTCTGAGAGAAGATCTTCGGCTTTTCGCTGTAAGCTACTCGCCGAAGAAGACGGAGGGCCCGGTGACACATTAGC